>NZ_SMLC01000047.1 GCF_004349245.1 Actinomadura sp. 6K520 | reverse complement strand
TCCCCCCGCCCTCACATCTCGCTCCCGCCAATCCTCGCCTTCCCGCCGTGCCCGGTCATGTCCGGGGAACGGAAACGGCCGATCGTGCCTCGATCCGGTGTGCACCGGGTAAGGGGCCGGCCAAGACTGCCGCATTCGCCGGCCCGTGCCGCCCCGCCGGCGGGTTAATGGGACGCAGCGTCCGGCGGTACCGTCCGGGCGGCCTCGGGGGAGGCCGCCCGGACCGGGGACACCGCCGCGCGGGCAAGGGGAAGGACATGTCCATCAGGGGGGTGGGTCCCGTGCGTGACCCGGAACTGGTGTCGTGCGCGCAGCGCGCGGCGAGCGAATTGGAGCGCGCGTGGTCGGAGTGGCGCCACGCTCGCGGCCTGGCCGAGGAGGTCTCGGAGTCCGTCGCCAGCTACGTCGCCCATTCGATCGACCACCCGTGGGGCCGGCCCCGCGTGGTGCTCGGCCTGGACGCGGACGAGGCGCGCGCACTGGCCGCCCTGCTCGGCAAGGAGGACCCCCTCGGCTGACACCGGTTTACCGGAGTTCGTTTGACGAAGCGGCGGCGGCGTGCAAACTGTGTGGGTCCATAACGAACCCGTCACGGAGGAAGACCGCCAGTGCGAGTCCATCGAGGTGGCCCGTGGGTCGCCGGTATCGCGCTGTGTCTCGGCGCGCTCACCGCGTGCGGGGGATCCTCCGGTGCGTCCGACGGCGCGAGCGCGCCGGTCAACCCGCCGCGGGCGGGAGCGCCCGCCGAGCAGGACCGGACGCCCGCGGCCGCCCGGAACGACGCGCCGGCCCTGGACGGCAAGGTCATCGTCATCGACCCCGGGCACAACGGGGGGAACGCCGACCACCCCGAGGAGATCAACAAGAAGGTCCGGATCGGCAACGGCAGCAAGGCGTGCGACACGACCGGCACCGCGTCCAATGACGGCTACCCCGAGCACGCCTTCACCTGGGACGTCGCCAAGCGCCTCGCGAAGCTGCTGCGCGCCGAGGGCGCCGAGGTCACGCTGACGCGCAAGGACGACAAGGGCGTCGGCCCGTGCATCACCGAGCGGGCCGCGATCGCGAACCGGCTGGACGCGGACGCCGCCGTCTCGATCCACGCCGACGGCAACGCGCGCGCGTCCGCCCACGGCTTCCACATCATCGAACCGACCTCGATCGGCGACAACGCCGGGATGGTGCCGGGCTCCCACGAACTGGGCAAGGCCCTCCGCGACGCCTACCGCGAGGGCACCGGCATGCCCTACTCCAACTACCTCGGCGAGGACGGCCGCGACCGGCGCGACGACCTCGGCGGTCTCAACCTGTCGCGGGTCCCCAAGGTCTTCATCGAGTGCGGGAACATGCGCAACAAGGGGGACGCGGCCAAGTTCGCCAGCGCGCCGTTCCGCCAGCGCATAGCCGATGCCCTGACCGAGGGCTTCAAGATCTACCTCAAGTGACCACGCGGGAGGATGGGGGCGTGGGTGGTCTTCGGGAGGTTCTGCTTCGTGTCCGTGACGTCCTGCTGAAGGCGGACTACACCGTCGCGGGGGTGCGGGAGCTGCTCGGCCCGGTCGCGGGCGGGGCGCTGGCGCGGGACGAGATCGTGCCGGCGCTGCGGGCGACCGGCGGCGGGTCGGCGCTTGAGGTGCTGACGCGGCTGTTCTGGTTGCAGGTGCCCGTGGCCGAGGCTGCGGTCGAGGCGGCGGTCGAGTCGGCGGGCGGGGTGGACGAGCTGGTGGCCGCCGGGCTCGCCGAGGTGTCGGGCGGGGAGGTGCGGGCGCGGTTGCGCGTCGAGCCGCTGGAGGCGGTGAGCGGCGCGGGGCATGCGGGGTACGTCGTGTCCGATCTGACGGTGCGGCCGGGGTCGGGGAGCGTTCCGGCGGCCGATCACGTGGTGGGCGCGGGCGGGGCGTCCGGGAATCTGGCCCGGCTGGTTGTCCACAGGGCTGTGGATAACATGCTGGATCTCGGGACGGGATGCGGCGTCCAGGCGGTGCATATGGCGGGGCGCTCACCGGCCGGGCGGATCACCGCGACGGACGTCGGTCCGCGGGCGCTGGAGCTCGCCGCGATGAGCTTCACGCTCTCCGGGATGGACGGCGCCGAACTGCTCCGCGGGTCGCTGCTGGAGCCCGTCCGGGACCGCCGGTTCGATCTGATCGTGTCCAATCCGCCGTTCGTGGTCGCGCCGTCCGGGGGGCCGCGGTTCACCTACCGCGAGTCGGGGCTGCCGGGCGACGACTTCTGCCGGCGCCTCGTCCAGGAGGCGCCCCGGCACCTGACCGACGGCGGATACTGCCAGCTCCTGGCCAATTGGCTGCACCTGGACGGGGTCCCGTGGGACGAGCGCGTCGGCTCCTGGGTGGCCGGGTGCGACGCGTGGATCGTCCAGCGGGACGTCCAGGATCCCGCGGAATATGCCGAGTTGTGGCTGCGCGATTCCTGCGAGGCCGGGACCCCGGAGTACCGGGCGCGGTACGCGGCGTGGCTCGATCACTTCGAGCGAATGGGCGTCACCGGCATCGGGTTCGGCTGGATCACCCTGCGGCGCAGCGAGCGTCCGGCCGTCCGGATCGAGGACCTCCGGCACGCCGTCGAGCAGCCCGTCGGGGCCTACGTAGCGGACATCCTGGACGGCCTCGCGAAGGGCGCGGAGTTTTCCACAGCCTGTGGACAGACCTTGGCCGCCGCCCCCGGCCTGATCCAGGAACAGCTGGGCCCGCCCGGCGCCGAGGACCCCGAGCGGATCGTGCTCCGCCAGACCGGGCGGCTGCGCCGCGCGGCCGGCGTCGGGACGGTCGAGGCCGGGCTCGCGGGCGTCTGCGACGGCACCCTGCCCCTCGCCCCGCTCCTCGACGCCATCGCCCAGCTCACCGGCATGGACCCGGCCGAGGTCCGCGCGCACGCGGACGCCGTCCTGCCCGAACTGATCGCCGACGGCTTCTTCGGCTAGCCGCCCCGCCGGCGCGGCCGGACGACGGTCTCCATCGCCTCCCCCAGCTCCCGGTACCGCGCGATCAGCACGGAGAAGCCGATCGCCAGGTACCCGCCCGACAGGACCAGCCTGACGTCCTCGCCCGGCAGGACGAACTGCACCGCGAACAGCAGGAACAGCACCGCGGCCTCCCACCGCCGGAACACCAGGTCGATGAGGAGGCCGAGCCCGAGGACGGTCTGCGCGGCGGTCAGCAGCACCTCCTCGATCTGCCTGGAGTCCAGCGGCAGCGACCAGGAGCCGCCGCCCACCCGGTACGCGAACGGCAGCAGGGCGATCAGCAGCGTCCACTGGTTCACCTTGCCGGACAGCAGCGCGCCGATCGCGTCGGCGTCGCGCAGCCGCCACGCCAGCATGGCCGCCGCGAGCAGCAGCGGCGCCTCGGACACCACCGGTGCCAGCCACTGCACCAGCAGGAACTCGTCCACCCCGAGCGACGTCCCGGTGCCGACGAGCGCGTCCCCGAACCGCGCCGTGGACACGTAGACGATCACCGCACCGACCGCGAACCCGGCGCCGGCGGCGATCCGGCGCTCCCGCCGCGGCATCCTGACCAGCCGTCCCGGCACCCCGGCGGTCATCCAGGTGGCGCCCCGGGCGCCGCGTGCGATCCGGACGAGGTAGACCACGTACACGGCGATGAGCACGACCGCGATGTACCAGCCGATCTCCCCGGTCAGCGCCGGGATGAAGCCGAGGACGGCGGCGAGCGCCAGAAAGCCCAGCTCGGTGCGGTGCCGCGCGGCGAGCCGGACGGTGCGCCGTCCCGTTCCGCGTGCCGCGTGCCTGCCGGAGCCGCCGCCGGAACGTCCGCTCAGCCGCCGCACGCCCAGCGCGAACGCCAGCACGACCAGTGCCCAGCCGACGCCGACGAGCAGCCGGTTCGCGCCCGTCATGGTGGCCGCCGCGTAGGCGGTGTAACCCGGTTTCGTCTCCCCGGCATACGCGAAGTAGAGGTCCAGCGCGTACTGCGGCAGGACCGCGGCCAGCGCCAGCAGCGCGACGGCGAGCGCTCCGGGCATGTCCGCCTGGGCCGTCTCCGCCGCCCACATCAGCAGGATCGCCGCGGACAGCACCCCGGCGCCGAAGATCAGCACCGCCGGGAGCGCCGGCGGATGCAGGCCGCCCGCCCACGTCACGACCGCGGGAAGCGCGAGGACCAGCGTGCCGGTGACCCGGACCAGCAGCGTCTCGCGGGACACGGGCGGCGGCTCGCGCACGCTCGGCTCGCCGGACATACCCGCACCGTGCCCCGCGCCGACCCGCCGATGCCGGCCCCCGAGGCAACCAACTGGCAAAGCCGCCCGGCCGGGGGAGCGGAGTCAGGGACGGGGCGAGGGAAGGGACTTCGAGTCGCTGTCGCGGAGGCGGCGGGACAGGGCGCGGTTGATGCGGTGCGCCCAGAGCGGGCCGCCGTAGATCATGCCGGTGTAGCCCTGGACGAGGGTGGCGCCCGCCCGGATGCGCTCCCACACGTCGTCGGCGGTCTCGACGCCGCCGACCGAGATCAGCGTGAGCCGGCCGCCGGTGCGGGACCGCAGGCGGTGCAGGACGTCCAGCGAGCGTTCCTTCAGCGGCGCGCCGGACAGCCCGCCGGTCTCCTTGACCAGGGCGGGCGGGCTGAGCAGGGCGTCCCGGCCGATGGTGGTGTTGGCGGCGATGATGCCGTCCAGGCCGAGGTCGAGGGCGAGGTCGGCGACCGCGTCGATGTCGTCGTCCGCCAGATCCGGGGCGATCTTGACCAGGAGCGGGACGCGGCGGCCGGTGGAGCGGCCGGTGGAGCGGTCCGCGGCCTCGCGCACCGCCGCCAGGAGGGGGCGCAGGTGCTCGACGGCCTGCAGGTCGCGCAGGCCCGGGGTGTTGGGCGAGCTGACGTTGACGACGAGGTAGTCCGCGTGCGGCGCGAGCCGCTCGGTGCTCGCCACGTAGTCGGCCGTCGCCGACGCCTCCGGGACGACCTTCGTCTTGCCGATGTTGACCCCGACGATCGGTCCGGTGCCGCGGCCGCGCAGCCGCTCCGCGGCGGCCTGCGAGCCCGCGTTGTTGAAGCCCATCCGGTTGATGACCGCCCGGTCGGGGACGAGCCGGAACAGCCGCGGGCGCGGGTTGCCGGGCTGCGGACGTCCCGTCACGGTGCCGATCTCGACGTGGCCGAACCCGAACGCGCCGAGCGCCTCGTAGGCGACGGCGTCCTTGTCGAACCCGGCGGCGAGGCCGAGCGGGCTGGGGAAGTCCAGCCCGAGCGCGCGGACGGCCAGCGCCGGGTCGCGGGGTGCGAGCAGCCGCCGCAGCAGCGGCACCGCCCCGGGCACCGCCTGGACGGCGCGGAGCCCCCGCAGCGTCAGGTGATGGACGGTCTCCGCGGAGATCCGGGCGATGACCAGTGAGAACAGGAGTCGATACATCCCCTGCAGTATCTCAGCCGGGGCACCCGAAAACGCGTTGAGGGGTGCGGAGCCGGCGCGGTTCACTGCTGCCCGCGGAAGGTGCGGCGGAGTTGGAGGCGGATGTCGCGGCTCGTCTCCCGGACGGTCTGGCGGGCGGCGCGCAGCGGGTCGCGGACCGACGCCCGCCACACCCCGTGCACGCCGTGCCCGACCGGACGCAGCACGCTCCGCCCGACCCAGCGCGCCGGCTCGACGACCAGCGTCCGGACGGGCAGGACGACGAGCGTCCGCCAGAGCCACCGCACGGCGCGGCCCGCGAGCCGCCACGCCGCGACGAGCCCGGCGATGAGCGGGGCCAGGACGTACCGCCACACCGCCTGGACGGGACGCAGCAGCAGGATTCGCGCCAGCCCCGCGAGGGACCGGCCGATCCAGGCGGCGGCGGCCGCGAAGGCGCGCCACCCGGAGGCGATGACCCTCCCGAGCGCGCCCAGCATGGCGAGGAGGCCGCGTCCCACCCAGGCGAGGCCGTGCTGGACGGCGCGTCCCAGCCACAGGAGGCCGCGGAGCGGCGGCCGCAGGAGGTAGCGCCACAGGAACAGGGCCGGGATGACGACGAGCGCGTTGGCCAGCAGGCGGAGACCCGTCAGGATGCCCGCGAACAGCAGCGCGAACGCGCGGCCGGTGGACCTCAGCAGCCAGTGCAGGCCGCGCCCGAGGGCGAGCAGCGGGCGCAGCAGGACCCGGTCGCCGAGCCAGGCCAGCCCGCGCCCGAGCACGGCGAGCCCGCGCCCGATGATGGCCAGGCCGCCTCCGATCACCGCGAGGCCGCGTCCGATCATGGCGGCCAGGCCGCGTCCGACCATGGCCAGGCCGCGTCCGAGCAAGGCCAGGAACGCGCCGAGCGGGACGAGCAGCGTGCGGTGGATCCAGCGGGCCAGGTACGCCGCCCCGCGGCCGAGCCACCTCGCGAAACCGAAGATCACCACGACGGCGAGCCACCGCGCGGGCCGGACGACGAGGAGGTCGAGCAGGGCGCCGATCCCCCGGGTGACGGCCGCGAGCAGCCGTCCGGCGGGGGCGAGCAGCCACCGGTACAGCCCGCGCCGGACCGCGTGCAGCATCCGGCCGATGAGGCGGCCGAGCCGCCGCGGCGCCCGCATCAGCCGGTTCCACACCGCCCGGACGCCCCGCCCGGCCTGCACGGCCAGGTCGTGGACGAGCCGCAGCGGCACCAGGACGATCAGCGCGACCACGCGGACGGGGACCACGAGCCACGCCGGGCCCGGCGGCGTCTCGGCCGGCCGCTCCGTGTCCTTGCGCAGGCTGATCGGGCCGTCCGCGGGGGAGCCGTCGCCGCGGGTCACTGCCGCCCGCCTCGCGAAACGTCGATGAGAACCACCCGCATATGACCCGTCCCGCCGTCGTCTGGTTCCGGGGGGTTTGAACCCCCGCAGGCCGCTTTACCGTACTTCTGCTACGGGAGCGGCGGTCGAGGCCCACGCTGGAGCCGCCCCATAGACGAAGGCGTGGAGGGCTCGCGGGTCGGTCGGGGTTCGCGATCCCTCCGCGCCTTCTTTGCTGCCCCCCTTTCCATGGCAGGCCGGGCGCGCCCGCGACCCCGGAGAGTTGACCGGGATCGGCCCCTCGTCTTGACACGTCCTGTTGATCTTTCTGGGACGATCGAGGCATGTATGAGCGTTTCGCCCACGAGTACGCCGCCCATGCCGAGGACAGCGCCTACAACGCCCTCTACGACCGTCCCGCCGTGCTCGGGCTGGCCGGGGACGTCGGGGACCTCGCGGTCTTCGACGCGGCCTGCGGTCCCGGGCTCTACGCCCGCGAACTCCTGGAGCGGGGAGCCCGCGTCACCGGCTGCGATGTCAGCCCCACCTTGGTCGACCTCGCCCGTGCGCGCTGCGACGGTCTCGCCGACCTGCGCGTCCATGACCTCTCCGAACCGCTGACCTGGGTTCCGGACGGCTCGGCCGACCTCGTCGTCTGCGCGCTGGCGCTGCACTACATCGACGACCGGATCGGCCTCCTGCGGGAGTTCCGCCGCATCCTGACCCGGCGCGGCGCCGTCGTCCTGTCAACCGAGCACCCCGTCATGCATTGGGTGCGCCTGGGCGGCTCGTACTTCGCCGAGGAACGCGTGGAGGAGTCACTGAACCCCGACCGGGACTGGCCCATCCGCGCCTGGCGCCGTCCCTTGACAGCGATATGCGCCGACTTCCGCAAGGCGGGGTTCGTCATAGAGGAACTCCTGGAACCTCGCCCGGGCCCGGAGATGGCCGTTCGTTACCCGGAGGACCACGCCAAGCTGGAGGTGCTCCCGGCCTTCATCGCCTTCCGCCTGGTCCCCGTACTCGCGTGAGGGGTTCAGGCGCTGGCGTACTTGGCCGGTGACACGCCCACCGTGGCGGTGAAGTCGCGGGTCATGTGCGACTGGTCGGAGTATCCGAGGTCGTCGGCCAGGGCCGTCCAGTCGATCGGGACGCCCCGGTCGGCGCGGGACACCGCTTCGTGCAGGCGCGCCCGGCGCAGGACCCACTTGGGGCTCGCCCCCACGTACTCGGCGAAAAGCCGCTGCAGGGTGCGGATCGAGACGTGCAGCTTCTCGGCGGCCTGGTCGACACGGAACAGGGTGGGGTCGGAGGTGATGGCCTCGACCATCGCGGCCACCTCGCCGGCGACGGGGTCCGGGGTCGGGAGGTCGCGCAGCAGGAACTCCTCGGCCAGCCTGGCCATCGCGTCCACGTCGCTGTGGGCGAGCACGGCGCGGCTGACGACCTCCACCTCCGGACGGAGGATGCGGGAGGCGGGGATCCGGCGGTCGGCGAGGTCGATGACCGGTCCCGCCGTGAACGCGCGGAAGCCGCCGGGACGGAACTTCACACCGAGGACCTGCCCCCGTCCCTCCAGACGGCGGACGAAGAGCGACCGGTCGACCCCGTAGACCAGCGGCACGGGCTCCTCGAAGACGAGATGCACGTTCGGGTGGGACAGCACCTTCGTCTCGTAGGGCTCCTCCGTCCGCCACCGGACGTGCCAGTAGAACTCCACGAACGGCGCGAGGGCGGCGCTCGGGGGCCTCCGGTCGATGTCGGCGATGCCCGCCTGCTGGTGCGGGTACAGCACACCACGTCCCATATCCGCCACGTGACCAGGATAGTTGGCGCGTTTCTCCAAGAAGCGCGCCCGCGGACGCCCATAGCGTGCTGGACATGCACGAACACGCCTACACGCATGAACACGCCTACATGAAGGAATGCGCCGCCGAGGCGGCTCGGATCGCCCGCGGCGTCCCGCGGGACCGGCTGGCGGACCCCACCCCGTGCGGTGAGTTCGACCTCCGGACGCTCGTGAACCACCTCGTCCTCTACACGTCCCACGGCCTTGCGCACCGTGCGCTCCGCGAGGAGCTTCCGGAGGAGCTGACCGGACGCGACTTCACCGCCGACGACGCCTGGGCGCGGGAATACGCCGACCAGATCGACCGCGCGGTCGCCGCCTGGGCGGACCCGGCCGTGTGGGACGGCGAGATCTCCGGCACCCCGGCGGCGGACACCGCCGCGATGCTGATCCTGGAGATGGCCCTGCACGGCTGGGACGTCGCGAAGGCCACCGGCCAGGAATACCGGGTCTCGGCCGATACCGGGCGGTTCGTCCTCAAGACCGTCGAGAAGAACGCCGAGATGTACCGGCAGTACGAGGGGTTCGCCGCGCCCGCCCCCGCGGCCGAGGACGCGACGCCCTTCGAGCGGGCGGTGGCCGCCTCCGGACGCGACCCCCGCTGGCGCCCCCCGGCGCGCTGACCCGCGCGGGCCGCGGGGCGCCGGTTCACGCGGCCCGGTCGCCGCCGACCTTCTCCTCGGTCACCGGGACGAACGGCCGGCGGCCTCCGGGCACCCCGGTGCGGACCTCGCCGCCGCTCTCGAAGCGGAACGCGAACGGCACCCCGGCGGCGGCGCCGGGACGCGGACGGTCCATCAGGTGGAAGTGCAGGTGCGGCTCCGACGAGTTGCCGGAGTTGCCGACTTCGCCGAGCACGTCCCCGGCCCGGACGCGGTCGCCCTTCCGGACGCGGACCGACCCCCGCCGCATGTGGGCGAGCACCGCGTACACCCCGTCGCCGAGGTCCAGCACCACGGAGTTGCCGACGATGAACCGGCCCGCCGACAGCGTGAGGTAGGACAGCAGACCGCGGAAGATGACGCCCTCGACCATCAGGTAGCCGAGCGCGGGCCACGAGTTGCGGCTCCAGTGGTCGCGCTGCCAGCCGCTCGCCTGGACGACCACGCCGTCGGCGGGCGCGGTGATCTCCTGCCCGAACGAGGGGAACGACTCCGGCCGCGACGCGAGCGGCCCCTTGCGCAGCGGCCGCCACTCCGGCGCCCCCTCGGGCACGTGGACGAGGTCGATCGCGTACGTCTGCCCCAGCTCGTGGGTGCCGTGGCTGGGGACCTTGTCGGCGGGGCTGTTGACCGGCACCCACCGGCCGCGGACGGGGCTCCGCAGCACGACCGGCTCCCGTCCCGGGGCGGCGCCGGGCACGAAGAACAGCAGCAGGCCGCAGACGATCATGACCATGCCCGCGATCGACAGCGCGGTAAGGCCGTGCAGGATCTCACCGAACGTCAGTACCAGGCCGAGCAGGACGAACAGCGTCCTGAAGCGGGCGAGTGTCCTGTGCATCTTCCCTCCTAGGGGTCTCAGCGGCGGGTCGCCGCGAGGACGGCGAGGAGCGGCACCACCCGTTCCCCGGGGACGCTGTACCGTCCGCGCGCCGCGGTCCGCAGCCAGCCGGCCGCGACCAGCTGGCGCAGATGGTGGTAGAGCTGCCCGGTCGTGCCGAGCCGTTCGTGGGCGGCCAGCTCGGCGGTCGTCCGGGCGCCGTGGAGGATCTCCCGCAGCAGCAGCAGGCGCACCGGATGCGCGAGCGCCGACATCGTCTCGGCCGCCTGGGACCAGTCGTCGGCTAGCAGGTCGTCCACCGTGTGGCCCTGCTGCCATTCGTAGTGCTCGCCGGACGGCAGCGTCACCGAGCCGGTGAACAGCACGGCGCCCGGGTCGTCGACGCGGTCCTTCAGGCCGTCCAGCGCCCAGAACGTGCCGTCCGCCTTCGGTCCCCCGGCCTGGGCGTCCGCACCTTCCAGGCGGGCCACGCGCTCTTCCAGGCGCTCGACCCGCTCCGCCAGCTCCGCGTTCTCCACGACTCCAATACTACGTAACTACGTAATATCCATCAAACAATCGTGGCGAGGGTCGCTCCCCGCCGGACGCGGTGTCAGCCGACCTGGTCTTCTCGGACGTGGTACGGGCGGCAGCCGTGGTGGCCGCTGCCGGACGCGAGCCCGGCACGGAGGACCAGGTGGTCGGTCCCGTAGCCGCGGCGTTGCTGGTAGGCCCAGTACGCGGCGCGGTCGCGGCTCGTCCACCTGTCGAAGATCATCACCTCGCGGACGCCGGCGTCCCCGCTCGACTTGATGACGAGATCACCGGGCCGCAACTGGGAGGACGGGATGTGCCGGCAGTAGGAGGACTCCAGGGCGGCGGAGTTGGGGCCCGGTTTCGGCAGGCCCAGCGCCATGGACGCGTAGCCGGAGCCGTCGGTCCGGTACCCCTGGTGACTGGCCGACTGGTCGTAGGGGACGCGTTCCGGGCCGCCCGGGTGCCAGGTCCTGGCGCGGGCGAGGACGGTCCGCCTGCTGATCGCCTTGACCGGCGGGCGGGCGGCCGCGCCGGACGTCACCGGCCGGGTGGTGGCGCTTTCCGGCTCGGACGCGGTCTGCAGCGCCGCGCCGAGCGCCACCCCGGCGGTGCCGGCCAGGAGCGTGCAGCCGATGAGAGCGCCGAAGAACATCGGCCGGGGACGGCGGCCCGCCGGTGCCGGTTCCGTCGCCGGAGACGGCGGCGTGTCCGCCGCGGACGGAGATTCCATGGTGCGCGTCGGTGGTGGTTCCGCGGCGGGCCCGTCCGGGGGAGTGACCGCGGCCGGGGACGATCGCCTCGCCTCGTCCGCGACCTCCCAGAGGACCCGCAGGCGGCGCGCGTCGGCATCGCAGAGCGCCGCCAGCGCCATGACCGCGTCGACCGGGATCCAGGTCTCGCCGCTGAGCCACCGCCCCCACGACGAGCGGCTCCCGTGCGTCTCGCGCGCGAGGGTGCGCAGGTCGTGCCCGGCCGCCTCCTTCATCCCGCGCAGTTCGGTGAGCAGGATCCGCACCGCCTCCGGCAGGTCGCCGGGCAGCGGGGCCGGTCGTCGGCTTCGACTCATTGGCGATTCTCCCGCGGGTGGCCTCTTCGGCTTATGCCGACTCGCGCTCATGGGCTCGGTCCGGGCGCCCATTATGCCCAGTCCAGTGGACGGCAGCACGAAATCAAGTCGAGCACCGAGGGTTCACCGGTACCTGCACTGGGTGATCATCTCAGAAGGTTTGAATCGGGGTCGCCGTCCCGGCCCTTTCGGTATCGCCATCACGTTCGCGCAGGTGAGGATGCGGCCCAGTGTCCCGTTGTCCCGAATTTCGCGATGACCCTGGCCCGGCGGCGATGTTGTCCATAAAGTCTGCCGGGTCGATCGACGGCTCCCACCAGGCGCCGGCAATGGCGCCGCTCCCAACCATTCACGGAGGATTATCAATGGCTTCCCCTCGGGCCATCCTCATCGGTGCCGGCTCCCTGGCGCTGGCCGGCGGCACCGTCCTCGGCCTGCACGGGGCCGCGACCCCCGCCGAACGGCAACTGCCCGCGCGGAGCGTCCAGTTGCAGGCGGCCGGTCAGCAGGCCGTGCCGCTGGCCGCCCCGACCGTCACCCGCGCGGAGGTCATCTCCCGCGCCAAGACGTGGAACCCGCACACCGCCGACCGCGTCCCGTACAGCCAGTCGAAGACCCACGGCGGCTACCGCACCGACTGCTCGGGGTACGTGTCCATGACGCTGCGGCTGCCCAAGCCCGGTCCCAACACGGTCGGCCTGGCGTCCTCGACCTACACCACGCGCATCAACATGTCCCAGCTCAAGAAGGGCGACATCATCATCGACGCGATCGGGAGCAACACCACCCGGCACGTCGTGATCTTCGAGAAGTGGGCCAACAGCGCGCGTAGCGCGTACTGGGCCTACGAGCAGCGCGGCGGCTACGGCACCGACTACCGCACGCGGTCCTACGGCCTGTCGAGCGGCAGCGAGTACAAGGCGTACCGGCCGAAGAACATCGCCTGACCCGAAGAACATCGCCTGACCCGACCCGGCAATGCCACGCCCGGCCGAGCCCGGCCGGGCGTGGCGCGCCCGTGCCGTGGCGAGACGCCTCCGGTCTCAGGCGAGTTTCTTCACCAGGACCTCGAACTCCAGGTCGTCGCGCTTGGGGAGGCCGAACCGCTCGTCGCCGTACGGGAACGGCTGCATCTCGCCCGTCCGGACGTAGCCGCGCCGCTCGTACCAGCCGATCAGGTCCGCGCGGAGGGTGATCACCGTCATGCGCATCTCGTCCGCGCCCCACTCCTCGCGCGCCACGCGCTCGGCCTCGGCGAGGACCCGCCCGCCGAGCCCGCCGCCCTGGGCGCCGGGGTCCACGGCGAACATGCCGAAGTAGGCGTGGCCGCCGCGGTTCTCGAGCTGGCAGCAGGCGACCGGGACGCCGTCCGCCTCGGCGATCAGCAGGCGGCCGGACTCGTCGGCCACCACGGCCGCGACCATGTCGGGGTCCGTGCGCTGGCCGCCGAGCAGGTCGGCCTCGGTCGTCCACCCGGCGCGGCTCTCGTCGCCCCGGTAGGCACGCTCGACGAGCGTGACCAGGGCGGGTATGTCGGCCTTCGTGGCGGCACGGAATGCCGGCTTCGCGGGAGTCATCGGAACAAAAGCTAGCGCAGCACCCGAACCGCACCGGACGCGCCCGCGGCCGAACGCGGTTGCGCGGACAATCCTGGATGTTTAGTATCCAGGATTATGCGGATGAGCGAGGGCGTCGAGTGGGCGCTCCACGAGTGCCTCAACCTCACCTGGCTCGAACCGGGGGAGGCGGTGACGGCCGCCCGCCTGGCGAAGTACTACGAGCTGCCCACCGCCTACCTGAACAAGCAGCTCCAGGCCCTCACCCGCGCCGGGATCCTGGACTCCACGCCCGGCCCGCGGGGCGGGTTCCGGCTCGCGCGCCGCCCGGAGGACATCACGCTCATGGACGTGGTGACCGCCATCGAGGGACCGGACGGCGCGTTCCGCTGCGAGGAGGTCCTCCGGCGGGCCCCGGGCGACCACGAGGGCGTCGACTACCGCAAGTCCTGCATCATCTCCCAGTCCATGCGCCGCGCGGAGCTCGCCTGGCGCAGGGAGCTGGCCGCGGTGACCATCGCCGACCTGAAGGAGATCGTCGAGAAGCGGCACCCGGCCTCGCCCGGCGACATCCTCCGGGGCCTGCGCGACCGGCGGACCTGACGCTCACCACCCGCGACTCCAGAGGGGAGTCGCCGGCCCTAATTCTAGACATCAGATATCCAGATCTAAGGAGGTCATCATGCAGGCACGGATGAACATCGCGAAGGCCGCCCCGGGCGGGTACAAGGCCATGCTGGCGCTGGAGGCGTACCTCGGGGAGTGCGGCGTACCGCACAGCACGCTGCTGCTGCTCAAGCTGCGGGTCAGCCAGATCAACGGCTGCGCGTTCTGCGTCAACATGCACTCCCGCGACGCCAAGGCCGAGGGCGAGACCGACGAGCGCCTCTGGTCGGTGGCCGCCTGGCGCGAGGCGCCCTTCTACACCGACGAGGAGCGGGCGGCCCTGGCGCTCGCCGAGGCGGCCACGCGCATCGGCGACAACCCGGCCGGCGTCCCGGACGACGTCTGGAACGAGGCCGCCGACCACTACGACGAGAAGTCCCTCGGTGCCCTGGTCATGGCGATCGCCGCCATCAACGCCTGGAACCGCATCAGCGTCACCGTCCGCAACCCCGCCGCCTGAACCGGACCGACCATGCCGCATTCCTTCACCAATCCGCCCGAGCTGCACGACCCGGTCGGCTTCGGCTACAGCCACGTCGCGACGGCCTCCGGGGACCTGGTCTTCGTCGCGGGCCAGTACGCCTCGGATGCCGGCGGCCAGGTCGCGTCGACGGACTTCGCCGACCAGGTAAGGCGAGCCTTCACCAACCTGCGCGCCGCCCTGGCGTCGGCCGGCCTGGACTTCGAACACGTCGTCCAACTGCGCACGCACATCGTCGCGCACGACCCCGGCAAGCTGGAGATCCTGGCCGAGCACATCGGCGAGATCTGGGGAGACAGCCCACCCGTCCAAACGCTCACCGGAGTAGCCGCCCTAGCCCTCCCCGACCTGCGATTCGAGGTAGACGCAATCGCCGTCCGCCCCTGACCCGTCCGCCCCTGACCCGTCCGCACCGGCGGTGCGGAGGGCGGGGACGAACAGGGCGGTCACGAGGCCGGGCCTCTCGTCGGTGGGGTGTCACCGCAGGGACGTGGTGGGGGCCCGATCGGTTCCGGAGGTGGCGGGAGGAACGTCCTCGGTGTCCACGTCGCCGTCGGAGTTCTTCACGTGCTTGAAGGCTCGCAGGGCGAGGACGGTCAGGGCGGCGTAGAAGAGGGCGCTGACGAGCCCCACGGTTTGGACGCCGGAGGTGAACGCGTCGCGGGCCGCGGCCAGCAGGGCGTCGCCCTGGTCGGCGGGGAGCCGGTCGGCCGCCACGATCGCGCGGTCGATGCTCTCCCGGGCGGCGTTCGCAGCGTCGGACGGGATCGGGCCCAGCGCGTCCTCCACGTTGCTGCGGTACACCGCGGTGCCGAGCGTGGCGAGGGTGGCGATGCCGAGACCGAGCCCGAGTTCGGTGGTCGTCTGCACGATCGACGCGCCGGAGCCGGCCTTCTCCGGCGGCACGGACCCCATGGCGAGGTGGTTGCAGAGCGCGGCCAGCGGCGCGGTGCCGAGCATGACGACGGCCAGCGCGATGAAGATCCTCTCGGGGCCGGAGGTCGAGTCGGCCAGCATGAACATCAGGTAGCCGGCGCTCGCGACGGCCAGGCCGCCCGCGATCAGGTACGCGGGGCGGATGCGGTTCGCCAGCGGCGGGGTGGAGAGGTTACCGACGATCATCAGGACGTTGGGCACGACCAGGAGCAGGCCGGCCTCCAGCGGGGTGAGACCGGTGACGTTCTGCAGGTACAGCGTGACCAGCAGGAGGGTGCCGGTGCCCACCAGGGCGGTCACGAAGAAGAGGGTCAGCGCGGAGCTGAACGTGCGGTTGCGGAACATGCTCAGGTCGAGCAGCGGGTCCGCCAGGCGCCGCTGCCGCTGGACGAACAGCACCCCGGCCGCGATCCCGGACACGAGTACGGCGGCGGGGAGCGGCTCCCAGCCGTTGCGGGCCAGTTCCTTGAGCCCGTAGACGAACGGCAGAATCGCCCCGAGGGACAGGACGACGCTGAGCGGGTCGAGCCTGCCGGGGCGCGGTGCCTTCTGGTCGGGAAGCAGGAAGGGGCCGAAGATCAGCAGCAGCACCATTCCCGGCACGGCCACCAGGAACACCGAGCCCCACCAGAAGTACTCCAGCAGCACGCCGCCGACGAGCGGGCCGAGCGTCGCCCCGCCCATGAAGCAGGTGAGGTAGATGGCCAGGGCGCGGCTGCGTTGCCTCTGGTCGGTGAACATGCCGGTGACCAGGGCCAGGACCGACGGCATCACCGCGGCGCCGGCCACCCCGAGCAGCGCGCGGCTGGCGATGAGCATTTCCGGGCCGGTGGAGAACGCCGCCGCCACGGACGCGACGCCGAACACGGCGCCGCCGAGGAGCAGCAGCTTCTTGCGGCCGATCCGGTCACCGATGGTGCCCATGGTGACCAGGAAGCCCGCGATGAGGAAGCCGTAGATGTCGACGATCCACAGCTGCTGGACGCCGCTCGGCGCGAGGTCGGCGGTCAGGTGCGGAACGCCCAGGTACAGGACGGAGAAGTCCATCGAGACGAGGAAGGTGGGCAGGCCGAGCACGGCCAGCCCGCCCCATTCCCGCCGTCCCGCTCCGCGCCTCGTGTTCGCTGCGGTCATGATGTGATCCCGTCGTCGCCGGCGCCCGCCGGTGCGGTCGCGACCGGCCCGTTGCCGGTCTCTCACCTTCGCCACGAACGGGATCGGGGCCATTCGACACCCCCCGCGGAAAAAGATCGGAAGGCGTGCCGGCCGGGCGCTTACGGATGGACCATGTGGTCGCGGAGCCAGGTCTCGATGCCGTCGAGCTCCTCCAGACTGCCGGGGCCATGACCGGCCGTCCTCGCACGGTAGAAGCTCCGGGCTTCGTCGACCTGCTCCGCGGGCAGGCTGGCGAACAGATCGTCCAGCGCGAAACGCATGGACCCTCCTCATGCGGGCGGCAGTACGTCCTCGGAATCTTTCCGTGGTTCCTTTCGTGGTGGTGTCGAATGGCGCCGGCCCCGTTCGTGGCCAAGGTGAGAGGGCGGGGACGGGAGTGACCCAGGCCGCCTGGTCCGCCGCGGACGCTCGACACAAAGGGAGTTCACCGTGAAGAAGTACCTGCTCGCCGTCCAGCTCGACGAAAGTGCGCAGCCGCCGTCCGAGGAGGAGCTGCAGGAGCAGATGGACCTGACGTCCAAGGTCACCGCCGAGATGCAGGCCGCCGGTTCGTGGGTGTTCGTCGGAGGTCTGCTGCCCTCGCCCGCCACCACCGTCGTCCACCCCGGCGGCGGCGCGACCACGATGACCGACGGCCCGTTCGCCGAGACCAAGGAGCAGCTCGGCGGGTTCTGGGTGATCGAGTGCGACGACCTGGACCAGGCGCTGGCCTGGGCCGACAAGTGCGCGCTGGCCTGCGGGGCTCCGATCGAGGTGCGCCCGTTCCAAGACGCGCAGTGGAGATGAGCATGGACCTGGACGGCGTCTACCGGGCGGAGTACGGCCGCTGCGTGGCCACGCTGACGCGCCTGTTCGGAGACATCGGGCTCGCCGAGGAAGCCGTCCAGGACGCGTTCGCGGTCGCCGTCCGCAAGTGGGACGAGGGACTGCCGCCCAACCCCGGAGGATGGATCGTGACCACCGCCCGCAACCGCGCGATCGACCGCCTGCGCCGCGAATCCACGCGCGAGGCCCGCCACGCCCAGGCGCTGCTGCTGCAGCGACCAGATGAACCCGGGGAGGTGGGACCGGTGCGCGACGACCAGCTACGCATGATCTTCACCTGCTGCCACCCGGCGCTGTCGCCGCTCGCGCAGACCGCGCTCACCCTGCGCCTGCTCGGCGGGCTGCAGGTGGCGGAGATCGCGCGAGCGTACCTGGTGCCCGAGGCGGCCGTATCGCAGCGGATCGTCCGCGCGAAGAAGAAGATCCGCGACGCGGGCATCCCCTACCGGGTGCCCGCCGCGGCGGACCTCGCCGGCCGGCTGCCGCCGGTGCTCACCGTGCTCTACCTGATCTTCAACGAGGGCTACACCTCGACGTCCGGGGAGCTGCTGCGGACGGACCTGTGCCAGGAGGCCGTCCGCCTGGCCAGGGAACTCGCCGAGCTGATGCCCGACGAGCCGGAGGTGATCGGGCTGCTGGCGCTGCTCCTGCTCACCGAGGCCCGGCGGCCCGCGCGGGTGGGGCCCGCGGGCGAGCTGGTCGTGCTCGCCGAGCAGGACCGGTCGCTGTGGAACCGGGAGCTGATCGCCGAGGGGCACGAGCTGGTGCGGTGGTGCCTGCGGCGCGGCCGGCCGGGCCCGTACCAGCTGCAGGCCGCGATCAACGCCGTGCACACCGACGGCCCGGCGACCGACTGGGCCCAGGTGCTGGCGCTGTACGACCAGCTGCTGCGGCATTCGCCGACCCCGATCGTGGCGCTCAACCGGGCGGTCGCCGTCGCCGAGGTGCACGGTCCGGCGCGGGCGCTGGCCATCGTCGACGAGTTGGACCTGCCGGGCTACCACCTGCTGCCGGCCACCCGCGCGGACCTGCTCACCCGCCTCGGCCGTACCGCCGAGGCCGCCACCGCCTACGACGAGGCGATCGCCCTGGCCACCAACGACACGGAACGGGCCTTCCTGCGGACGTTGCGCGACGTGATAGGGACGCGGGGCCGGTGACAGCCGATCATGGGTGGGTACGGGTCGCGGGCCGGGCGAGGCCCTGCTGGTCGACGCGGCAGCCGTCGCCCAGCGGACGGGTGATCGACCAGTGGCGGCGGAAGTGGCACTTGGACATCTTCCAGCGGCCGTCCTCGACCACGTACTCGTCGTCGTACTCGCCGGTGCTGACCGTCTCGGTGTCGTCGAGCAGGTTCACCTGGCGGAACCGCAGCGTCCAGCGGCCGGAGGCGCTGCCTTCGCCGTGGACGGTGATGTCCGGGTGCATCGCGTGGTGCATGTCGAGGATCGCGTTCCGGCCGTCCACCCGCTGGAGGGCGATGCGTTCGAAGACCCTGACGATGCCGTCCGCGTCGTCGAAGGTGCCGAGGCGGTCGAAGTCGATCGACGCGCCGGAGGCGACGAAGCACGCCCGGAACTCCGCGGGGTCCTTCGCGTCGCAGGCCCGCAGGTAGCGGTGCTTGAGCGCCTTGATCTCCTCGATGGCCTCCAGCCGGGCGATGCGCCCGGCGAGGTCGGGACCCGGTGGCTGCGGCATGGTGGCTCGACCTTCGGGCATGGGGGACGCGCCGTCCAGCGGCGTCCCGGTGAACGGGAGGCGCAGCAGCGGCGGGGTGAGGACGAGCAGGAGGGCCGCGAGGGCGGCGACCGCGACCATGGCTCCGCGCAGTCCCACGGCCTCGGCCCACAGGCCGACGTAGCCGGGGCCGGCGAGGAACCCGAGGTAGGACACGGTCGTGACGACGGAGGTCGCCCGGCCGCGGCGGGACTCGTCGACGATCCGCGAGACGATGCCGAGCAGGGTCGGGAACAGCACCGCGGTCCCGGCGGCGGCCAGCGCGAGACCCGGTGCGGCGATCAGCAGGGTGGGCGCGGCGGCGAGCAGGGCCGCGCCGGCCGCGGCGGCCGACGCGCCGACGAGGAGGACGGTGCGCGCATGGGCGGCCCGCACTCCGCCGACGCAGAACCGGGTGATCGCGACCGTGCCGGCGAACACGGCGGGCGCGACGGCGCTCAGCCCCGTGCCTGAGCCGAGCTCGTCGTGGGCGAAGACCGCGCTCCAGCTCTGGTGCGCGTTCTCGCTGGCGAACGCCAGCGCGCCCAGGACCCCGATGAGCAGGAACGGGACGATGCCGCGCCGGGGGAACGGCGTCGCACCCGCCGCCGGGACTCGCTGAGCGGTGACGACGTCGGCGGGCAGCGTCTTGAGCAGCGAAATCCCGGCGACCAGGGAGAGGACGGCCACGGCCACGAACGGGGCCGCGAGCGGCAGCGACGCGGCCGAGGCGAGGCCGGTGGCGAGGCTCGCGACGACCACGAGCGCGGAGAAGACGCCGTGGGCGGGGGTGATGACGGGGCGGCCGGCGAGCTTCTCGGCCCGTCCGGCGACCGCGTTGATGGCCACGTCCGCCGCTCCGCTGGCGGCGCCGATGACGGCCAGCCCGATGCACAGCCCCGCCAGGTTCACCGCGGTCACCGCCACCCCGGCACCCGCGCATCCCAGGGCGGCGACGGCCAGGGCCGCGACCCGCAGGCCCCAGCGATCGAGCGCCCTGCCCGCCAGCAGCATCGCGGGGAGCGCGCCCGCACCGACGAACAGCAGCGCGAGGCCGAGCCGGCCGTCACCGATGCCCGTCCGCTGCTGGACCCGCGGTATCGAGGCGCCCCACACCCCCCAGAACGCACCGAACGCGGCGAAGGCCACGATCGCCGAGACGATGAGGCGGCGGTGCGGCCCGGCGGATCTCCATGGCATGTGTGTAACGATACACA
Source organism: Actinomadura sp. 6K520 (assembly GCF_004349245.1). Lineage (GTDB taxonomy): Bacteria > Actinomycetota > Actinomycetes > Streptosporangiales > Streptosporangiaceae > Spirillospora. The sequence goes on along the minus strand of NZ_SMLC01000047.1, from coordinate 27,389 downwards.
ATCTAGGCTGGAGCCCATGGAACCCTCCTCGGGCTCGAAGCGGGTGACGCTGGCGCAGGTGGCGGAACTGGCGGGCGTGTCCGTCATGACCGCCTCCTACACCTACAACCGGCCGGAGCGCGTGTCAGCGGAGGCCCGGTCGAAGGTGCTGGGCGCGGCGGCCCGGCTCGGGTACGCCGGACCCGACCCGAGCGCCCGATCGCTGCGGCGCGGCAGCACCCGCACGCTCGGCGTGGTCCTGGGGGAGCATCTGAGCTACGCGTTCGACGACCCGGAGGCCGTGTCCTTCCTGGCCGGGATCGCCGATGTCTGCGCCGACCACGGCTACGGCGTGACGATACTGCCGATCTCGGGCGCCGCCGACGACGTCTCGCGGATCAGGGACGCCGCCGTCGACGGGTTCGTCGTCTGGACCACGTCCGACGACGATCCGATCCTGGCGGCGGTCCGGGCGGTGCGGCGCCCGGCGGTGGTCCACGGCGGCCCGGCCGTCCGCGGCCTGGGACTGGTGAGCATCGACAACCGCGCGGCGGCGGCCGCGGTGGGCGCCGTCGCGTTCGCCGGCGCCGCACGTCCGGCGGTGCTGAGCCTCCCGCTCTCCCGCGAGCGGACGAGCACGGTCACCGTCGGCGCGGACATCACGGATGTCCTGTTCCCGGTCACGCGGGAGCGGCTGGAGGGCTACCGGCGAGCGGCCGAGGGCGCGGGCTTCACCTGGCGCGATGTGGTCGTGGCGGTATGCGCGCGCAACGACGCCGCCGAGGCCGAGCGGCTCGCCGCGACCCTGCTGTCCGCCGCCGAGCCGCCCGACGCGATCGCCGCCATGAGCGACCAGCAGGCGGCCGGGATCGTCCGCGCCGCCCGCGCCGCCGGCCGCGCCGTGCCCGGCGAGCTGGCGGTGACCGGCTGGGACGACTCGGCGGTCGCGGCGGAACTCGGGCTGACGACGGTGGCGCAGTCGCTACGCGACCAGGGAGCGGCATGCGCGTACGCCGCGCTCGGCCGGAAGCCGGGCTCGCAGGCCGCGTCGTGGTCCGTCGTTCGCCGAGGCAGCACACGCGAGTGAACTCGGTGTGTCCCTTCGGGCAACAACCATCGGATGCCCAAGGGAGGACACCATGACGCATCGACACGGGACGCCCCGGTGACCGGCGCCGCCGTTGATCCGCGGGCGGCCCCGGACCTGAACGACGCGGAGGTGATCCGGCGCTCGTTGACCGAGCCGGAGTGCTTTTCGGCGCTGTTCGAACGGTACGGGCGCCAGATCCACCACTACGCGGCGCGGCGGCTCGGTACGCAGGCGGCCGAGGACATCGTCGCCGAGACGTTCTTCGTCGCGTTTCGCCGCCGTGCCTCCTACGACCTGGCACAGCCGGTGGCGCGGCCCTGGCTGTACGGGGTCGCGACCAACCTCATCGCGCGGCACCGCCGCACGGAGGAGCGCATGTACCGGGCACTTCAGCGCACCGGGCTCGACCCGCTCCCCGAACCGCTCGCCGAGGCCGTCGTCCGGCGGGTGGACGCGCAGGTCGAGGACCGCCGCCTGGCCGGGACGCTCGCGGCGCTGCACCGCCGCGACCGCGACGTACTGCTGCTGGTCGCCTGGGCCGAGCTCACCTACGAGGAGGTCGCGGCGGCGCTCGACATCCCGGTGGGCACCGTCCGGTCCCGTCTCAACCGGGCGCGGCGCAAGATCCGCACTGCACTCGGCGACACCGATCCGACCGAGGAGGAACGATGATGGACGACCTCACGAAGGTCAAGGAGTTCCGCGAGCACGTCCCGCCGATGTCCGGGGAGGCCGAGGAATCGGTGCGGCACGGCCTGCGGGCACTGGCCGGCGGCGAGGGACCCGCGCCCCGCGCCGCGGCCGGGCCCGGCGGGCGTCCGGGCAGGCGGCCCGTCCGGCGTCCCCCGGGCGGACGGCTCGCGCCGTGGGCCCTGCCGGCCGGGTCGCTCGCCGTCGTGGCCGGCGCCGTGGCGGGTGTTGTCGTCCTGAACGACTCCGGCGAGGCGGCGCATCCGCCGCGTCCCACCGCGGCGCTCCCCGCACCGGATGTCGACGCGACCGTGCCAATGCCCCACGTCCGGCTGGCCGGCGCGGTCGAGCTGGGTTCGCGTGCGGCCATGGCGGCCGAACGGCAGCCGTACCGCAAGCCCGGCCCCAAGCAGTGGATCTACACGCGTTCGGTGCACGCGGGCGGGTTCGACATGAGCGCCTGGTGGAAGGGCGTCGACGTCACGACCCGTGAAACGAACGAGCAGTGGAAGCGGGCTGACGGCGGCGGTCGCGCCCACTACGACAACGGCGAACTGAGCGTGCGCATCTACGACTCCGAGCAGGGCGAGCCGAATGTGCGGTTCCGAAGGAGTGGCCCGCTGTTCGACCTCGGCAACTACCACACGCTGCCCACGACACCCGATGCGCTCCTGCACCGCCTTTCCACGGCCCGCTACCCCGATCAGGTCGGCGAGACGAGCGCCCAAGACGTCTTCGAGCTCATGGACCAGATCCTCCGTGATCCGTCACCGCCCAAGCTGCGAGCGGCCGTCTACCGGGCGCTGCCCAAGGTCGAGGGCGTGACCCTCCGCAAGGGGGTGCGGGACGCCGCCGGCCGTCCGGGGGTCGCGTTCGCCCGGGTCAACGAACTCGGCGAGCGGACCAGCATCATCCTCGACCCGGAGACGTACGCCTACCTCGGCACCCGCGAAGACGTCGCACGCGCGCACACGTGGAAGCCTGAGAACGGCAAGCCGTTCACGACCAAGCCGGGCACGGTCCTGTCCTGGTACGCCGAACTGGCCCAGAAAGTCGTCGACGAGCCCGGCAGCCGCTCCTGACCCGCCGCTCTGGTCAGTGGGCGGGGAGGATGCGGCCGGTGACCTCGCCGAAGCCGATCCGGGTGCCGGACGGGCCCGGGGCGGTGGCCGTGATGGTCACCTCGTCGCCGTCCTCAAGGAACGTGCGGGGTTCGCCGTTGACCGTCACGGGTTCCTTGCCGCCCCAGGTGAGTTCGATGAAGGCGCCGCGCTGGTCCTTCTCCGGGCCGGAGACCGTGCCGGACGCGAACAGGTCGCCGGTGCGGGACGAGGCGCCGTTCACCGTCATGTGCGCGAGCATCTGGGCCGGTGACCAGTACATCTCGCGGTAGGGCGGGCGGGAGACCACCTGCCCGTTCCACGTGATCTCCAGGGAGAGGTCGAGACCCCACGGGTTCTTCTCGCGGAGGTAAGGGAGAGGTTCGGGGTCTTGCGGCGGGGTGGCTACGCGGGCGGCTTCCAGGGCCAGGAGGGGGACGACCCAAGGGGAGATGGACGTCGCGAAGCTCTTCCCCAGGAACGGGCCAAGGGGTACGTACTCCCATGCCTGGATGTCGCGTGCCGACCAGTCGTTCACCAGGACGACGCCGAAGACCCGCTCGTCGAAGTCGTCCGCGCCCACCGGGGTGCCCAGGGGAGACGGGGTGCCGACGACGAAGCCGACCTCTGCCTCGATGTCCAGGCGGCGGCTCTCACCGAAGGTGGGGGAGTCCTCGCCCTTGCGCTGGCCGGTGGGGCGGACGATGCCGGTTCCCGACGGCACGACCGTCCCCGCGCGGCCGTGGTAGCCGACGGGGAGGTGCTTCCAGTTCGGCATGAGCGGCTCGGAGCCGGGGCGGAAGAGGCGGCCCAGGTTGGACGCGTGGTGTTCGGACGCGTAGAAGTCGACGTAGTCGGCGACCTCGAACGGCATGTGCATCGTGACCGCGTCGACGGGATGCACGGCCGCGTCCGGTATCTCTCCTGCGACGAGGTCGAGGATCTGTTCGCGGACCTCCACCCATCGTGAGTGGCCCTGAGCCATGAAGGGGTTCAGGGACGGGGCGGCGAACACGGGGTCCACGGCGGTGAGGTCCACGACGGTGTCGGCGACGCGGACGCCCACGCGCGGTGACGTGCCGGGGGTGGAGAACACGCCGTAGGGGAGGTTGGCGTGTCCGTAAAGGGAGTCATCGGGGATCTCTATGCGGGTCATCGGGTGGTCTCCTGGAACACGGGTTCGAGCAGCCCGAGGTCCGTGAGTTCGGTGACGGGGTCGGTGATGCTGCACGTGCCGAACGACAGGAACAGGGCGCGGGCGGCGATCGTCCTGGGCTCGCTCAGCGCGGCCACGCGATGCGCGACGGACCGGGCGTCGCGGTCGGCGAGGATGGCGGCGAGGTCGCCGATCGGGCGGCCGTCCAGGGCGGCGTCGGCCGCGAGCAGCAGGTTGAGGAAGCCGTGCTGGTGGAAGCCGGTCTCCGGGTCGGTGTTGCGGACGGCATGGTGCAGCCCCGCGGTCGCCTTGAACGGGACGCCGGCGCCCGCCACCGCCAGGATCGCGGCGGCCAGTTCCTCCGGGGTCGGGTACAGGTTGGCCTTCACACCGCCGGTGCGGAACTTCGCGCGGTGCCCCCGCGCGGCGATCGCGGCGATCATCGCGGGGCGGCGGTCGTCCCGCGGCACCTCGACGTAGAGGGGCACGTCGACGCGGCCGAGCACGCGGAAGAACTCGTCCGGGTGCATGCCGGGCGGGACGGCGACCTCCAGCCCGCGCAGGTCGACGGGCAGGTCGGCGGCCGTCCCGAGCGCCTTGGCCGCCTCGCACGGCCCGCCCGGCGCCGTCACCGACAGGTCGAGCGGGTCGCCGTCGTCGAGGAGCGGGTCCAGGGCGCGCAGCGCGGTCGCCGGCAGGACGAGCGGGCCGACGAGAGCGGCGTAGGGGGCGGCGCGGTGTGCGCGGTGGGCCGGGACCGCCTCGGTCAGCGGCGCGAGGCCGGGCGGGAACACGGCCGCGTCGTCGCACAGCCCGCGGGCGAACGTCGCGATCATGACCGCCCCCTCGCCCACGTCCAGGCGTAGTCCGGGTCTTCGCAGGCCAGGCCGCCCTCGCCGAGTTCCAGCGGGCGGAACGTGTCGACCATGACGGCGAGTTCGTCGAAGAACTCGACGCCGATGCTGCGCTCGTACGCGCCGGGCTGCGGGCCGTGCGCGAAGCCGCCCGGGTGGACCGACACCGAGCCCGGCCCGATGCCGGAGCCCTTGCGGGCCTCGTAGTCGCCGCCGCAGTAGAACATGATCTCGTCGGAGTCCACGTTGGAGTGGTAGTAGGGCACCGGGATCGACAGCGGGTGGTAGTCCACCTTGCGGGGGACGAAGTTGCACACGACGAAGTTGTGCCCCTCGAACACCTGGTGCGCGGGCGGCGGCTGGTGCACCCGGCCGGTGATCGGCTCGAAGTCGTGGACGCTGAACGTGAACGGGTACAGGCAGCCGTCCCAGCCGACGACGTCGAACGGGTGGCGGGCGTACGTCATGCGGGTTCCGGTGATGCCGCGCGAGCCGTTGTGCTTCACCAGGACGTCGACGTCGGTGCCGTCCATCCGGAGGGGCTCGTCCGGGCCGTGCAGGTCGCGTTCGCAGTACGGGGCGTGCTCAAGGAACTGGCCGTAGCGCGACAGGTAGCGCTTGGGCGGCGCGACGTGGCCGGTCGCCTCGATCGCGTACGCGCGAAGCGGCTGGTCGCCGGTGGGCAGCCACCGGTGGGTGGTGGACGCCGGGATGATGACGTAGTCGCCCTCCCGCGCGGACAGCGTCCCGAACACCGTCTCGACGGTGGCGGTGCCGGACTCGACGTAGACGATCTCGTCGCCGGTCGCGTTGCGGTACAGCGGCGAGTCGGCGGCGGAGACGACGTACGACAGCCGGACGTCGCCGTTGCCCAGGATGAGGCGCCGCCCGGTGACGGCGTCGGTCTCGGCCCACGTCTCCTTGGGGAAGAGTTCGTGCAGCTTGAGGTGGCGCGGTTTCAGCGGGTGGTTGGGCGCCGTGGAGGCGTCCGGGATCTCCCACGCCTGCGAGTCGACGATCGCGGACGGGATCTCCCGGTGGTACAGCAGGGACGAGTCGGACGAGAAGCCCTCCTCGCCCATGAGCTCCTCGAAGTACAGCCGTTGCCCGCCGTCCCCGCCCTCGCTGTGGCGATGCTGGGTGTGGCGTTTCGGCGGCACGTGGCCGACCCGGCGGTAGTGGGCCATGCTCCATCGCCTCCGATGGTTAACGCATTAACTACTTTGTGGCGACACTACGACTCATCTCCCGCCCAGGGAAGGGTCTAACCGTGTTCGGACGCCATCGTCGTACCCGCGGGCTAGCTCCGTTCGCGCACGTCGAACCGGTTCCGGCCGTCGATGAGCTTGTCCAGCAACATGATCAGCATCCGCTGCTCGGTCTCGGTCAGCACGCCCGCCCACTGCCGCTCGCGCTCGTTCTGACCGGCGAAGACGTCCAGCATGGCGCGGTGGCCGTGCTCGGTCAGCGAGAGGATCACCGACCGGCCGTCCCGCTCGCCGGGGGTGCGTTCCAGCATCCCGTCCGCGATCAGGGTCTTGGCCAGGTTGGACACCGCGGCCCTGCTCATCCCGGCCAGCGTGGCGGCCCGGCCCGGTTCCAGCGGCCCCGCGAGCCAGGTCACGAACAGCAGCCGGAAACCCGCCCACGAACGCCCGCGCGGCCGGTGCACCGTGGACTCCAGGTCGTAGGTGACGATCGCGGACGCCCGGTTGAGGGTCAGCAGCAGCCGCGTCGCGAGCGGATGCGGGAACCCGAACTCCTCGGACAACCGGCGCCCCGCGAGATCGACGAACGACCAGAAGTCCGGTTCCTCAGCATCCGTGGCCGTCACCGGACCCCCTTGATTTGGTTCATGAGTTAACTATTTAACCCGGGGGAGACGTGCGTGTCAGGAGGAGAGCATGGGGCATCTCTCGGGACGAGGCAGCGGAAACGGGAGCGGGAGGGACGATGGCGACGGTCGCCGACCAGTTCATCGAGGTGTTGCGGCAGGCCGGCGTCCGGCGCGTCTACGGGGTGGTGGGCGACAGCCTCAACCCGATCGTGGACGCGGTCCGCCGCACCGACGACATCGACTGGGTCCACGTCCGCAACGAGGAGGCGGGCGCGTTCGCCGCGGCGGGGGAGGCGCAGGCCACCGGGCGTCTCGCGGTGTGCGCCGGGAGTTGCGGTCCGGGCAACACGCACCTCGTCCAGGGCCTGTACGACGCGCACCGGTCGGGCGCGCCGGTGCTGGCGCTCGCGTCGCAGATCCCCAGCACGCAGATCGGCAGCGGCTACTTCCAGGAGACCCACCCCGAGCGGCTCTTCGCCGAGTGCAGCCATTTCTGCGAGCCGATCGTCACCCCGGAGCAGATGCCGCGCATCCTGCGCACCGCGATCCAGCACGCGATCGGGCTGGGCGGCGTCGCCGTGCTGACGCTGCCCGGCGACACGGCCGGCAAGGACGTCGCCGGTCCCGCCGGCGAGCACGACTTCCTCGTCCACAAGGGCATCGTCCATCCACCGGCGGACCAGGTCGCGCAGCTCGCCGGGGCGCTCAACAGGGCGCGCAAGGTGATGCTGTTCTGCGGCGGCGGCGTCAGGGGCGCCCACTCCGAGGTGATGGCACTCGCGCACAGGGTTCTCTCACCCGTGGGGCATGCGCTGCGCGGCAAGGAGTGGATCCAGTACGACAATCCGTTCGATGTCGGGATGAGCGGCCTCCTCGGATACGGCGCCTGCTACGAGGCGACGCAGGAGGCCGACCTCGTCGTCCTCCTGGGCACCGACTTCCCGTACGACCAGTTCCTGCCTGGCAAGAACACCGTTCAGGTGGACGCCGACCCATCGAGACTGGGCCGCCGCACGCCGCTCGATCTGGCCGTCCATGGCGACGTGGGGGAGACGCTCCGGCTCGTCTTGGACAAGGTCGAGCAGAAGCACGACTCGTCCTATCTGGACGAGATGCTGCATCGCCATGCGCGCGCTCTGGAGAACGTCGTCTCCGCCTACACGCGGGACATCGAGAAGCACATCCCGATCCACCCTGAGTACGTCGCGAGCGTCCTGGACGACGTCGCCGCCGACGACGCGATATTCACCGTGGACACCGGCATGTGCAACGTCTGGGTCGCCCGCTACATCACCCCCAACGGGCGGCGCCGCGTGATGGGGTCGTTCGTCCACGGCTCCATGGCGAACGCCCTCCCGCACGCGATCGGCGCCCAGTACGGCGCGCCCGGACGGCAGGTCATCTCCGTCTCCGGCGACGGCGGCCTCGGGATGCTGCTCGGCGAACTCCTCACGGTCAGGCTGCACCGCGTCCCCGTGAAGATCATCCTGTTCAACAACGCGTCGCTCGGGATGGTGCGCCTGGAGATGATGGTGGACGGCTTCCCGGCCTACGAGACCGACCACGAGGCCGTCGACTACGCCGCGGTCGCCGCGGCGATGGGGATCGAGTCGTCCCGCGTGGAGCGTCCGGCCGAGGTCGGGGACGGGTTGAAGCGCGCCCTCGCCGCCCCCGGCCCCTACCTGCTGGACGTTGCCACCGACCCGAACGCCCTCTCCATTCCGCCGCACATCACCTCGCAGCAGGTGAAGGGCTTCGCGCTCTCCGCCGGCAAGACCGTCCTCACCGGCGGCGTCGGCAAGATGCTGGACCTCGCCCGCAGCAACCTGCGCAACATCCCCCGCCCCTGACCACGGTGCGGGGAGTGATCAGCGAGGGGCTCGGGCCGGCCGCCGAGGAATCACCGCCTGACGCACAGGGGCGCCCACGGGCCCGGCGGGGGCGGGGGCCGTTGTCAGGGACGTGACAAACGCGTGACTGAATGCCTGGGTCCATGTAGAAGAAGGCGGAAAGTGGATATCCCTACGGTCGGATCATGACTCGTACTAGGGCCGGAGGCGGCAGATGAGCGGACGATCGTCGGAGTTCGGGCGCCGCGCGGCGCTGGTCGCGCGGGCGGGAGGCATGTTCGTCCGCAGCGGGATGGGGCGTCCCGGGCCGCCGCTGAAGGTCGTCCGGCAGCTCGCCGCGCTGCGCCGCTGGGGGACCCTGCTGGGCGGGACGCTCGTGTCGTCCGCGGCCCGCGACCCCGGCCGCGTCGCGGTCATCGACGACGCGGGGGAGCTGACCTACGCCGAGCTCGACGCCCGCACCGACCGGCTCGCCGCCGCCCTCGGGCGGTTCGGCGCCGCAACCCGCGTCGCGGTGCTGTGCCGCAACCACCGGGGCATGGTCGAGACGCTCGTCGCGTGCAGCAAGCGCGGCTCCGACGTCGTCCTGCTGAACACCGGGATGAGCACCGACCAGCTCGTGACGGTCGTGGCGGAGCAGGAGGCCGAGGTCGTCATCGCCGACGGCGAGTTCGGCGGCTTCCTCGCGGCGCTGCCGGAGACCGTCCACACCGTCGAGGCCGGCGGGACGGACTCGGAGCTGGCGAACCTCATCGCCACGGCACCCGCGGAGCGGGCGGACCCGCCGGCGAAGGCGGGCCGGACCATCGTGCTCAGCTCGGGCACGACCGGCCGGCCCAAGGGCGCCAACCGGCACTCGCGGCCCGGCCTGTCGCCGATGGTGGCGATCCTGTCGCGCATCCCGTTCCGGGTGCACGAGCGGATGTTCATCGAGGCGCCGCTGTTCCACACCTGGGGATACGCGATGCTCCAGGCGGCGCTCCCGCTGCGCGCCACGATCGTCCTGCGGTCCCGCTTCGATCCCGAGCAGACCCTCAAGACGATCGAGGCCACGGGGGCGACCGCGCTGATCGCCGTGCCCGTCATGCTGCAGCGCGTCCTGAACGTCCCCGAGTCGGCGCGGAGCGGGCACGACACGTCCTCGCTGCGGATCGCGGCGGTCAGCGGCTCGGCGCTGCCGGCGACGCTCGCGACGGCGTTCATGGACGAGTTCGGCGACGTCCTCTACAACCTGTACGGGTCCACGGAGGCGTCGTGGGTCACCATCGCCACACCCGCCGACCTGCGCGCCCGCCCCGACACCGCGGGGACGGCGCCGCCGGGGACCCGGGTGGCGATCCTGGACGAGTCCGGCGAGCGCGTCCCGCCCGGCACCACGGGACGGATCTTCGTCGCGAACGACCTGCCGTTCGCCGGCTACACCAGCGGCGACACCAAGGAGATGCGCGACGGCCTGATGAGCCTCGGCGACGTCGGGCACCTGGACGAGGCGGGCAGGCTGTTCGTGCGGGGCCGCGACGACGACATGATCGTCTCGGGCGGCGAGAACGTGTTCCCGAGCGCGATCGAGGAGGTCCTGGGCGCCCTGCCGCAGGTGCGGGAGGTCGCGGTGATCGGGGTGCCGGACGAGAAGTTCGGCCGGCGGGCCGCCGCCTTCCTCGCCCTGCACGAGGGCGAGACCCTGGACGCCGACACCGTCCGCCACCACGTCCGCGACCATCTGGCGCGCTATGCCGTTCCGCGCGACGTGCACTTCCTCGACGCCCTCCCCCGCAACGCCACAGGCAAGATCGTCCGCCGCGACCTCCAGACTTACCAGGACGAGCGGCCCGCCTGACGGCTCGACGACGCCGGCCTGCGATCAACGCAGCGCGTCGACGATGAACCAGAGGCGGGTGCGGCGGGGGGACTGCTCCAGGCTCCACTCGGCGGCCAGTGCGTCGATGACGGTGAGGCCGCGGCCGTGGTCGAGGCGGGGTTCGGCGGCGCGGGGGTCGTCCTGGGCGGGGCCGTCGTCGGTGATGTCGACGCGGAGGTGCCGGCCGTCGGTGGCGACGGTGACGGCGATGATCCCCGTCCCGTGCAGGATGGCGTTGGCGACGCCCTCGGCGGCCATCAGCTCGACGTCGTCCAGGAGCGTCCCGTCCGTGATGACCTTCGCGGCGCGTTCGCGGACGGCGCGCCGGGCCCGGCGGCCGCCGTCGCCGTCGCCGGTGAACTCGAACGGTTCACCGAGTCGTTCCATCCCCACGGTCAATCCATCACCACACAGTCGGAACTCGGAAGCGCACCGCAATCATTCACCTCCGGTGAGTGATGGGGCAACGTCCTGGGCGTATTGATCTCGGCCTTTCCGGAGGGTTACTGCGCTAATCGCGGAGCCTACGGTACGAGTTACCGCCGCATCCGCGCATTGCGAAAATATGAAACATCGACCTCGTTCTTACTCACTCCAGCACATACCCGCGCCATGCCCGCGCGGACCGTGATGGCCCTTCCCTCGCGCGATCAGAATATTGCTCACCTAGACGCACAAATCGGGCAATTACTCCGCGTTTCGGACCGGATCCCCCGGCGTGCCTCCCATGTCACCATCCGGGCAGGAGGTGTGCCATGCAAGCGATCGTCCTCGCCTGCGCCGCGCAGGCCGTCTACATCGTCGCCTACGTCCTGTTCAAGACGGCCACCGGCCGGATGAGCCCGATCGGGGGCCGCCATCCGCTGCACGCCGCCGGGCGGCTGGTGCGCAGCCCGCGCTGGCTGACCGGCGTCCTGGTGCTGCTGGCGGGCTTCGCCCTGTCGGCGACCGCGCTGGTCACGCTCCCGGTCGTCGCGACGCTCCCCGCGTTCGGGCTCAGCCTGGTCCTGCTGCTGGTGGTGGGGGTGAGCGGGTTCGGCGAGCGGCCGACGTCGCGCGAGTGGCTCGCCGCCCTGATCACCGTGGCGGCGATGGTCACCGCGGCGCTGTCGGTCATGCCGGGCCACGGGGAGTCGCTGTCGGAGGCACTGCACCGGACGGGCGGCGCGGAGGCCGCCGCCGCGCTGTCACCGTGGAAGGCCGCCCTCGTCTTCGTCCCCTCGCTCGCGCTGCCGCTGTGGCTGCTCTGCGTCCGGGACCGGCAGGTCGGCGGCCGGCACGCGAGGCCGCTGACCGGCATCGCCTACGGGCTGGGCGCGGGCGTCCTGCTCGGCGCGACCGAGGTCTTCGGCATGGGCATGGCGATGCTGCTCGCCGGGCCGGACGGGTGGCACGCGCTGACGACCGGCTACCCGGCGCTGTTCCTGCTCGCGGGCGTGCTCGGCCTGGGGATGCTGTCGATCGGGCTGCAGCGCTGCCGCCTCACCATCATCGTCACCGTCGTCACCGTGACCGCGAAGACGCATCTGCTGCTGTCGGCCACGCTGCTGTACGGGGAGCCGTGGCCGCGCGAGTCCGGGCTGTTCCTGCTGCGGGTGGCGGGGGTCGGCCTCGCCGTCCTCGCCCTGCTGGTGTTCCCGCGCCACGAGCGCCGCGCCCGCGCCGTCCGGACGGCCGGGCAGCGCCCGGTGCTCCCCCGGGTGCCGCCCGCGGCGGTCCCGGCCCGGCCCGTGCCCGCCCCGGCGCCGCGGGCCGGCGCGCAGCCGCCGGCGTGGCCGGTCGCGGGGCCCGCCGGCTTCCGCGGGGACGGCCGGCTGGTCGGCCCGCGCGGCGACGTTCCGTCCGGGGGCCGGTGGCCGCTCGGCTGAGCGCGGCGGGCCGGCTCAGGACCCCGGCGCCCCGGAACGGCCGATGCAGGCCATGAGCGCCTTCTGCGTGCGGCCGTCCTGCGGGTCGGGCTGCCAGGTGGTCACGTCTTCGGGGACCTTGACGCCCTGCTTGCGCATGCACGCGACGAACGCGTTGACGACCTTGGACGGGACGGCCGAGGGCAGGCCCGGCGTCGCGCCGCTGCCCGGGGACGACTCGTCCCCGCCCCCGGCGTCGCCGGACGTGGTGGCCGCGGGGCTGTCCGCGCTGGGCTGGGCGGACGGCGTCGGCTCGGGATCGCCGTCGCCGCCGCAAGCGGTCAGCGCCAGCGCCGGCACGAGCAGCAGAGCCGCGAGATGACGTCTGTTCACCGAGACACACTATTGCTCGCTTGCCCCTACAAGTCGGACATTTCTCCCCAGTTTCGGCCGAGTGGGTCCGAGGTGTAATCTAGTCATTGTCAAGTTAGAGTGGCGGTGGACCCGGCGAGAGGAGAGCGGCGATGACGGAGGACCCCGGCCTGGCCCGGCGGGCGTGGCACCAGATCGAGCCGGTGCACGCCCTGTTCTGGTATTCGCCCGAGGTGTTCGCCGAGGCGGAGGCGCTCGGCTACAAGGTGGAGACGCGGTGGCCGAGCTACTTCGCCTGGCGTGCCGCACCGCTCGGCGCCGCGGGCCCGGTGGCCGTGTCGTCGGCCTTCTACAGTTTCAGCCCGCGCATGGTGGCCGAGCACGTCCCCGCCGCCTGGACGGTCGCGCCGCCCGGACGCGTCCTGGAGGCCCGCACCCGGGCCGTCGACCGGATGTACCGGGCGCTCCTCGGCGACGACGTCCACACCCCAGAGGTCGTCGAGGCGGCCGCACTGGCCCGCGCCGCCGCCGAGGCCGCATGCACCGCCGGACGCCCCATCGCCGCCGCCAACGCCGGGCTTCCCTGGCCGGACGAGCCCCACCTCGTCCTCTGGCACGCCTTCGGCATCCTCCGCGAGCACCGCGGCGACGGCCACGTGGCCGCGCTGCTCACCGCGGGACTCGACCCGGCCGAGGCGCTCGTCTCGTTCGCCGCGATCGGCGCCGCCCCCGTGGAGACGTTCGCGAGCCGGGGCTGGACGGACGAGGAGTGGGCCGCGGCCCGCGACAGGCTCCGGTCACGCGGTCTCGTCGACGCCGCCGGGGCCGCGACCGACCGGGGCCGCGAGTTGCGCGAGGCGGTGGAACGCATGACCGACGACCTCGCCTACGGCCCCTGGCGGACGCTCGGCGCCGAGAAGGTCGACCGTCTCGGGCGGCTGACCATGCCGATCCTGGTCAAGGTCCTGGAAAGCGGTCTGCTGCCCGCGCAGAACACCCTCGGGATCGGCAAGGTCCCGGCTCCGCCGGCCGCGAGTTGACGTCTGTTCACCGGAGCGGCACCAGCGGAGCGGGGGCCTGGACGATATCCAACGGACGCGGCATCGACCGATGGGCCGCGCATTTTTCGCGCAACTTTCAGCAATAGGGATTTCGCGGCGGGCACCGGTGGGAATCGCATCGCGTTGATCAACGAGTTGTCACTTCGCTGATAGTCGCGAAGCCGGATTGCCGCACCCCCGGGCATGGCGCGCGGGCGGTGCGCGGGCCACACTCGGGGACCTTCGTGATCCCGCGACGAAGGTTGGTGTGCAGTGACCGGAGACGCCTGCGACTTCGATGTGATCGTGGTGGGCTCGGGCTTCGGCGGCAGCGTCTCGGCGCTGCGGCTGGCGGAGAAGGGCTACCGCGTCGCCGTCATCGAGGCGGGCCGCCGCTTCGACGAGAAGACCCTCCCGAAAACGTCCTGGCGGCTGCGCAGGTACGTGTGGGCGCCGCGCCTCGGGATGCGCGGGATCCAGCGCGTCCACCTCGTCGGCGGTAAGGCCGGCGTGCTGGTGCTGGCGGGCGCTGGCGTCGGCGGCGGCTCCCTCGTGTACGCCAACACCCTGTACGAGCCGCCGCGGCCCTTCTTCACCGACCGCCAGTGGGGCCACATCACCGACTGGCAGGACGAGCTGAAACCGTTCTACGACCAGGCCCGCCGTATGCTCGGCGTCACCGTCAACCCGCTCGTCACCCCCGCCGACGAGGCCATGAAGCGCGTCGCGGACCGCATGGGCGTCGGCGACACCTTCCACGCGACCCCGGTGGGCGTGCTGTTCGGCGACCGGCCGGGCGAGGACGCGGACGACCCGTACTTCGGCGGCGCCGGTCCGCGCCGCCGGACCTGCACCGCCTGCGGCTCCTGCATGATCGGCTGCAAGGTCGGCGCGAAGAACATGCTCACGAAGAACTACCTGTACCTGGCCGAGCGGGCGGGCGTGCAGGTCGTCCCGGACACGACGGTCACCGCGCTCACGGCCCTGCCGTCCGGCGGCTACGAGGTGGCCACCGAACGCACCGGCTCCCTGCGCAAGCGCCGCGGGACGCTGACCGCCGAACACGTCGTCCTCGCCGCCGGGACCTACGGGACGCAGCGGCTCCTGCACCGGATGCGGGACACCGGACGCCTCCCGAACCTGTCCCCCCGCCTCGGCGAACTCACCCGCACCAACTCCGAGGCGCTCCTCGGCGTCGAGCGCATGACGGTGTGGCACCGCGAGAAGGACGTCGACCACAGCACTGGCCTCGCCATCACCTCGTCCTTCCACCCGGACGAGAAGACCCACATCGAGCCCACCCGCTACGGCGCGGGCAACAACGCGATGGGCGTCATCCGCACCCTGCTCGTCGACGGCGGCGGCCCGCCCCGCTGGCTGAAGTTCCTCGGGCAGGCGGCCCGGCACCCCACCGTCATCCTGCGGGGCCTGTCGCTGCGCGACTGGGCGAAGCGCACCGTCATCGCCCTGGTCATGCAGACCGCCGACAACTCCATCACCGTCGGCGAGAAGCGCGGCCGCCTCGGCCGCCGCAGGCTCGTCGCGAGCCAGGGCGTCGGGGAACCCAACCCCACCTGGATCCCCGTCGCGCACGACGCCGTCCGGATGCTCGCCGAGGAACTCGACGCCACCCCGGGCGGGACGTGGTTCGACCTGTTCAACATCCCGACGACCGCGCACTTCATCGGCGGCTGCGTCATCGGGGAGACACCGGAGGCGGGCGTCATCGACCCCTTTCACCGCGTCCACGGGCACCCGGGCCTGCACATCGTGGACGGCTCGGCGGTCACCGCGAACCTCGGGGTGAACCCGTCCCTCACCATCACCGCCCAGGCCGAACGGGCGATGGCGTTCTGGCCCAACCGCGGGCAGCGGGACCCGCGTCCCGAGCCGGGCGCTCCCTACGAGCGCATCGAGCGGATCATGCCGGACGATCCCGCCGTCCCGGAGCACGCCCCGGCCGCGCTGAGGTAGCTCAGTCGTCGGAGCCGGTGTCCTCGGCCTCGGCGGCCGGTTCGCCGGCCGCCGCCTCGGCCCGCTCCTCGGCGACGCGGCGGGTGGCCTGGTGGACGCGGACGGCGAGCAGCGCGCGGGCGAACCGGGCGGCCAGCTCGCCGTCCAGCAGGTCCGGGACCTCGTCCACGCCGATCATCCCGCCGGGCCGCGCGGTGACCGTGCCGGAGCCGACCTTGATCCCGTGCCCGTCCGGGAGCTCCTCGACGGCCGGCAGGTCCAGCGCCGAGCGGATGGTGTCCTGCAGCGCCCGGACGGTCGCGGCGTCCCGGTTGATGCGGACCTCGGCGTCGTCGGCGCGCTCCTCGGCCCGGTCGGCGCGCTTCCGCTCGGTCTCGATCCGGGCCTCGGCGGTGTCGGCGACCTGCTCGGCGCGGTCGGCGCGGGTGGCCAGCTCGGCGGCCCGCGCCGCGACGGAGTCGCGTTCCACCGTCAGTCCCGCGATCTCGCCCTGCGCGGCGGCCAGCTCGGCGCGCAGCCGCCGCTCGGCGTCGGCGGCGGCCTCCAGCTTGGCCCGCGCGTCCGCGAGCTCGGTGCGCGCGTCGGTCAGCTCGCTTCGCGCGGTGGCCAGGGCGGCCTGCTCGGCGGACAGCCGGGTCGCGAGGTCGTCGCGTTCCCGCTCGGCGTCCGTCCGGGCCTGGTGCTCGGTGCTCCACGCCGCCTCGGCGCGCTTGCGCAGCCCCTCGGCGGTGGCGGCCTCGTTGGCGGACGTCGCCCGCGCCTGCTGGTGGGCGCCCGCCTCCTTCCAGGCGTTGGCCTCGCTCTCCTGCGCGGCCGTGACGCTGGCCTTCGCCGCGGCGAGGCCCTTGCTCAGCTCTTCCTGCGCCTCGGCGACCTCCTTGCGGGCCGCCTCCGCCTCGGCCTGGGCCCGCGCGGCCCTGGCGTCGGCGTCCGCCGCCGACTGCCGCGCGGCACGCGCCTCGGCCAGGGCGCTCTCGGCCTTGCCGAGGACGGCGCGCGCCTCGCCGTCGAGCCGGTCGCCCACCGTGGCGGCGGCCGCGGTGAGCCGCTCCACCAGTTCGGCGAGCCGTTCGACGTCCTCCCCGAAGGCCCGCACCGGCGCGGGATCGACCCGGGCGATGGCCACGCCCTTGCCGACCGCCGCCGGCTCGCCGTCGCCGGTGCGGTCGCCCGGCAGCCGGAGCGGCGCGGTCAGCATGCCGTCGTCCGTGATCTCCTGATCTTCGCGCACGCGAGCATCCTAGTGAAAACGCCCGGATTTGCACTGCTCGTCCGGTCATTGGGGTCCCGCGTGCGCGATCCGTCCGCCACACCGAGGTGCAACACCCCGCCGCGGGACCACCGGCACGCTTGATTCGACTCACCTCTAATTTGACATCCATCGAAACAAGGGCCAGACTCGAATTGTTTAGACATCCATCGAATCAGGGAGGGCTCATGTCCCGTGTTCAGCTTGCGCTGCGCGTCCCCGACCTGGAGGCGTCGATCGCCTTCTACTCCAAGCTGTTCGGCACGGAACCGGCCAAGATCCGGGCCGGCTACGCCAACTTCGCCGTCGCCGAACCGCCGCTCAAGCTGGTCCTGATCGAGGGCACGGACGAAGAGGCCACCCGCCTCGACCACCTCGGCGTCGAGGTGGCGGAGACCACCGAGGTCACCGACGCCACCGAGCGGCTCAAGCAGGCCGGCCTGGTCACCCTGGAGGAGAACGACACCACCTGCTGCTACGCCGTCCAGGACAAGGTCTGGGTCACCGGCCCCGGCAACGAGCCCTGGGAGGTGTACGTGGTCAAGTCCGATGCCGACACCCTCGCCAAGGCCGAAGGCTCCTCCTGCTGCACCCCGGCCACCGACAAGGGAACGGCCCCCGCCTGCTGCTGATCCGCCCCGTCCCTCAGCACTCGGTGAGCGGTTCGGCCCGGTAGGCCCGGTGAAGCAGGTCCAGGAAGCGCGGTGCCGCGGGTACGGGCACCGCGCCGATCCGGTGGACCGCGACGCCCGGCGTCCATGAGTTCATGACCACGGCACCGGCCAGCGTCGACAGGACGGCCGGTGTGATCTCCTCCACGCGCTGGGGGACGCCGAGGCGGTCCAGTTGCCGGCGGACGATGCCCATCGTGGTCCCGGTCAGCATCTCGGCGTCGGGCCACACCACGGCGTCGCCGTCCCAGAAGGCGAGGTTCCAGATCGTTCCCTCGCTGAGCCGCCCCCGGCGGTCGACGAAGGCGGCGTCGTCGAAGCCGTCCCGGACCGCCCGGCGCATGAAGTAGGTCTTGGCCACCTCGCCGACGTGCTTGAAGGAGGGCAGGACCCGCTCGTATTCGACCGTCGCCAGCGCCAGCGGTCCCGCCGGGCCGGACGAGGGCGGCCCGGTACGGACCAGAACCTCGATCTCCGCGTCACTCGCGTCCCCGATGAACTCCCCGGGCGAGGAGTACACGGTGGCGGTCAGCGAGACGTCCGCCGGACCGGCCTCCAGCGCCGCCCGCAAGTGGGACCGCATCCGATCGTCGGGCAATGCCCGGCCGAACAGCTCCATGGAGGCGAGGCGCAGCCGTTCGAGATGAAGGTCGAGGCCCCGCACCTTGCCCGCGCGGACCTGCATGGCGGTGAAATGGGCATAGCCCGCGAAGGCGAGCGGCGCCAGTTCTTCGGCGGTCGCCGCGCGGCCGTTGCGTTGGACGACGAGGGAGGTCATGCGTGTCTCCTGCGGTGCGGAATGAGCGGCTGGCGGGACGACGTTAGGGCTTCACACCGGTGAGAAGGTCAACCTGCGGGACGGAGACATGCTGATCGGGGAGTTGTCCGGGCGTACCGGGGTCAGCCCGCGGCTGCTGCGGTACTACGAGGAGCAGGGCCTGCTGAACGCCGGGCGCGGCCCGAACGGGTACCGCCACTACGACGACGACGCCGTGCTCACCGTCCGGAAGATCCGCGTCCTGCTGGACGCGGGCCTGACCAGCGAGGTGATCCGGGCGGTCCTCCCGTGCACGCGGGACGACCGCCCGGAGTTCGACTGGTGCGCGGACATCCGCGACCTCCTGGCCCGGGAACTGGCGGCCCTGGACGGACGCATAGCGGGCCTCCAGCGCAACCGCGGCACCCTGGCCGCATTCCTCAGCCCGGACGAGTAACGCCTCACTCAGGTGAGGACGACGTCCGAGGTCTCCTGGGCGGTGTCGATCGTGCCAACGGTCTCCACGGGGACGGGTGCCTCCTCGTTGCGGGTCAGCAGACCGATCACGACGGCTCCGGCGGCGACGATCGCGGCGCTGATCAGCGTCGTCACCTGCAGGCCGGTGGTGAAGGCGTCCCGTGCGGCGTCCAGCATCTCGGGGCCGACCGGTCCGGGAAGCCGTTCGGCGGCCTCCACGGCACCGGCGAGGCTCTCCCGGGCCGCGGCCTCGGCGGCGGGCGGGACCCCGGCCGGAAGGGAGTCGCCCAGGTCGCCCCGGTAGATCGCCGTTCCCAGGCTGCCGAGCAGCGCCAGCCCGGCGGCGAGCCCGAACTCCTGACCGGTCTCCGAGATCGCCGAGGCCGCGCCGGCCCGCTCCGGAGGTGCCGTGGCGATGATCCGGTCGATCGCCAGGAGGATCCAGGGGCCGAAGCCCAGGCCCATCACGACCAGCCCGATGACGACCCACGCCAGACCGGCGGTGCTGATCATCAGCACGCCGACGGTCACGACGCTCATGGAACCCGCCAGCACCACCGCCGGACGGAACCTGCCGGTGACCCTCGGCGCGAACTGCGTGCTCAGCAGCACCGAAGCGGCCTGCGGAAGCATCCACAGACCCGCCTCCAAGGGCGACAGACCCAGGACCAGCTGCAGGTACTGGTTGACGAAGAGCAGCACGCCGCCCATCGCGACGAGCCCCACCATCAGCGAGGCGAGCGAGATGCTGAAGTTGCGGTAGCGGAACAGCCGCAGATCGATCATCGGGTCGGCCAGCCGGCGCTGCCGGTGCACGAACACGACCCCGAGCACCAGGCCGACCACGATGGACACCGCCACCGTCTCGTCCATGCCATGGGTGGCGATGCGCTTGACGCCGTAGATGAGCGAGAGGACGGTGCCCAGCGACAGGACGGCGCTCAGCAGGTCGAGCCGCCCGGCCTCCGGGTCACGGTATTCGGGCAGCAGGAACGGCCCGGCGAGCAGCAGGATCGCCATCACCGGAACGCCCAGCAGGAAGACCGAGCCCCACCAGAAGAACTCCAGCAGCAGCCCGCCGACCAGCGGGCCGATCGCGGAACCCACCATGAAGCCGCCCATCCAGACGGCCAGGGCCTTGGTGCGTTCCGCGTCGTCGGTGAACATGTTGCGGATCAGCGACATGGTCGACGGCATCAACGTCGCCCCGGCCACGCCGAGCAGCGCACGGGACACGATGAGCATCTCCGCGCTGGTGGAGTACGCGGCCAGCAGGGACGCGACGCCGAAGGCACCCGCGCCGACCAGCAGCACCTTGCGCCGCCCGATCCGGTCCCCCAGCACCCCCATGCTGATCAGGAATCCCGCGATCATGAAGCCGTAGATGTCGAGGATCCACAGGAGCTGGTTCGCGGTCGGGTCCAGGTCGGCGCCGAGCTGCGGGATCGCCAGATGCAGCACGGTCATGTCGATCGAGATGAGCAGTGTGGGGAGCGTGAGCACAGCCAGCCCGATCCACCGCCTGCGAACAGACGCCATAGTCGAATCCTTCCTCGCCGGATAGCTCAAGCGTCCGGCCGCGCGGGCCACCGGACGCCTGTGAGTAAGGAAGTCATCAAGGACGCACTCGATTCCGCCCTGGCGCTCGGCTCGGCCGAAGGTCCCGCACCGCCTCGGTCGCACGACCTAGGTGAGCGTATGTTCCGCCTCCGACAAAACCGTGGCCGGCGACCTCAGCGGCAGCGTCCGGTGCCGGCGGGTCGCCGCCCCGTCATCCGGCGTGGTCGCGGCGGGTGGCGTGGTCGTACGACTCGCGGGCGTCGAGCAGTTCGTCCCAGTGCTGCTCGGCCCAGGCGCAGGCGACCGCCATCGGTTCGAGCATGCTGCGGCCCAGGGGCGTCAGTTCGTACTCGACATGCGGGGCGGCCTCGGCGTAGACGGTGCGCTTGATGAGCCCGTCCCGTTCGAGGGAGCGCAGCGACTGGGTGAGGACCTTGGGAGTGACGCGACTCAGCGGCACGCGCAACTCGGAGAAGCGGCGCGGCCCGTGCTCAAGGCAGCGGATGATCAGCGCCGCCCACTTGTCGCCGAACCGGATCGGATTCAGCGAGGACGGGCACAGCTCGTCGAACATGTCGGCGGGCAGCGGTCTCCTCACGGGCTCACGATAGCCGGTATCCCGGCGGTAACCGCGGCCCCCGTTAACGTCGGCGAACCGGCCGGGCAGTCGGGCTCCGGCCCTGGTGAAAGGCGGTTCGTCATGAACATCGTGGTCTACGGCGCGGGCGGCCGGGCCGGGCGGCAGGCCGTCGCAGAGGCGCACCGGCGCGGCCACCGGGTCACCGCCGTGGTGCGGGACCCGGGACGCCACGGCGAGCTGACCGGCGCGCGGGTGGTGGCGGGCGATGTCACCGACGAGGTGAGCGTCGAGCGGACAGGCGCCGGGCATGACGCGGCCATCAGCGCCGCAGCGGATCTGTCCGTGCCACCGCACGAATTCTTCACCGCCTCGTCCAGGGCCCTGGCCACCGGCCTGGCGAAGGCGGGCGTGCCGCGCCTGGTGGTGGTCGGCCTCGCATCGATACTGCCCGGCGCGTCCGGTGTTCCCCTGATGGACGAGCCCGGGTACCCCAACGAGTACCGCTCCTTCTACCTCGGCCACGCGGCGGGCCTGGACGAGCTTCGAGCCTGTGACCTCGACTGGGCCTACGTGGCCCCCGCAGGCGACTTCGACCACTCCGGCCCGCGCACCGGCCGGTACCGGATCGCCGAGCACGGTGACCCGGCCAGCCGGATCACCTACGCGGACTTCGCCATCGCGCTGTTGGACGACATCGAAACACCACGCCACCACCGCGCCGCCATCAGCGTCCGGGAGGCATGACGCCCGCTGGGCCTTGAGGACGGATGGGATTGGTCGGGGTGCCAAGCCATACGGTTTCCGTTTCGGAGGCGACGGTAAGCCCGAAGCTGTCGCGGCCTGGGCTGCCCTGGCCGACCCACCAGAAGTAGGCCCGGACCGCGTCGTCCCACAGGCCCCGGTCTCCATGCACCACGTAGTCACGCTGCCCTGGCCGATAAGTCGCGGTTGCCCACGCGTGCGTCGACCACAGCCGAAGGACGTACGTGTCGTCCCGGTGGTGCCCTCGGGCGTTGACGCCGGGCAGGAACGCGCCCATGGCGAGATCCGCGCCCGCCGGGGCGTAACCGATCGTCCGGGGGTCGATCTGCGTCGTTGACTCGGCTCCCTCGTCGCCCGGCGCGGGCCAGGGCGGCTGCCTGTGCGAACGCATCATCATGTACGAGGCGTGGCCGATGAAACGGCCCACCGCCGTCCCATCGGGCATGACGACCAGCCGCAGTTCGTGACTCGAACCGAATCCAGGCGCGTACGGGGCCACGATGACGCCACCGGGCCGCGTCTGCCGCACCCACGCATAGGGGACGTGCGACACCCCGCATGTAGCGTGCACCCGATCGAACGGAGCCCCGTCCGCCCAGCCCTCGCCACCATCGCCCACGACAAGACGCGGAGAGAGACCCAGCCGTTTCAGGTTCTCCGCGGCCCGCGCGGAGACGAAGGGGTCGACCTCCACACTGGTCACGTTCTCCGCCCCGACCATCCGGGCGAGCAGACCGGCCGTCCACCCGGTACCGGTGCCGACGTCCAGGACCCGGTGGCCGACCTCGGCGTCCAGCAACTCAAGCAGGGACACGACGGTGCTCGGCGCCGAACATGACGAGGTGAAGCTGCCCGCCCCCGTGGCGACATCGGTCTGCCCGTCATCGAGCTGCGTGATGATGGCGTCGTCCTGGTAAACGAGGTCGAGCCACTTCTCAGGCGAGGCCGCCCGGTCCACCCGATCCCCTTCTCCGGCCCACGCCACCGGAGGAACAAAGGCATGCCGAGGGACGTCGCGCAACGCCGTCCGCACCCGCCCCTGGGTAAGCCACCCAGCCGCCGTAAGCCGCTCGACCAGCGCCTCCGTACGCCGCGCAACGCCCTCCATCACCCGCTACTTCCCCCGCTTGCCGTCGCCCTTGTCGTCCTTGTTCGGCGGCGGAATCGGCCTATCGGGCTTGTGCCCGTTCTTCTCCGCCGGGTCCTCGTGCTTTCCCATCCTGCTCCCTCCGGTTGCTCCGGCATGTGAATACCTATCTACAGATGGTGAGCAGGTTGCTACTGTCCGTCAATATGTACTTCTGCACAGAACAACGCGGAGCTTGCGGAGCGTAATGATCAGCTTGAGCCCGCATCTTGCCTGGCACGAGCAAGGAGCCTGGCGAAGGCGCGCGGTGTGAGGGTGAGGTGACCGCTGTCGGGGGCCTTGCTGTCTCTGATGGCGATGGCGCCGGACAGGTCCGCCAACTCCACACACTGACCGCCGGTTTCGTCGCTTTGACTGGACTTCCGCCATGCCGGGCTCACGTCAGTTCGTCTCGCTTCAACTGGGTGAGGAGGTAGCCGAAGGCTTGGGGGGTGAGGGTGAGGTGGCCGATGTCGGGGGCTCTGCTGTCTCTGATGGCGATGGCGTCAGGCAGCGCGGCGAGTTCGATGCAGTTTCCGTAGTCGTCTGATCGCGTAGATTTCCGCCATTGAATGATCATGCGAGCGAGTCCAGTGTCTTGGCGATGAAGGCGCGGGATGCCTCGACGGTCAGCGAGGACATGCCGATCTGGTCGTACCGTATCGTCTGTTCCTGGATATCGGCAGGGTCGAGCGACATGTGGGCAGTGGTTCCGTAATTGGCGAAACCGAGGTCGCCTGTGGGTGTTTGCATCACCGTGAAGCCGCCTCCGACACCGCCGTAGCCGATGAGGCGGTCGGAGGTCACCCGTATGTAGATGTTCGGACGCTCGGAGATCTCGAGCAGGTGGCTGAGCTGTGCGCGCATGACGTCCTCGTCTCCGAAGACACGGAGGACGGCCGCTGTGTCCAGGATGGCCATAAGTGTGCACGGATCTTGGCGGGTTAGGATCTCTTGGCGGGCCATGCGCTCTGCCACCGCATCTTCGGCATCGGCCCTCCGGCTGGTCGTGTATACAGCGCGAGCGTAGTCCTCGCGTTGGAGGAGGCCGGGGATCAGGGAGGGCTCGTAGGTCTTGATGAGGTTCGCTCGGCGCTCGTATTCCTTGAAAGTCTCCCACCAGTCGAGATCCTGGGCGTTTTTGGCATGTTTGACGAGGTTCTCGAAGAAGCCTGGCATGCCCCATTCGCGGTCTAGAACCCGGGCGCGGCCAATGGGAAGCTGAACGTCGCCCGATTCGTACCGTGCAACAGTTGAGCGATCGCAGTCGAGTATGACGCCGAGCGTGGCACCGGAGATCTTGCGTAGCTGGCGCTGTCTGCGCAGCTCAACGGCTATGAGGTGCCATAGGGAGAAGTCGGGACGCAGTGAGTCGGCGCGGCTCATCCGCTCTCCTTCGTCGTTGCATCTGCTTCGCGAACCTTCCGAAATTAACTCGCTCCAGGAACGCTTGTCCCGGAAACGCGGAGATGGAAGGGCAGGTGAAATGCTTGTGAAAGCCGCAACCTCGGGCGAGTTGGACATTTCTTGTTTGGCGGCGGGGACGGTATCGGGGATGGTGCGGGCGCTGGTGGAGTTCCGGCTTGCCGAATGGGGGCTGGAGAAGATCGCTGGGGACGTTCTGCTCATCGGCGGGGAACTCGTGGCCAATGCGGTGCGGATCGCGCGGGATCGGGAGATTCGGGTCAGGTTCACGCGGGAGGCCGGGGCGGTCGTGCTGGCGGTGTGGGACCCGTCCGATGAGATGCCGGTGGTGCGTCCGGTCGCCGAACTCACCCTGGACGACATTGCCCCGGACGCGCGGGCGCTGGACGACGGCTACGACGACGGGACGGGCGGCTGGGGGCTTCCGCTCGTCCAGGCGCTCTCGTCCGGGTGCGGAGTGCGCAGGACCGAGCCGTCCGGTAAGTGGGTATGGGCGGCCGTCGCGTGCTGAGGGTGGGGCGGTACGCACTGAGGTGGCGGACGTACATCGGGCGGCGGGTCGCCGTCCGATACCTGGACGTGCTCGCGCTCGCGGTCAAGGCGCGCGGGTGGCGGTGCGTGCGGTTGTACGGGCGCGAGTTCCCCCGGCCGCTGCTCTGGGTCTACGCCAGCGGGGTCGCGGAGGACGTGGGAGTCGTGGTGTGCGTGCGGGCCGTCCCCGGTGGGATGTGGGCCTACCACGACGTGCAGCGGGGGCGGGCCGGTTACCTCTTCCCCTGCGGGGACGCCAAGGCGGCGGCGGAGCAGGTCGATCTGCTCCTGAAGCACCGCATGTTCCCGTCCACCTGGTGAGTCAGGGCTTTAGGCGGCGGCGTAGGCGGCGGGTGTTGCGGTGCAGGGTGGACTCTCGGGGCTCTGCGTGGAGCAGGGTGAGGGCCGCTGCGGCGCCGGCGCGGGCGGTCTCCTCGGGGGTCGCCGGGTCCGTCTCGTCCGCGGCGGGGTCGTAGTGCAGGTCGGCCAGGTCGCCGACGATGTGCGCTTCCGTTTTCTGGAGGGCGTCGAGGTCCTCCTTGCTCCACTCGGCGACGCGGGAGCGCCAGGCGGGTGGGACGGTCACCTTGCCGCCGCGCTGGTCGCGGGCCTGGAAGCTCTCCGTGATGGCCTGCCGTGCCCGGTCGGCCTTCCCCTTGGGCCAGGACCTCTCCCGGAACGCGGCGTTCAGGGACGCGAGCACCAGCGTTTCGGGTGCCGTGAGGCCGGTGTGGGCCTGACGGTCCGCGACGGGGGTGTGGGTGAGGCCGGGCAGACCCGCCGCCTGCGTGAAACGGTCCAGAAGGAGCTGCGGGGGCCTGCCGGGGCTGGTCACCACCGACACCTTGGACGCTCCCGCCGCTGACCAGCGCCGGACCAGTCCGCTGAGGACGAACGCACGCCAGATGTGCGCGTCCGGGTCGGTCTCGATGCGGGCGTCCCGCTGCCGGGCGAGCCTCTTGAGGTAGGAGTCGAAGCTGCCGCTCAGCCCGTTGCGGATGTGCTGCTGCCACAGCGAGGGCAGGGAGCGGCCCAGGCTCCGGGCGGTGATCACGACTTCGACGTCGTCGGCGCCGAGCGTGGTGAAGAGCCGGGAGGCGGCGTCCGACCGGATGACCGAGAGGGCCTCGGCCGACAGCAGCACCGTCCCGGGGCATGCCCTGACCTGCTCCAGCAGCGCCCGCCACGAGGGCTCCTCCTTGGCCGCGCGCAGCTCCGAGACCCACGGGTACTCGGTGCCGAGCAGGCCGTAGCTCGCCCACTCGTGGTTGGCGACGGTCCGCCGGCCGCGCTGCCAGTCCCGCGGGATCGGGTACAGGACGTCCGATGCCGCCAGGGTCTCGTGGTTGTCCTGGAGCATGTGCTGCAGGAACGTCGTGCCCGACTTCTGCAGGCCGATGTGCAGGACGATCTTCGATGCCACAGCTCGCTCCGTCGGCCTGACGGGTCAGGCGCGGGTGGTGGTTACCGGTTTGCCCAGGGCGCTGCCTTTCGCCCACGTGGAGAAGGGTAGCTGCCAGTAACCCCAGCCGTTCGTCCAGGCCAGGTCGCGCTTGGTGCCGGTGACGTTGACGATGTCGCCGCGGTAGGCCCAGTGGAAGAACCACTTGGCGTCGGCGGTGGGGGAGCGGATGCAGCCGTGGCTGCAGTTGCGCCGACCCAGGCAGGCGGGGTCGGCCGTGTTCTGGTGGATGTACACGCCGCTGTTGGTGATGCGGGTCGCCCACGGGATCTTCTCGTCGTACCAGCCGGGGTCGCCCTTCTTCTTGCCGGGCGAGATCATGCGTTCCATGCGGCTGCGGTCCATGGTCAGGTGGACGCCGCTGGTGGTGAGCAGGGTGTCGACGCCGTTCTTGACCTCGCCGCCGGAGCCGAGGCTGACGCCCCAGGTGCGGACGGTGCGGCCGTTCTGCTTGGCGACGAGCCGGTGGGTCTTGCCGCTGATGCTGACCGTGTGGGAGTCGCCGATCCGGAAGGTGCGGGTGACGTCCCGGTCGCCGAAGACCTTGTCGCCGATCCGCAGCCCGGCGTAGTGGACGGTGACCGAGACCTTCTGCCGGGGCTTCCAGGGACGCTTCGGCCGGAACACCACGGAGGGCAGCCCGTTGAACGACTCGCCGGGGCTGAGCCAGCGCCACGCGCCCTCGGTGGGGGTGGTCGAGGAGATCTCGATGCTGCGCTCGATGGCGGGCTTGGCCCGCTCGGGGACGGCCTTGTTGAACTGGACGAAGACCGGCATGCCGGTGCCGACCGTCTCGTTCTCCGAGGGGACGACGTTGTTGACGCGGGTGGCCGCGGTGGCGCGGCTGGTGCGGAACGCGCTGGTCGCGGTGGCGGACTTGCCCTCGGGGGACGTCGCCGTCGCCGACACCTGGTAGCGGCCGCCGGGCTGCAGCGTCCACCTGGAACGCCAGGTGGTCTTGTCGGGGGAGAGGGCGCCGGGCACGTCGGCGCCCTTCAGCTTCACCGAGACCTGGCCGAGCGTGCCGCCCGCGGCGGTGACCGTCACGCCCTGGTCGGGGCGGGCCTTGCCGTTGCCGTTCGCCGGGACGATCGCCACCCGCGGCATGCCGTCGCCGCCGCCCGCCGCGGCCTGCCCGCCGC
>NZ_SMLC01000046.1 GCF_004349245.1 Actinomadura sp. 6K520 | reverse complement strand
GCAGACCGTCAAACTCACAAAAGAACCACTGGAGAGCCGGATGCGGGGAAACTCGCACGTCCGGTTCGGAGGGAGGCCGCGCGGAAAAGGGCCCTCATGGGCACCTCGCCGCGCGGCCGACCCTACCGCCGGTGAGGGGCGCCCGGTCGTCCAGGCGGAGGACCACGCCGCCGTCTCCGGGCGCGGGCTGCTGCTCGTGGCCGAGCTGGTGCACGCCTGGGGCGTCCGCCCGCTCAACGAAGGAGGCAAGGTCACGTGGGCCGCCCTCCGCCAGGATGGGCCGCCGCGGCGGTGATGAATGAGCCCGTTGCGCTGCTGCTGCTCCGGCATCTCTTCCCTGACTGGGCGATCACGCGGGGCCGTGAGGGGACGTGGCGGGCCGCCGGCCGCACCCTGATCTCGTCCAGTGACCTCGACGGCCTGCTGGAGATGCTCACCGTCGCCGATCCCGACGCCGCACGGCGGGCCGTCCGTCTGCTCAAGGAGCGGCCTTCGGCGGCCCCGTGAGGGTCAATGCCCGGTGGCCAGGCGGAGGCCGAAACCGATGAAGGCGACGCCGGTGAGCTGCTGGATGCGGCGTTTGACGGCGGGACGCGCCAAGGCGCGGCGCGCGGCCATGGCGGCGAAGGTGAGACAGGCGGTCAGCACGGGGTAATGGTCCCGTGGTAACCGCGCATTCGACAAGAAGGTTCACATGAACAAGATCGGTGACCTGGACGTCTTCCCGCTCTGCCTGGGCGGCAACGTCTTCGGCTGGACCGCGGGGAAGGAGCGCTCGTTCGAGATCCTCGACGCCTACGCGGCGGCGGGCGGGAACTTCGTCGACACCTCCGACTCCTACATGGCCTCCGCGCCCGGCAACTCGGGCGGCGAGTCCGAGACGATCATCGGGGAGTGGCTGGAGACGCGCGGAAACCGGGACGACATCGTCATCGCGACGAAGGTCGGGCGGCACCCCGAGCGCAAGGGGCTGGCCCCGGCGAACATCCGGGCCGCCGCGGACGACTCCCTCCGGCGGCTCCGCACCGACCGCATCGACCTCTACTTCACGCATTTCGACGACCCGTCCGTCCCCGTAGAGGAGATCATGACGACGCTGGACGGGCTCGTCGCCGAGGGCAAGGTCCGGCAGGTCGCGGTCTCCAACATCGAGGTCGAGCGGCTCCAGGCGTCCCTGGAGTTCGCCGAACGCGAGGGGACGACCCAGTACACGGCCGTCCAGCCGCACTACAACCTGGTCTCCCGCGACACCTACGAGGGCCCCCGCCGCGACCTCGCCGAACGCTACGGGCTCGCCGCCGTCCCCTACTACGGCCTCGCCTCGGGCTTCCTGACGGGCAAGTACCGTCCCGGGGCGAACGTGGACAGCGTCCGCGCCGAGAAGGCCGCGCGGTACCTGGAGACCGAGCGCGGACGCCGGGTCCTGGCCGCGCTCGACATCGTCGCCGAGGAACAGGGCACCGCCGTCGCGACCGTGGCGCTGGCCTGGCTCGCCGCACAGCCGACCGTCGCCGCGCCCATCGCCAGCGCCCGCACCATGGACCAGCTCCCGCCGCTCATCGAGGCCGCCCGCACGACCCTGACCGAAGACCAGCTCAAGCGCCTCACCGCGGCCTCCGCGTGATGGTGACCACGCAGGTCGGAATAATCGGCATATAGCGTCCCGGTGTGCCGTACCTCGACTTTCTGATCTTCGGCGGGCTGGCCGCGCTCCTCGGCGCGATCGTGCAGAGCAGCGTCGGCCTCGGCGTCGGGCTCGTCGCGACCCCCATCGTGACGATGCTGTTCCCGTCCCTGATGCCGGGATCGATCCTGGTCATGGCGCTGGTCCTCCCGGTGGCGACCCTGGCGCAGGAGTTCCGGCACGCCGAGCTGCGGGGCATCGGCTGGGCGTTCGGCGGCCGCCTCGCCGGGACGCCGCTCGGCGTCTGGCTGGTGGCCGCGGCCCCGGACCGCGCGCTCAGCATCCTGATCGGCGTCGTCGTCCTCGCCGCCCTCGCCGCGACGACCTGGTCGCGCGAGGTGCCCCGCAACCGGCGGACGCTCGCCGCCGCCGGGATCATCTCCGGCACCACCGGCACCGCGTCCGGCATCGGCGGCCCGCCGATCGCGCTGCTCTACCAGCGCGAGGCCGGCCCCCGCGTCCGCGCCACCCTGGCCGTCTTCTTCATCGCCGGCGCGCTGCTCTCCCTCGCGACCCTCGCCGCCGCCGGGCAACTGCCCGCCCGGCAGGTCACCGCGGGCCTGGCGCTGCTGCCCTTCGTCCTCACCGGCTTCCTCGTCTCGGCCCCGCTGCGCCGCTACCTCGACGCCGGACGCCTCCGCCTGGCCCTGCTCATCGTCGTCGGGACGTCCGCGGTGACGCTGATCGTCCGTAACCTGATCTGATGCGTCCCACCAAGGCCGAGTTGGAGGCCGCCCGCGACCGCGTCATCCCCGACGTCCTGCCCCCGGAAGGGGGGACGCTCCGTGTTCTGTTCAGCGGCATCAACCCGGGCCTGTACTCAGGGGCGACGGGCCACCATTTCGCCCGCCCCGGCAACCGCTTCTGGCCCGCCCTGCACCGCTCCGGCTTTACCGACCGCCTGCTGCACCCGTCCGAGCAGGACCTCCTGCCCACCTACGGCCTCGGCATCACCAACCTGGCCCACCGCACCACGGCCCGCGCCGACGAACTGACCGGCGAGGAACTCCGCGAGGGCGGCCGACGCCTCGCCGCCCTCGTCGAGAAGCACCGCCCGGCCTACCTCGCGGTCGCCGGCGTTACCGCCTACCGCACCGCCTACGGCCGCCCCCGCGCCCAGATAGGCCCCCAGGACGACACCTTCGGCCCGGCACGCGTATGGGTCCTCCCCAACCCGAGCGGCCTCAACGCAAGCTGGCCCCTCGACCGCATGACCGCCGAATTCACCCGCCTTCGCGAAGCCGCCGAAGCCCTCACAGATCCGTAAGGTCGCTGGGCCGTTTCGCGAGGATCTGCGGGTCGAACCGGACGGTGAACGGCTTGTCGGCAGGTACGTCCACTTCTAGCAAGTCTCCGGCCTTCGCCGACTGGTCGAGCCGATAAGCGCTGACACTCTTGCCGGTGGCGGCTTCGTGCTCGTCCAACACGAAAACCTGGATGATGGGTTCAGGCTTGTAGTCGACCAGCCAGAACTGGGGGATTCCCATCGCCGCGTACTCCTGGGGCTTGCGGAATCGGTCCCTGCCTTCGCTTCCGCTGCGCGGCGAGACTACCTCCACGGCGAGGAGCAGATCCTGGCCCGCGATGGTGGCCGGGCAGTCGCCGTCGAACCACGAGTCGGCGAGATTCCGTGGAACCACGAGCACATCGGGCTTGCGGATGCCCGCGGTAGTTTCGATTTCCCAGTCGCCTCCGCAGGACGCATGGACGGATGCGCCTGCCTCCCGCGCAGCCGCCCGAATGATGTCGCGAAGCCGCTCATAGGCGATGTTGTGCCGCATGTTCGGAGACAGCTTGACCAGCCACCCATCTTCGAGTTCCAGGCCGCGGCCTTCGTCCTCTCGGGCGTGCAGGTCCTCCACCGTGTACGGGCCATGCCCGCCATGATCATGCGCGATGCTCACGTCCCGCTCCAATTGGTGGCATGACAGATCCATGCAGGGACTAGGTTACCCCGCCCGACTTCTGCCACCTAGCGTAGTGGGATCTTTACTCTCAGGTGGTGTTGTTGAGAGCGGCGGTCGTGGCGAACATCGTGTTCACCTCGTTGACGAGGGACGGCTTCGGCTGCCAGAGGCCGGGGTGGCCGAGGGCCACGATGGGGCGGGGGAGGGCGCGGACGCCGCCGAGGTGCCAGTGGTGGGCGCCGGGGTCGGCCCAGGGGCCGCAGTCGCAGGAGCCGCCGTGGACGGTGGCGGAGCAGACGTCCTCCAGGTCGGCGACGGCGATGACGGCCCCGATGGTGGCGAGCGGGTCGCGCGGGTCCCAGCCGGCGGCCTGGACGAGCGGGGAGTCGCACGCCTTCAGGTCGACGCGCATGGAGGCGTGGATGAGCAGCGGGCCGCGGTAGGCGGTGGGCAGCCCCTGGTTCGAGACGGTCTTGCCGCCGCGGGCTATCGCGAACGCCCAGGGCTGTTGAACACTCATCGCCGCCTGCACGCGGTCACCTCCGTGGCTCGCCCCTTGCCCCTCGCCGCGGGATCGGCGGGGCCCTGGCGGGCCGCCGGTGTGTCGCGCGACGATGCCCGAGAGGCTAGGCGCATATCAGCGGATATGCCAACGGGCGGGGTGAGCGGGCCGCCGTCCGTCACGGCCCGGGCGATTCCCATTATGGATCTCCTTCGATCATCGTTGTGACGCGTGAGGACGCGTGCGGGTTGACGTGCGAGTGTGGTTCAGCCCTTCAGCGCCCCCGCCATCAGGCCCCGCATGAAGAAGCGTCCGAGGAGCAGGTAGACCAGCAGCGTCGGCAGGGACGCCAGGAGCGCCGAGGCCATCTGCACGTTGTACTGGACGGCGACCGCGCCCGACCCGGCGGTGTTGTTCAGCATCACCGTCACGGGCCAGCTGTCCGGGGCGCCGAGGAACACCGCGAACAGGAAGTCGTTCCACATCGAGGTGAACTGCCAGATGAGCGTCACCGCGAACGCCGGTCCCGAGACGGGCAGGACGACCGACCAGTAGGTGCGCAGCATCCCGGCGCCGTCGACGCGGGACGCCTCGATCAGCTCGTCCGGGATCGTGACGTAGTAGTTCCGGAAGATCAGCGTGCAGATCGGGATGCCGTACACGACGTGCACGAGGACGAGGCCGCGGATCGTCCCGGCCAGCTCGATGTCCGTCAGCAGCCCCGCCAGCGGGATCATCACCGCCTGGTACGGGATGAACATGCCGAACAGGAACAGCGTGAACACGACGTCCGCGCCGGGGAACCGCCACTTGGACAGGACGTAGCCGTTCAGGGAGCCGAGCACCGCCGAGATGATCGACCCGCTGACGGCGATCTTGACGCTGTTGGCCAGGCCGCCCTTCAGCTCCGCCCAGGCCGAGCTCCAGCCGGAGGTGCTCCACTGTTCGGGCAGGCTCCACGCGCTGCTCGGGTCCGCCTCGTCCAGCGGCTTGAAGCTCGTCACGACCAGCACGTACACGGGGATGAGGAACAGCACGACGAACGCCAGCAGGATCGTCGGCCGCACCGCCCGCCCGGCCCGCGACATCCCGCTCGGGGCCCTCGTGGCCGTCATCGCACGCGCTCCGAGCGGACCGACCAGACCAGGTACGGGATCACCAGGACGGCCACCGCGACCAGCAGGTACGTGGCGATGGTGGCGCCGTTGGCGGGGTCGTGCCGGTCGAAGATCTCGACGTATGCGGCGACGGCCGGGACGTAGGTGATGATCTGCTTGCCCGAGATCGCCATGATCAGGTCGAACACCTTGAGCGAGATGTGCCCGAGGATGATCAGCGCGGAGAGGGTGACCGGGCGGAGCTGCGGGAACACCACGTGCCGGTACACCTGCCACTCGGACGCGCCGTCCACCCGCGCGGCCTCGCGCAGGTCCTCGGGGACGCTGCGGAACCCGGCCAGATACAGCGCCATGACATATCCGGACATCTGCCAGATGGCGGGGAGCGCCATCGCCGCCATGCCCCAGTCCGGGTTCTGCCACCAGTCGTTCGCGAGCGCCCCCAGACGGAGCTTGTCGAACAGCTGGTTGAGGCCGACCGCCCGCTCCGGCGGCGCCGGGTTCATCAGCCAGCGCCACACGACGCCCGTCGCGATGAACGACACCGCCATCGGGAACAGGTAGATGATGCGGAAGGACGCCTCGCCGCGGACGCCCTTGTCCATCAGGAACGCGAGGAACGCGCCGAGCAGCAGGGCGCCGGCGACGAACACGGCCGTGAAGACGAGCGCGTTTTGCACGGCGCCCGGCCAGCTCGGCTGGTCCCACAGGTCGACGAAGTTCCGGCCCCCGTCGAACCCGTACTCGGAGACCTCGTCGTGCTTGCCGCTCAGCGCGACCCGCGTGTTCCAGAAGATGAGCCCGTAGACGAACAGCCCGACCGCGACGATGGAAGGCGAGACCAGCAGCAGCCCCGGCAGCCATTTCCGGCTGCGGCGAAACCTCACCGGACGCCTGTCGTCCGCCGTCTTCACTGTCCGCTGTTCTCGGCCGCGTTCACCAGCCCCTGCTGAAGCTTGTTGACGTCCTTGTTCTGCAGGAACAGGCCCACCGCGGTGTCGATGTCGGTGTGCCACTTGTTATTGGCGGTGACGCCGTGCCAGAACGAGCCCGCGAGCTTGGTGGCGGGGTTGGTCCACTCCTCCAGCGCGGTCTTCAGGTAGCCGGTGTAGAGGCTCTTGTCGCCGTCCGTGCGGGCGGGAATGGAGCCCTTCTTCGGGTTGAAGAGGTCCTGGCCCTCCTTGCTGGACACCTCCTCCAGCCACGCGATCGCCCCGCCGCGGTGCGGTGCGTTCTTGGGCAGGGTGAAGCTGTCCGACAGCCACATGTAGGTGCCCGCGGTGCCCGGGGACGGCGCGTAGCCGAAGTCGGTGTCGAGCTTCTTCCCGAGGCCGTTGGGGGCCTCGCCGACGAAGTAGCCGTACGCCCAGTCGCCCATGATGTTGAACGCGGCCTTGCCGTCCACGACGGCCTTCGCGGCGCCCTGCCAGTCGGTGGACGCGGCCTCCAGCGTCGTGTACTTCATGATCTCGCCGAACTCGTTCAGCGCCTTGGTGACGGCCGGGGTGCTCCAGTCGGCGCCCGGCTCCCACAGCGCGTTGTAGGCGTCGGTGCCGAGGCTGCCGAGCAGCACGCTCTCCAGCAGGTGGTCGGCGGTCCACTGCGCGCCGAGCGACAGCGGGACCTTGT
Organism: Actinomadura sp. 6K520; assembly: GCF_004349245.1. GTDB lineage: Bacteria > Actinomycetota > Actinomycetes > Streptosporangiales > Streptosporangiaceae > Spirillospora. Next base: position 41,144 of record NZ_SMLC01000046.1, on the reverse strand, counting down.
CGGTCTCGTCGTCGACGGCCTTCAGCGCGGTGATGAAGTCGGCGATCGACCCGGGCGGGCCGTCGATTCCGGCGTCCTTGAGGATGCCGGGGTTGTACCACAGCACGTTCGACCGGTGGATGTTCACCGGGACCGAGTAGATGTGCTCCTTGTAGGTGATCTGGTCGAGGAGCTGTTTCGGGTAGACCGAGTAGAGGTTGTTCCGTGCGAAGAACTCGTCCAGCGGCTCGATCTGCCCGGCCTTGATGTAGTCGAGCAGTTCGGCGCCCGCGTGGCCCTGGAACGAGTCCGGCGGCTTGTTGTTCTGCAGGCGGCTCGCGAGGACGGCCTTCGCCTGCGTGCCCGACCCGCCGGCGATGGCCGCGTTGGTGAACTTGGTGCCGGGATTCTTCTTCTCGAAGTCGGCCTGCATCGCCTTGAGCCCGTCGGCCTCACCTGGACCGGTCCACCAGGAGAAGACCTCGACCTCGGAGCTGTCGTCGTTCGAGCCGTCGTCCTCGTTCGCGCCGCAGCCCGACAGAGCGAGGGCGCCGGTCATCGCAACGGCCGCGAACACCTTGAGCCGGTGCCTGGGAGCGCGTGGTCGCATCGTCCGTCCCTTCGGTTACCCCCCGGGAAAAGCAAGCGTCCGTTTGGAACGGCGCACCGGTCAACACCGGGGACGGAAAAGTGATCAAGCGGTGACACGTGTCATGGAAGGGACGAATCGCGCCCCCGGCGATGTCTCCGCGGGCTCACCAGGCGAGCGCGGGCGGCAGGTCCCGCTCGCCCGCGTCAGGCCAGTCGAGCGGGGCCCCGAGGGGGGCGAGCTCGGCGAGCTGGAGGCGGTACCACGGCGACGCCTCGGGCCGGTCGACCAGTTCCAGGCAGCGCTCCCACGTCCACCACTCCGCGCGTTCCACCTCCTCCGGGTTCGGCCGGACGGGCCCGTTCGCCGCGACGGTGGCGCGCACGACGGGGCAGCGCTCGTTCTCGACCGTTCCGTCCTCGGCGACGGCCCGGTACTGGAACCCGGGCAGCACGGACGTGAACGACACGGACGTGAGCGACGCCTCGCCCAAGCCCAGCTCGTCCCGCAGCCGCCGGAGGATGGCCTCCCGCAGATTCTCGCCGGGGCCGGGGTGGCCGCAGCAGCTGCCCGTCCACACGCCCGGGAACGTCCGCTTGTCCAGGGCGCGCTGAGTGATCAGAACACGCCCTTCCATGTTCACGACATAGCACGAAAAGGCCAGGTGATACGGCGTGTCCCGGTGGTGGCTCGCACCCTTCGGCGCGGTCCCGACCGCCTCGTCGTCCGCGTTGAGCAGCACAATCTCTTCGACGCCCATGCTCAGTTCCTACCGCATCCCCGCCCCGTGGGTCAGTTCCCCCACACGGGGTCAGTCTTTTCACACCCGCCGGGCAGGTCGCCTTCGGCGCGCCGGGGGCGAACCGGGATTAAACTCGGAACGGCGCCCGAGCCAGGGGAGATCCGATCCCCGACGGAGGAGTTGAAACGAGTGAGCTTGCTGGAGTCGATCTCAGGTCCCGACGACCTCAAGCGACTGGACGCCGCTCAGCTACCTCGCCTCGCGGAGGAGATCCGCGAGTTCCTCGTCCAGGCGGTCTCCAAGACCGGCGGGCACCTGGGGCCCAACCTCGGCGCGGTCGAGCTGACGATCGCGCTGCACCGGGTCTTCGACTCGCCGCACGACAAGATCCTGTTCGACACGGGGCACCAGGCGTACGTCCACAAGATGCTGACCGGGCGGCACGACTTCGAGCTGCTGCGCAAGCGCGGCGGCCTGTCCGGCTACCCGAGCCGCGCCGAGTCCGAGCACGACATCATCGAGAACTCGCACGCCAGCACCGCCCTGTCGTACGCCGACGGGTTCGCCAAGGCGTTCCAGCTCCGCGGTGAGACCGACCGCGCCGTGGTGGCCGTCGTCGGCGACGGCGCGCTGACCGGCGGGATGTGCTGGGAGGCGCTCAACAACATCGCGGGCGGCGTCGACCGCCCCGTGATCATCGTGGTCAACGACAACGGCCGCTCCTACTCCCCGACGATCGGCGGCCTGGCCTCCCACCTCGCCGACCTGCGCGTCACCCAGGGGTACGAGCACGCGCTCGACCTCATCAAGAAGACCCTCCCGCGGACCCCGGTGGTGGGGAACATCACCTACGAGGCCCTGCACGGCATCAAGAAGGGCCTCAAGGACGTCCTGCAGCCGCAGGCCATGTTCGAGGACCTCGGCATGAAGTACGTCGGCCCCATCGACGGGCACGACGAGGACGCCGTCGAGCGCGCGCTGCGCCGGGCCCGCGGGTTCGGCCACCCCGTCATCGTGCACTGCATCACGACCAAGGGACGCGGCTACGCGCCGGCCGAGAACGACACCGAGGACTGCATGCACGGCGGCGGCGCGTTCGACCCCGCCACCGGCGCCTTCGTCCGCAAGAAGGGCGGCCCCGCCTGGACGAAGGTCTTCGGCGAGGAGATGGTCGCGATCGGGCGCGAGCGCCGCGACGTGGTCGCCATCACCGCCGCGATGCTGTACCCGACCGGGCTGGCCCCCTTCGCCGAGGCGTTCCCCGACCGCATCTTCGACGTGGGCATCGCCGAGCAGCACGCGGTCACGTCCGCGACCGGGCTCGCGATGGGCGGCCTGCACCCCGTCGTGGCCGTGTACGCGACGTTCCTCAACCGCGCGTTCGACCAGGTCCTGATGGACACGGCCCTGCACCGGCAGCCCGTCACCTTCGCGCTGGACCGCTCCGGCGTGACCGGGGACGACGGCGCCAGCCACAACGGCATGTGGGACATGTCGATCCTCCAGCTCGTCCCCGGGATGCGCGTCGCCGTGCCGCGCGACGGCGCCCGGCTGCGCGAGCTGCTGCGCGAGTGCGTCGCCGTCTCCGACGGCCCGACCGCGATCCGCTACCCGAAGGGGCCGGCCGCCGCCGACATCGAGGCCGTCGGCAAGGCGGGGGAGATGGACGTCCTGGCCCGCCACGACGGCTCCAACGGCACCCGCGTCCTGCTGGTCGCGGCGGGGTCGATGGCGTCGCCCGCGGTGGAGGCCGCCGAACTGGTCGCCGCGCAGGGCATCGGCGTCACGGTCGTCGACCCCCGGTGGGTGAAGCCGCTCGACCCGGCGCTGCTCGACCTCGCCCGGGAGCACGCCCTCGTCGCCGTCGCCGAGGACAACGGCCGCACCGGAGCCGTCGGCGACGCCGTCGCCCGCCTCCTGCGCGACGCCGAGGTCGACGTGCCGGTCCGCACGTTCGGCATCCCGCAGGAGTTCCTCGACCACGCCGCACGCGCCGAGATCCTCACCGACATCGGCCTCACGCCCCAGGCCCTCGCCCGGGACATCACGGCGTTCGCTACCGCGTTGTCCTTGGCGTCAGGCGCAGAGCGCCTTCCTTCGGCGGACAACGCCACCGATCGCTAGCCCCGGCCCGGCCCCGCGCCCGTCCTGTCCGGTCAGACGCCCTCGGCCGACAGGAGCTGCCAGAAGTGCGTGATGGACGCGGCGGCCGTGCCGAGGTCGCGGCCCGAGTACGTCCATCGCCCGCGCAGGCGCCAGGGGCGTCCGGAACCGTCCTGGACGTAGACCTGGAGCGGGAAGCAGGCGTCGTGGGCGCGGATGACGCCGGCGGGGTCGACCGTGGGGGCGAGGCTGGGCTCGCCCTCGCAACGCACGCCCATGACGGACGTGCGCGGGTCCTGGCGCAGAAGCCCCTGCGTCAGGTCGTACACGAGTACGGACACGTAATCGGGACCCAGCCACCTGAGGTCGGGGACGGTCTCGGGTGGGGGGAACCCGTACAGTTCTGGACCGCCGGTCACAGGCCGCACCGTAGCGTCCTGGCCATACCTCCGTCACTACCCCGGAAGGGAGATCTTCACACGGCGGGTCACTCTCCGCCGCGGCACGCGGACGTCATCGCCTCCCAGCGGGCGAGCTTGACGCGCTCCCCGCGGTCCAGGGACTGCGCGAGGGCGATCTCGGCGGCGTCGAGCTTCAGCCAGTCGTCGTAGGTGACGACGGGCAGCCCGCGCGCCTCCAGCAGCTCCTCGATGTTGCGCTTCGGCCCGGTCTCCGCCCCGCCGAGGTCCTCCAGGAGGTTGCGGACGGTCTCCGCCGCGTCGGACTTGTTGGTGCCGACGACGCCGGACGGGCCGCGCTTGATCCAGCCGGCGACGTACTCGCGGGGGACGGGGGAGCCGTCCGGGCCGATGATGCGGCCGCCCTCGTTCGGCACGGTGTAGGAGCGCTCGTCGAACGGGACTCCCTCCAGCGGGACGCTCTGGTAGCCGACCGAGCGCAGCACCATGCCGACGGGGAGCGTCTCGAACTCGCCGGTGCCGGTGACGCGGCCCGTCTCGTCCAGGCGGGTCTTCTCCAGCCGGAGCCCCTCGACGCGGTCGGTGCCGAGGATCTCGGCGGGGGCGCGCCAGAACCGCACGTCGATGTGCCGGGGGCGCCCGGCGCCCGGGTCCTCCGTCCAGGACCTGAGGACCTTGATGTTGCCGCCGACCTTGCGGTCCTTCTCCGCCAGCTCGGCGCTCGCGGGGTCGAGCTCCATGTCCTCGGCGCTGACGTGGATGCTCGCGTTGGGCAGCTCGCCCAGCTCGCGGGCCTCCTTGGTGGTGAACTTCGCCTGCGCCGGGCCGCGCCGCCCGATCATGTGGACGCGCTTCACCCGGCTCCGCGACAGCGCCTCGATGACCTGCTCGGGGACGTCGGTCTCGCGCAGCTCCCCGGCCGTCTTGGCGAGGATCCGGACGACGTCCACGGCGACGTTCCCGACGCCGATCACCGCGACCTCCTCGACCGAGAGGTCGAAGGCGTGGTCGGCGGCGTCGGGATGCCCGCAGTACCAGTTGACGAAGTCGGTCGCGGCGATGCTGCCGGGCAGGTCCTCACCGGGGACGCGCATGTGCCGGTCGACCATCGCGCCGGTGGAGTAGACGACGGCGTCGTAGCACTCCAGCAGGTCGGCGCGGCTGATGTCGCGGCCGAGCTCGACGCAGCCGAAGAACCGCACGGCGGGGTTCTCCAGCACCTTCTGCAGGTACCGGGCGATCGACTTGATGGACTTGTGGTCGGGGGCGACGCCGTAGCGGACCAGCCCGTAGGGGGTCGGCAGCCGGTCGAACACGTCGACGCGGACGTCGCCGTCCGTCTGCTTGACGAGGGCCTCGGCGGCGTAGATGCCCGCCGGCCCCGAGCCGATCACCGCGACGCGAACTGGAGAAGCCATGCGGGCCATTCTGCCCACCCGCCGCGCGGAATGACACAGGGCCCCCCGTACGGCCGGTCCCTGGTCAGGACTTCGCGGGAAGTTCCCCGGTGCCCCGGAGCCGGCTCTTCCGGTAGCCGTACCCGGCGTAGACGACGACCCCGATCACCATCCAGACCAGGAACCGCAGCCAGGTCTCCACCGGAAGGTTGATCATCACGAACAGGCAGGCCAGCACGGACAGGGCGGGGACGACCGGCATGAGCGGCGTGCGGAACGCGCGCGGCAGGTCCGGGCGGGTGCGGCGCAGGATCACCACGGCGACCGAGACGACGACGAACGCGAACAGCGTGCCGATGTTGACCAGGGTGGCGAGCTCGGCCAGCGGGATGAAGCCGGCGAGCACCGCGACGATCAGGCCCATGATGACGGTCGAGCGGTAGGGGGTGCCGAAACGGGGGTGGACGACCGAGAGCCACGGGGGCATCAGGCCGTCCCGGCTCAGTGCGAAGAAGATCCGGCTCATCCCGAGCAGCAGGATCATCACGACGGTGATGAGGCCGACGACGGCGCCGACGTCGATGATGGTGGCGAACACGGGATGCCCGACGGCCTTGAACGCGTCCGCGAGGGGCGCGGCGGTGCTCAGCTCCGTGTACTTCTGCATGCCGACGACGACGGTCGACACGGCCGCGTACAGGATGGCCGTGATGACCAGGGAGCCGATGAGGCCGATCGGCAGGTCCCGCTGCGGACGCCGGGCCTCCTCGGCGGCGGTGGCGACGATGTCGAAGCCGATGTAGGCGAAGAACACGATCGCGAGGGCGGAGAAGATGCCGAGCCAGCCGTAGGCGACCGGCGTGATGCCGAACAGCACCTGCATCAGCGGCGCGTCCAGCCCGCCGACCTCCGGTGTCGACTCCGAGGGCGGGATGAACGGGTCGTAGTTGGCGCCCTTGATGAAGAACAGCCCCGCGACGATCACCAGCAGGACCACCCCGACCTTGATCGTCACGACCACGGCGTTGACCCGCGAGGAGATCTTGATGCCGAGCACGAGCAGCGCGGTCACCAGCAGCACGAGCCCGATCGCCGGGACGTTGACCGTCCCGCCCTCGCCCGGCGGGGACGCGATGGCGGCCGGCAGTGTGATGCCGATGTCGTCCAGCAGCGAGGCGAAGTACCCGGACCAGCCGACCGCGACGACCGCCGCGCCGAGCGCCATCTCCAGGATGAGGTCCCAGCCGATGATCCACGCGGGGAACTCGCCGAGGGTGGCGTAGGAGAAGGTGTAGGCCGATCCGGCGACCGGGACGGTGGAGGCGAACTCGGCGTAGCACAGCGCCGCCAGCCCGCACACCACGGCGGCGAGGATGAAGGACAGCGCGACCGCGGGGCCCGCGTTGTCGCGGGCGACCTGCCCGGTCAGCACGAAGATGCCCGTCCCGACGATCACGCCGATCCCGAACACCGTCAGGTCCAGGGCGCTCAGCGCGCGCCGCAGCCGGTGCGCGGGTTCCTCGGTATCGCGGATCGACTGCTCGACCGACTTCGTGCGCAGCAGGTGCATCCTCGGCGCCTCCCAGGTGATCGTCACGACCGTTTCGCGTATGCCCATATGTGCGCGACTCATGCAGACGAAACATTGGCGTGCCCGTGAAGTTCGGGAATGCCGGAAAAGGGCGCCCCGAATGGTGTTCGGGGCGCCCTTTCGCGAAAGCGGCGGGCCGGGCGGGCCCGCGGTCAGGCGGGCGGCCGGGTCAGGCGGGCAGGGACGCCACACCCGGCTCAAGGAACCGGCGGCCGGTGACCCGCTCGGCGACGCCCGACCTGTCGAGGTAGGGCGTGATGCCGCCGAGGTGGAACGGCCAGCCGGCGCCGAGGATCATGCACAGGTCGATGTCCTGCGGGGCGGCGACGACGCCCTCGTCCAGCATGACGCGGATCTCGTCGGCGAGCGCGTCGAGCGCCCGGCCGAGGACCTGCTCCTCGGTGGACGGGCTCGTGCCGCCGCCGAAGAGCTCCGCGACCTCGGGGTCGAGGGAGAAGTCGGGCAGGTACACGCCGGTCTTGCCGGACGCGACCAGCTTCGCCAGGTTGTCCGACAGCGGGAACCGGTCCGGGAACGCCTCGTGCAGGGTCTCGTTCACGTGCAGCGCGATCGCGGGGCCGACGAGGCCCATCAGCACGAACGGCGGCATCGGCAGGCCCAGCGGCGCGGCGGAGCGCTCGGCCACCTCGATCGGGGTGCCCTCGTCCACCGTCCGGACGATCTCGGCGAGCAGCCGCAGCAGCACGCGGTTGACGACGAACGCCGGCGCGTCCTTGACCAGCACGCACGACTTCTTGAGCTTCGCGCCGGTCGCGAACGCGGTCGCCAGCGTCGCGTCGTCGGTCCGCTCACCCCGGACGATCTCCAGCAGCGGCAGCACCGCGACCGGGTTGAAGAAGTGGAAGCCGACCACGCGCTCCGGGTGCCGCAGCCCGGACGCCATCTCGCTCACCGACAGCGACGAGGTGTTGGTCGCGAGGACGCACTCGGCGGAGACGTGCTCCTCGACCTCGGCGAACACCTTCTTCTTGACCGACATCTCCTCGAAGACGGCCTCGATGACGAAGTCGGCGTCGGCGAACGCCTCCTTGCCGAGCGAGCCGGTGATGAGCGACTTGAGCCGGTTGGCCTTGTCGGGGGAGACGCGCCCCTTGCCGAGCAGCTTGTCGATCTCGCCGTGCGCGTGGCCGACGCCCTTGTCGAGGCGCTCCTGGTCGAGGTCGGTCAGCACGACCGGAACCTCCAGGCGCCGTGCGAACAGCAGGGCGAGCTGCGAGGCCATCAGGCCGGCGCCGACGACGCCGACCTTGGTGACCGGGCGGGCCAGGGCCTTGTCCGGCGCCCCGGCGGGCTTCTTGGCGCGCTTCTGGGTGAGGTCGAACGCGTACAGGCCGGCGCGCAGCTCGTCGCCCATGATGAGGTCGGCCAGCGCCTCGTCCTCCGCGGCGAAGCCCTCGTCGCGGTCGCGGTCCTTCGCCGCGGCGATCAGGTCCAGCGCGCGGGTGTAGGACGGGGCCGCGCCGTGGAGCTTGCCGTCCACGTTCCAGCGGGCCGCCGCGACCGCGTCGTCCCACGCCTTGCCCTTGTCGACCTCGGGCCGCCGGATGACGATGTCGCCGTTCAGGACGCGGGCCGTCCACGCCAGCGACTCCTCCAGGAAGTCGGCCGAGTCGAAGACCGCGTCGGCGATGCCCAGCTCGTACGCCTGCGCGCCCTTCAGCGTGCGGTTCTGCGCGAGCGGGTTGTCGATGACGACCCGGATCGCCTTCTCCGCGCCGATCAGGTTCGGCAGCAGGTACGTTCCGCCCCAGCCGGGCACGAGCCCGAGGAAGGTCTCGGGCAGCGCGAACGCGGGGACGCCGGACGAGACCGTCCGGTAGGTGCAGTGCAGGCCGATCTCGACGCCGCCGCCCATCGCCGCGCCGTTGTAGTAGGCGAACGACGGGACGTCCAGCTCGCCGAGCCGCCGGAACACGTCGTGGCCCAGCCTGGCGATCGCGTGCGCGTCCTCCCGCGTCCGGATGAGCGGGACGCCGTTGAGGTCGGCGCCGACGGCGAAGATGAACGGCTTGCCGGTGACGCCGACGGCCGCGATGTCGTCGCGGGTGGCGATCGAGTCGATGGCCGCGTTCAGGTCCGCGAGCCCGTTGGGGCCGAACGTGTTGGGCTTGGTGTGGTCGTGGCCGTTGTCGAGCGTGATCAGGGCGAGGGTGCCCGCGCCGTCCGGGAGGGTCACGTCCCGGACGTAGGCGCGCGTGACGACCTCGTCGCCGAAGAGTTCCGCGAGGTTGCTCATTACTTCCGGCCCTCCCAGTTGGCGTTCTCCCAGAGGACGGTTCCGCCCATGCCCATGCCCACGCACATCGTGGTCAGTCCGTACCGGACGTCCGTACGCTCCTCGAACAGGCGCGAAAGCTGGTTCATCAGCCGGACGCCGGACGAGGCGAGCGGGTGGCCGAGGGCGATGGCGCCGCCCCACGGGTTCACCCGCGCGTCGTCATCGTCGATCTTGAAGTGCTCCAGGAACGCCAGCACCTGCACGGCGAACGCCTCGTTGATCTCGATGAGGCCGATGTCGTCCATGGTCAGCGCGTTGCGGGCGAGGAGCTTCTCGGTGGCGGGGACGGGCCCGACGCCCATGACCTCCGGCTCGACCCCGGCGAACGCGAAGTCGACGAGCCGCATCCTCGGGGTGAGGCCGATCTCGCGGGCCACGTCCTCGGCGGCCAGCAGGCAGGCGGTCGCGCCGTCGTTGAGGCCGGCGGCGTTGCCCGCGGTCACGTTGCCGTGGACGCGGAACGGGGTCTTCAGCGCGGCCAGGCTCTCCAGCGTCGTACCCGGGCGCGGCGGCTCGTCCTCGGTCGCGAGCCCCCATCCCTTGCCGGCCGAGCGGATCGCGGTCGCCGCGAGGTCCGGCTGGATCTTCCCGGCGGCGTAGGCGGCGGCGACCTTCCGCTGGCTGCGGACGGCGTAGGCGTCCGCGCGGTGCTTGGTGATGCCCGGGAACCGGTCGTGCAGGTTCTCGGCGGTCGATCCCATGACCAGGGCGGACGGGTCGACGAGCCGGTCGGCGAGGAACCGCGGGTTCGGGTCGACGCCCTCGCCCATCGGGTGCCGTCCCATGTGCTCGACGCCGCCCGCGATGACGACGTCGTAGGAGCCGAACGAGATCCCGGCACCGGACGTGGTCACGGCGGTCATCGCGCCCGCGCACATGCGGTCGATGGCGTAGCCGGGGACGCTCTTCGGCAGCCCGGCCAGCACGGCGGCGGACCGCCCGATGGTCAGGCCCTGGTCGCCGGTCTGGGTGGTGGCGGCGATGGCGACCTCGTCGACCCGCTCGGGCGGGAGGGACGGGTTGCGGCGCAGCAGCTCGCGGATGGCGCGGACGACCAGGTCGTCGGCGCGGGTCTCCGCGTACAGGCCCTTGGGGCCGGCCTTGCCGAACGGCGTGCGTACGCCGTCGACGAACACGACGTCGCGTGCGGTGCGAGGCACGGTGTCGTCCTCCCTGCGGTGGGCGGTGTGAAGGGCGGTCGTCGAGCCTCGTGCCGGCCCCTGCCGGACGCGGCACGAGTGCCCGCGACAGCGATGCTACTCGCTGGTAACCATCGATGCTACTCGTCAGTAACCACTGACGGGCACCCCCACCACCCCACGGCCCGCCCGGCCGGGTTCCTCACCCCTCGGGGCGGTGCGCCACCACCAGCAGGTAGCCGAGCTCCCAGACCTCGGCGAGGGCGCCCATGTCCAGCTGGAACGCCGGATCGTCCGCGTGCAGCTCCTCGATCTCCGCCGGGGCCTGCCCCTTGAGCCGTGCCGCCTCCGTCATCGTCTTCCTCATCACGTTCCCGCTGATGTCGACGATCTCGTCGACCAGCAGGCCCGCGTTCCGGATCAGCCCGGGGTAGTCGTCGATCGTGACGGCGGGACCGAGCAGCGTCTCGCGGTAGTAGGCGTCCACGGGCGCCCGCTTGTGCGCTGGAATCGGAACCCGCTCGAAGATGTCGGTCACCAGCACCCGGCCGCCCGGCCGGACCACGCGCGCCATCTCGCTCAGGACCCGGCCGCGGTCCGGCACGTGGATGATGGACTCCAGCGCCCACGCGGCGTCGAAGGAGTCCGCCGCGTAGGGCAGGCGCACGGCGTCCGCGTGTTCGAACCGCACCCGCTCGGCGAGCCCCTCTTCCGCGGCCAGCCGGTTGGCCAGCTTGGCCTGCTCCCGGCTGATCGTCACGCCGGTGACGCGGGCGCCGGTGGCCTGGGCGAGGCGCACGCCGGGACCGCCGAGCCCGCACCCGACGTCCAGCAGGTGCTCGCCCGCGCCGACCCGCACCTTGCCGATCATGACCTCGGTCATCCGCGCGGCCGCCTCGCGCAGGGTGGCGCCGTCCTCCGGCGAGTCCCAGTACCCGAAGTGCATGGTGGCGTTGGCCTCGGGGCCGACCATCACCGCGAGCCGCGCGAAGCGGTCGTAGAAGCGACCGACCTCGCTCGGCTCCGGGACCCTCGTCCGCCGGACCGCCGGCGTCGCCTCACTCATCTCTGACCGCCTTTCCTGGTGGGCGCCGCCCCCGGCAGCCCGATCGGCTGTTCGGGCACGACGTGAGCCGGAGGGGGCCACCGGTGTCCGTCCGCGGAGGTCTGCGTCATCTGGAGTCCCTCAGATCAGCCGGCATGCGGCAGTCGGGCGCGAACGCGCAGAACCAGGAGGTGTGCGGCCGGAACGGCGGCGGTGGCCGACTTCGCTCCGCGGAGGGACGCGGCAGGCGGCCACGACCAGGGTGACACCCGCTGATCGGGGCCCTCAACTCCTGGGTTGCGCACGCGCCGGGCGCGCCGCCGGGGCGCGGCGGAGGACGCGCCGGCGGGCACCGCACCCGCTCCGACGGTGCCTCGACGTGGGGCTTCGGCCCGCGCGAAGGCAGCGCAATCTGAGCGGTGACAGCGCGCTGAACTGCGGGGCACGCTTGGCGCAGCGGGGTGATCGTGTTCCAAGATGTCACAGCCGCGCCGCCCATGAAGGGGACGCAGATGGTGCGCTTCAAGCTTCTCGGCAGTCTGGAGATAAGCAACAGCGGACGCACGTGCGCGATCACTCCGCCGAAGGTGCGCCAGGTTCTCGCACTGCTGCTGGTGCGGACCGGCAAGCTCGTCCAGGTGGACTCGGTGATCGAGGAACTCTGGGCGGAGGCTTCGCCCCGCCGCGCCGCGAACACCGTGCAGACCTACGTGTACCAGCTCCGGAAGATCATCGACCAGGAGGGGCTCGCGCCGGCGGGCCGCGAACTGCTGTTCACCCAGCCGTTCGGCTACCAGCTCCAGATCGAACCGGAACAGCTCGACATCTGCGTGTTCGAGGCGGAGGTGGCCGAGGGGCGCCGGATGCTGGACGCCGGGCAGCCCGAGCGCGCCTCCCAGCGGCTGCGGCAGGCACTGGACCTCTGGACGGGTCCCCCGCTGGCGGACGTCGTCCAGGGGAACCTGCTGAGCACCCACGCCCTTCATCTGCGGGAGCTGCGGATGCGGGCACTGGAGTTGAGGATCCAGACCGACGTCCACCTCGGCCGGGACCGCGACCTGATCGGCGAGCTGCGCTCGCTGGTGGCCCGGTATCCGCTGCACGAGTGGTTCCACGGCCAGCTCATCGGTGCGCTCGCCCGCGCCGGGCGCAGGGCCGAGGCGCTGGCGGCCTACGCTGAGCTGCGAGCGCTGCTGGACAGGGAGCTGGGGCTCGACCCGTCCCCCGAGCTGCAGCGCATCCACCAGGAGATGCTCGCGCCCGCGCCCGGGGCCTCCTCCGGTCTCTGGACCGAGGACTTCGCGCTGCCCGACTTCGGCCGCTCCCCGGCGCTGGCCAACGGATCCCGGCGCGGCCGCTAGCCGCCGACTGGCCCGCGGCTCGTCAGGGGCAGACCCGCACGCCCTCCTTGGCCATGGCCATGACGTACCGGCCGTAACTCGAACCGGAGATCTCGGCGCCGAGCTGGTGGCACTCGTCGGCGCTGATGAAGCCCTTCCTCAGCGCGATCTCCTCGATGCAGGCGACCTTGACGCCCTGCCGCTCCTCGATCGCCCACAGGTACTGGCTGGCCTGGAAGAGCGCCTCCGGCGTCCCGGTGTCGAACCAGACGAAACCGCGGCCGAGGTTGACGAGCCGCGCCTGCCCGCGCTCCAGGTAGACCCGGTTGACGTCGGTGATCTCGAGCTCGCCGCGCGGAGACGGCTTCAGCTCGCGGGCGATGTCGACGACTCCGCCGTCGTAGCAGTACAGGCCGGTGACGACCCGGTTGGACCGGGGGTGCTCCGGCTTCTCCTCGATCGAGACCAGCCGGCCGCGCTCGTCGGTCTCCACGACGCCGTAGCGCTCGGGGTCGTGCACCGGATGGCCGAACAGCACGCAGCCGTCGACGTTCTGGATGCTGCCGGTCAGCAGCTCCACGAACGAGTTGCCGTGGAAGATGTTGTCTCCGAGGACGAGCGCCACGGGCCCGTCGCCGATGTGGTCGGCGCCGATGATGAAGGCGTCCGCGAGCCCCCGCGGTTCGTCCTGCGCGGCGTAGCGGATGCGGAGCCCGAGCCGCGAGCCGTCACCGAGCAGGCGCCGGAACAGCGGCAGGTCGAGGGGCGTGGAGATGATGAGGATGTCCCGCACCCCGGCGAGCATGAGCACCGACAGCGGGTAGTAGATCATCGGCTTGCCGCAGACGGGAAAGAGCTGCTTGGAGACCGCGAGGCTGGCGGGGTGCAGCCGCGAGCCGGTGCCGCCGGCGAGGATGATGCCCTTCATCGCGGGCTCCCGGCGGCCGGGGTCGGGCTGCGCATGCAGCGCGCCGCCGCGGGCGGGAGCGGCGCCGGCCGGTGCGTCGCCGTCACTCGGCGATCTTTGTTCGCATGGTCCAGTGGAAGGCCACCGGACGGGAGGGATCGATCCTCGGCTCGCGCACGATCTCGAAGTGCTCGTAGCCGTTGTGGTGCAGAATCTTGATCTTCGTCTCCGCCACCGGGGTCCGCACGGTCCGCGCGACCTGGGGGATATCGGCCGGCCCGCCGATGAGCACTGCCTCGACGGTCTCGCCAGGGGAGGTGAGCCGATCCGTACCGTCCATCGGAGTTCCGCTCCAATCGGGTCTGCTCGTGCCTGCGTATTTCCCGTTGGATCTGCGTCAGTGCGACGTTGTGACGGTGCTCGTGGACCATCTCAACGGCCCACTGGTGGACCCTCTGCGAACCATTGTGTGGCCAATCGGTCCGCCGGACATCTCCAAAATTGCTGCCGTTCTGCGGGCGCGCCCCGAGCGCTCCGGACCGGCCGGAATGCGATACGCCGCGGCGGCTGCTTCTGCGGCGCGCCGAGTGTTGTCGATGATCACCAGAAGGCAGATTTCCCTATCTCGTTTCGGTGAAGAACGAATCTCGGGATAGGGCCATCCGAAACTGGGATCATTGATTCACGGTCTTTTCGGTCACGCTGGGTCGGCCGGCCGGGTGGGCCCGCTCTTCCGCGTGTCTACAGGGCGTCTCGATGCCGGGGCGGCGGCACTTGACCGTTCCACAAGCCGGGCTTTCACTGGGGATCTTCAGGTTGTGACACCAAGGGGGCATGGTGCGGCAGGAGATCGACGATGTCGTCGAGCTGATGCGGGGCCGATATCACGAAGACCTTACGCTGGAGGAGCTGGCCGCCGCGGTCAATCTCACCCCGGGATATCTATCGCGACTGTTCTGCCGGGAGACCGGTTACCCGCCCACGCGTTTCCTCGGCGGGGTGAGACTGGAAGTCGCGCGGCAGAAACTGCTCTGCACGGAGGAGAGCGTCGCCGATATCGCGATGCAGGTCGGATGTGCGAGTCTCGGCACATTCACATCGCGTTTCACCCGGACGGTGGGGATCTCGCCGGGACGGTACCGGCGCGCCGCCCGGCTCGGCAACGGCGCCGACGGCTTCGCCGGCGACCACGACGACCTGCCCTGCACCCAGGGGTCGATCCTGGTGTCGCTCCGCTCCGCGGCGCTCTCCCCGGCCCGGGACTTCGTCGTGCGGGCCGTGCCGACCTCGCTCGTCCTCGGCGGGCCGGTGGAGCCGTGCGTGGTCGAGGACCCGGACGGCTCGTCGCACATCGCCCACGTCACCCCGGGCCGGTGGATGATCACGGTCAGGACGCACGACGAGAGCGGCGGCACGCCGGTGCTGGCGGCCATCCTCGGCCCGGTCTACGTCGTCCCCGGCGCCGCCGTGCCGGTCGAGCTCGACCTCGAGAGGCTGCTGGAGGGGACCATCCCCCACTGCGCGGGGCCCCTGCCCGACCGCGTCCGGAAGGGACCGCGGGCCAGGAGCGACTTCTCCCGCTCGATGGAAGTGCACGGGCACGCCTGCCGCGGCCCCGCCGCGAAGGCCGCCGCGGCCGGGCAGCCCTCGTGACGGGGCGGCGGGAGCGGCTCCGCAGTCGCGCAACCGGGGAGAAGACACCCGCTCCTTCGCGCTCAAGAATCCTCATGGGTGCGGCGGACCGCATCACCAGGACGTCCGGGGACCCCCGCGGCGCCCTGGACGACGACGAGCCGGACCAGCACATGAGCTGGACCAGGGCAAGGAGGAGCCGTGCGGCCAGTCGGTGAACACGCGGTAGTCGTCGGCGGCTCGATCGGCGGCCTGGTGGCGGCCCGCGTCCTGTCCGGCAGGTTCGAGCGGGTCACGGTCATCGACCGCGACACGCTGCCGGCCGCGCCCCGGACGCGGCGCGGGGTACCCCAGGGCGGGCACGCGCACGCGCTGCTCATCAGCGGGCGGATGCAGCTGGAGGAGCTGTTCCCCGGCCTGACCGAGGAGCTGATCGAGGGCGGCGCCGTCCCGTTCGACCCGGGCCACGACCTGATCTTTTACCAGATGGGCGCGCTCCGGACGCGGTTCCGCAGCGGGATGCTCGGGATCAGCCTCAGCCGGGCCTACCTGGAACTGGCCGTGCGCCGACGGGTGGCGGCCCTGCCCAACGTCGAGATCCGGGACCGCACCGCGGTCGGCGGGCTGTTCGGCGTCGCGGGCCGGGTGCTGGGCGTCGCCCTCGACGACGGGGACAGGATCCCGGCGGACCTCGTCGTCGACGCGACCGGGCGGAGCGCGACGCGGAGCGAGCGGTGGCTCGCGGACCTGGACTGCCCCGCTCCCGAGGTCACGACGATCAAGATCGACGTGGGGTACACCACGCGCCTGCTGCGGCGCGCCCCGGAGGACACCCTCGGCGAGGACGGCGGTCTCCTGTACCTGATGTCGTGCGTCCCGCCGGACGACAAGCGCGCCGCCGCGGCGTTCGCCATCGAGGGCGACCGGTGGATGGTCACCCTCGGCGGCTGGCACCGCGCGCACGCGCCCGTCGACCCGGAGGGGTTCGCCGCGTTCGCGGCGGGCCTGCCCGACCCGCACATGACCGACCTGCTGGCCAGATGCGAACCGGTCGACGACGGGGACGCGCACCGGTTCACCTACCCCGCCGCGCGCCGGCGCTACTTCGAGCGGCTGCGGCGGCTGCCCGCCGGCTACGTCGCGCTCGGCGACGCGATCTGCAGTTTCAATCCGCTGTACGGCCAGGGAATGACCGTGGCGACCCTGGAGGCGCAGATATTGGGGCGGTGCCTGGACCGGTTCGGCGCGCCGACCGCGGAGATGGCGCGGCGCTATTACCGGGCCTGCGGAAAAACGATCGACACGCCGTGGCAGATGTCGACGTCGAGCGATTTCATGTTTCCGGAGACGGCCGGTCCCCGGCCGTTCGGGACCGCGCTGGTCAACCGCTACGTGCGTCGCGTCATGCTGGCCAGCCACGTGTCCGTGCCCGCGCACCGGGTGATGCTGGAGATGCAGCACCTGCTGGCCAGGCCCAGCGCGGTCATGCGTCCGACGACGGTGGTCCGGTCGCTGCGGGCGGCCCGGCGCTCGCCGGCGCTGAAGTCCGCCCCGCCGCGCGGCGCGGAAGTCCCGGTCGAGTGAGCGACCCCCGTCCCGGTACGGCGGCGCGCCGGGACGGGCGGCCCGCGCCATTCCGGGAAATCACCGCGCGGCAATTTGGGAGATGCCCCGGAGAAGGGGCCTTTCTAGGCTGAAGACACGCCGGGCGACGACGACCGGCCGAGCCGTCGGAAAGAGTCCTGGAAAGGAATTCGCAGTGGGAAGCACAGCGCCAGCGCCCGGAGCCCAGGTGACCGACGAGGAAGTGCGCGCGTGGCTGGTGGCGGCCGCCGAGCGGACCCCGGCGCAGGTGAAGGAGGTCCCCCTCGACGCGCTCGACGGCTGGCAGGCCGATCCCGCGACGGGAGCCATCTCCCATCGCGACGGCGGGTTCTTCACCATCGAGGCCATGGAGAAGCACGCCACCGTGCACGGCTCCATCTCGCACACCAACTACCCGATCATCATCCAGCCCGACATGGGCACCCTGGGCATCCTGCTGAAGGACTTCGCCGGGGTCCCGCACCTGCTGATGCAGGCGAAGGTCGAACCGGGCAACGAGGGCGGGGCGCAGCTCGGCCCGACGGTCCAGGCGACGTGGAGCAACCGGGACCGGGAGGTCCCGTACCTGTCGTACTTCACCGACCCCGGCGACCGCCGGATCATCGCGGACGTGCGGCAGTCCGAGCAGGGGTCGTGGTTCTTCCGCAAGCGCAACCGGAACGTGATCGTCCAGGTCGAGGAGGACGTCGAGGTCCTCGACGGCTACCGCTGGCTGCCGCTCGGGCAGGTCTACGCCCTGCTCGCCGAGAGCGACACCGTCAACACCAGCGCGTGCTCGGTGCTGTCGTGCCTGCCGTTCTCCCTGCTGGGCGCGCCGGAGGAGGGGGCCGGTGACGGCGGCGCGGGCCTCCGGCCGGCGCTGCTCCGCTCCTGCGAGCCGGGCGCCCCGGCACGGCACGGCACGACCGAGATCCTCAGCTGGCTCAGCCGGGCGCGCACCTACGGCGACATGAACGTGGAGCGCATCCACCTCAAGGACGCCGGCATGTGGCATCTGTCGGAGGGCCGCCTGACCCACCGGCAGTTCCAGTTCTTCGACATCGTCGGCGCGGACATCGATCTCGGCGGCGACCACTGGACCCAGCCGATGATCCGCACCGCGGCGGACGGCCTGGTGGTCTTCCTGGTGCGGAACATCGGCGGCGTCCTGCACGTCCTGGTCAACTCGGTCTTCGAGGGCGGCTACGTGGACGTCGCCGAGCTCGGCCCGAGCCTGCAGTGCATCCCGTCGTTCTACGACGAGCTGCCGCCCGACGCCTATCCGCGCTTCCTCAAGGAGCTGAAGGAGGCGGACCCGGCGCAGATCCACTTCGAGACGAAGCTGACCGACCAGGCGGACATCTTCCAGGCCGCCAGCAGCCGCTACGTCATCCTGGAGACCGATCTGGAGCTGGAGGGCTCGGGCGACGGCTACGGCGACTTCCGGTGGGTGACGATCGCCCAGCTCGCCGAGCTGAACCGGCACAGCCACTACCTCAACCAGCAGTCACGGAACCTGCTGTGCTGCCTGCAGGCCATGCACGCCGCCGGCTGACCCGGCCGGGGCCCGGCGGGCGGACGGCCATCGCCCGCCGGGCCCGCGCCCGGAACGGCCGAGGGACTCCGCCGGGTCAGCAGGGCCGGCCTTCGCGCCGCTCGGCGACGAAGAGCCGGCGGCAGTGCTCGCAGCAGAAGCCGTAGGTCCGCCCGTCCCGCTCCAGGGTGACCGCGTCCGGGCCGAGCTTGACGATCGCCCCGCACATGGGGTCGTACACCGAGCCCTCCGGGAGGAGCGGTCCGTCCTCCCCGCTCTCCTGGGACCGGCGGAACGGGTCGCCGAGCATCGTGACCAGGTCGGAGGCCCCCAGCACCCGGCCGCGGAGCCCGTAGCCCCGCTCGGGAACGCCGATGACGTGGACCTCGGCCACCGGCTCCTCCCGGACGCGCCGCCGCTCCTCGTCGGTCTCCGCCAGGGCATCGGTGACGAACCGGACGAACGGCTCGCTCAGGTCCTTGCGCCAGGCGTTGGGCACGTGCACGCGGACGAGGTAGCGCGGGTTCCGGGCGTCGACGGGCCCGTCCGCGGTCCACCATGTCTCCGGCTCGTGGAAGACCACGTGCATCACCTCGCGGACGGCGGCGGCCGTACCGGGATGCATCGCCTCGCCCCCGGTGAGGCCGTCCAGCGAGGTGAGGCGCCGGGCCAGCCGCTCGCGCCGCTCCGCGGTGACGGACCCCCGGGGAACGAACACCTCGAGAAAGAACAACCGGCACCGCCCTCTCAACCGATCACGCCATGTGTCCGGTCGACCACTCTAGTGAACCGGGCGCGGATCCGGGGGAGAGGGGAGCGCGAGGGCGGTGTCGTGTTCGGCGTCCTGGAAGCGCGGATCGGCGATCAGCCGCTCCAGGAAGCCGGCGGTGGTGCGCACCCCGGGACCGGAGATCCGGCATTCGCCGAGCACCGCGGCCATCCGGCGCAGCGCGCGGTCGCGGTCGGGCGCCCAGACGACGAGCTTGGCCAGCAGCGAGTCGTAGGCGGCCGGGACCCGGTACCCGGGGAAGCCGTGCGTGTCGACGCGGACGAAGGGGCCGCCGGGGAGCCGGAACTCGGTGAGCAGGCCCGGCGCGGGGACGAAGCCCTGGTCCGGGTCCTCGGCGTTGATCCGGCATTCGATGGCGGTGCCGCGGGGCCGCACGTCCTCCCGGCGGAGCGCGAGCTCCCGGCCGGCGGCGATCCGGATCTGCTCCGCGACGAGGTCCACACCGGTCACCATCTCGGTCACCGGATGCTCGACCTGGATCCGGCAGTTGGTCTCCAGGTAGGCGAACGAGCCGCCGGGCGAGACCAGGAACTCGAACGTCGCCGCGCCGACGCAGCCCGCCGCCCGCGCACCGGCCACCGCCGCCTCGGACATGCGCTCGGCCAGGTCGCCGGGCAGCCGCGGTGCGGGCGCCTCCTCGATGAGCTTCTGCCGGCGGCGCTGGACCGAGCAGTCGCGGGTCCCGAGGGGCAGGACGTTGCCGTGGGCGTCGCAGAGCAGCTGGACCTCGACGTGGCGGGCCGAGCCGAGGTGGCGCTCGACGTAGACGCGGTCGTCGCCGAACAGGGCCTGCGCGTCGGTCCGCACCCGCCGCCAGGCGGACGCCAGGTCCGCCGCCTCGTGCACGACCGCCATCGCGTTCCCGCCGCCGCCGGCCGCGGCCTTGACGATCACCGGGTAGCCGATCTCGTCCGCCGCCTCCCGCGCCTCCCGCGCGCTGCCCGGCGGCGCCATCGAGCCGGGCAGCAGCGGCAGGCCCGCCTCGGCCATGAGGGCGCGTGCGGCGATCTTGTCCCCGAAGACCTCCAGCACCGGCGCGGGCGAGCCGATGAAGGCGATGCCGTTCTCCGCGCACACCGCGGCCAGGTCGGCGTCCTCGGAGAGGAACCCGTAGCCGGGGTGGAGCGCGTCGGCACCGGTGCGCCGCGCCGCCTCGATGATCGCGGGGATGTTCAGGTAGCTGCGCCGGGCGGGGGCCGGGCCGATCTGCACGCTCTCGTCGGCCAGCCGGACGACGGCCGAGTCGCGGTCCTCGGTGGAGTGCACGGCGACCACCCGCAGGCCGAGCTCGCGGCAGGTCCGCGCCACCCGCAGCGCGATCTCGCCCCGGTTCGCGATGAGCACGGTGGAGAACATGGAGGCTAGCGCCCGGCCGGGTCGGCGAGGAGCAGGAGCGGCTCGCCGTACTCGACCTCGGCGCCGTCGCGGGCCACGATCTCGGCCACCCGGCCCGCGCGGTCCGCCTCCACGGGGAGCATCAGCTTCATCACCTCGACGATCCCGACCTGCTGCCCGCGAGCGACGGTGTCGCCCACGCTCACGAAGGGCGCGGCGTCCGGCTCGGGAGCCCGGTAGAACACGCCGACCGAGGGGGAGGGGACCGGGAACAGCCCGTCCTCCTCCCGTACCGGCGGCGGGGAAGACGCTCGCTCGCCGGCCGCGTTCTCGGCCGCACCGTTGAGCGCCGACGGCGGGGCGGGACGGTCCGCTCCGGCCGGCGGCCACTCCAGCTCCACCGCCACCGCGCCGGCGCGCAGGCGCAGCGACGCGGGCGGATGGGGGACTCCCGACAGCAGCCGCGCGGCGTTGTCCCGGACGGCCTCGATCAACTCGATCAGGTCGGTCACGTTCTGCGCGCTGCGGTCTCGTTCGTGCTGGGCGACGGCATCCGCGGTCAGCGTCATCAGTGCCTCTCTTCGGGACGGGCCGGCGCGGCGGGCTCGTCGCGGCCGGCGGCGGGAGCGGCGGGCGGCGGCATCGCGAACCGCCGGTAGCGCGCGAGCCGGTCGGCGAGCAGGTGGTCCGCCGGCCGGTCCGCCAGCTCGGGCAGCGTCACGCGCAGTGCGGCCGCGATGCGTGCGGCGGTGGCCCGGGGCGCGCCCTCGACACCGCCCGCGGGCTCGGGGACGACCGCGTCCACCACGCCGAGCCGCAGGAGTTCGCGGGCGTCGAGCCGCAGCGCCTCCGCCGCCGCGGGCGCGGCGGCGGGGTCCTGCCAGAGGATCGCGGCGCAGCCCTCCGGGCTGATGACGGAGTAGACGGCGTCGGCCAGCATGAGCACCCGGTCGGCCACGGCGAGCGCGAGGGCGCCGCCGCTGCCGCCCTCGCCGGTGACCACGGTGACGATCGGCACCGGGAGCCGGGCCATCAGCCGCAGGTTCGCCGCTATCGCCGCCGCCTGGTGCCGCTCCTCGGCCTCGACGCCCGGATGGGCGCCGGGGGTGTCGACGAACGTGAGCACCGGGAGCCCGAGCTTGCCGGCGAGCCGCATCAACCGTGCCGCCTTGCGGTAGCCCGCGGGCGAGGACATGCCGTAGTCGTTCCGGGCGAGCTCCTGAGGCGTGTGCCCCTTCTGGTTGCCGATGACCAGCACCGCCCGGCCCTCGAACACCCCCACGCCGCCGACGATCGCGGAGCAGTCGTCGGAGAGCCGGTCCCCGTGCAGCTCCTCGAAGTCGGCCACCAGGTACGGCAGCAGGTCGCGCAGCGTGGGGCGCTTCAGCGAGCGGGCGCGGCGGACGGTCTCCCAGGGGTCGCGCTCGGGGACCTGGTCGCAGTCGCCGAGGAGGGCGGGCTCCCCGGGCGGCGCGGTGGGCGCCGGGCGCTCGGCCGGGGCGCCGGAACCGCCCGTCCGGAGGTGGCCGGGCCGTCCGGCGGCCAGCACCCGCGACAGCGTCCCGCGCAACTCGGCCCGCGGCGCGACGATGTCGATGCCGCCGTGGTCGAGCAGGTGCTCGGCGGTCTGGAAACCCGGCGGCAGGGTCTGCCTGATCGTCTGCGCGATGACCCGGGGACCGGCGAAGCCCAGCCGGGCGCCGGGCTCGGCGATGATGACGTCGGTGAGCGTGGCGTAGGACGCTGCCACGCCGCCGTACGTCGGGTCGGTGATCAGCGAGACGGTGAGGATGCCCGCCTCGTCGAGCATGGCCAGCGACGCGCTGGTCCGGGCAAGCTGCATGAGGGAGATCGCCCCCTCCTGCATGCGCGCCCCACCGGAGGCGGTGACGAGGAGCAGCGGCACCGCGTCGGCGCACGCCGTCTCGGCGGCGAGGCAGATCCGGTCTCCCACCCCCGCGCCGAGGCTCCCGCCCATGAACCGGAAGTCCATGACGGCGGTGACCACCGGGTGCCCCTCGATCGTCCCGCGGACGCAGATGGCGGCCTCGTCCAGCCCGGTGGCCGCGCGGGCCTCGCGGAGCCGGTCCGGATAGGGCCTGGTGTCGTGGAAGACCAGGGGATCGGCGGTGCCGACCGGGGGCCCGAAAGGCACGGCGCTTCCCGGGTCGAGCAGCTGCTCGACGCGGTCCGCGGCGCTCAGCGGGGCGTGCCATCCGCACTCGGGGCACACGCCGAGGCGGCGCGCGACCTGCCTGGCATGGCTGAGGGTCCGGCAGCGGCGGCAGACGCTCCAGGCCGCCTGGCCGGTACCCGAGGCTCTCACGGCAAGGGCCACGGCCGAACCTCTTCCTGGTCTCCCGATCGTGCCTGCGAGCCGGCACGGCTCGGCGGCGTCTCGTCTCTCCGGTCGTCGCCTCTCGGGCGGCGCCGCCAAGCCCCATGCTCGGATCCCGCGGGCACCGTGTCACCGCTTAGATTGCTCCGCGCGGTGGCGGACGTCCCCCGTGGATGCGGGCCGGAAGGCCCCGTCCATGCCGCCCGACCTGCCGTTCTTGGCACGGGCCTTGACCCAGCGCAATCTGGGCGGTGACAGCGGGCGTGCGGGCGCGGAGGCTGGCTGGGTCCGCAGCGGTGGGTCCATGCGCGCGTTCCCGGCGGCGCCGGCGTGCTCATCCCGTGCTCAATCCCGACTTCGGAGGTGATCGGACCATGCCAGAGGCGGAACGGTCAGTGCGGCTGGAGCTGCTCGGTCGGATGCGGGTCTGGCGGGACGAGACCGAGGTGACGCCAGGCCCGCCCAAGCAGCGCGCCGTCCTGGGCCTGCTGGCCAGCCGGGTGAACGAGGTCGTGGAGATCGACGAGATCATCGATGCCGTCTGGGGCGACACGGTCCCGGCCACCGCCAGCAACAGCGTCCACACCTACGTCGCCGGCCTGCGCAAGGTGCTGGAGCCCCGGCGCGGGCGGCGGGACACCGGCGAGGTGCTGGTCTCGACGGGCGGCGGCTACAGCCTGTGCGTCCCGCCGGAGAACATCGACGCCGAGCGGTTCATGGAGCTGCTGGCGCGCGCCCGCCGGTCGCTGGCGGAGGGCCTCGCACCGGCGGCGCTCCGCGAGTTCGACGCGGCGCTCGGCCTGTGGCGGGGGGAGGCCTACGCGAGCGTGCCGGGCCCCTTCGCCGAGACCGAACGCGCCCACCTGTTCGAGCTGCGGATGACGGCGACCGAGGAATGGGCCGCCCTGATGCTGGAGGTGGGGCGGCACTCCGAGCTCGCCGCGGTCCTGACCGCCTCCGTCGCCCGGCATCCGCTCCGCGAGCGCCTGCGCTGGCTGCTCATGCTGGCGCTGTACCGGTGCGGCAGGCAGGCGCGGGCGCTGGAGGTGTACCGCGAGACGCGGGAGCTGCTGATCCAGGAGCTGGGCATCGAGCCAGGCCCCGACCTGCGCAAGCT
The DNA here is from genome assembly GCF_004349245.1 of Actinomadura sp. 6K520. Lineage (GTDB taxonomy): Bacteria > Actinomycetota > Actinomycetes > Streptosporangiales > Streptosporangiaceae > Spirillospora. Next base: position 17,264 of record NZ_SMLC01000046.1, on the reverse strand, counting down.
GCATGCGCAGATCCTCGCGGGGAGCCCGGAGCTGCTGGCGCCGGTACCGGACGGGCCGCCCCCGCTCGGCCGCCCGGGGCCACGGGAGCGGGGCCCCGGGGAGTTCGTGGCGCTGCGCCCGGCGCAGCTCCCCCCGAAGGCGCGCGGGTTCGTCGGCCGGTCGGCGGAGCTCGGCGCGCTGCGGGCGATCATCGACGAGGGGCTGGCCCAGCCCGGGAGCAAGCCCCCGCTGGTCGTGATCGACGGGGTCGCGGGCAGCGGGAAGACCGCGCTGGCCCTCACGGTCGGGCACGAGTTCATCGACCGGTTCCCCGACGGCCAGCTGTTCATCGACCTCGGCGGCTTCAGCCCCGGGCGCCGGCCGCTGGACGCCGCGGAGGCGCTCACCTCGCTGCTGCTCAGCCTCGGGGTGAGCCGCAGCCACGTGCCCGCCGAACCGGAGGGGCGGACGGCCCTGTACCGGAGCCTCCTGCACGACCGGCGGGTGCTGATCGTCCTCGACGACGCGCTCGACCCCGAGCAGCTGCGGCCCCTGGTCCCCGGCGGCCCCGCCTGCGTCCTGATCACCAGCAGGCGGCGGCAGAGCGGCTTCGTGGCGCGGGACGGGGCGCACCGCGTCGAGGTGGCCCCGCTGGAGCTCGACGAGTCGATCAGCCTGCTCACCTACCTGATCGGTGCGGAACGGGTGGACGGGCAGCGCGAGGACACGGTCCGCATCGCCGAGATGTGCGGCCACCTCCCGCTCGCCCTGCGGCTCGCCGCCGAGCAGCTCACCGCCCATCCCCGGATGCGGTTCGCCGAGCTGGTCGAGCGCTACACCCCGAAGAACAGCCGGCTCGACCGGCTCGCGGTGGAGAACGACCCCGAGGCGACGCTGCGGTCGGTGTTCGGGGCCTCGTACCGGGCGCTGGACCCCGAGCCCGCCCGCATGTTCCGGCTGCTGGGCGCGTACGGCTCGCCCGTGTTCTGCGTCTCCGAGGCCGCCGCGCTGGCCGGGCTGCCGTGGGGTTCGGCCCGGGGGCTGCTGGAGAACCTCGCCGACAACCACCTGCTGGACGCCGAAGGCCGCGACAACTACCGGTTCCACACGCTGATCGGCACGTACGCCGCCGAGTGCTCGCGGCAGGAACCGGAGCGCCGCCGCCACGAGGCGCTGCGCAGGGTGCTGCGGTACCAGCGGGCCAGGAACGGCTTCTTCAGCGGCACGGAGAACATTCCGCATATCGATCATCCGGCGGCCCGCCTCTAGCGGTCCGCCGGCCGTTCCCATTCGCCGCCATCGCCGGGTTTCGGCGCATGGCGGGCGCGGCGTGTCCGGATTCCGTGACGCTTTCCACTGTTCTGCCCCGCCGCCTTCATGTCATCTCCCAAATTGCGGCTATTTGTGTTTCGACATCGTCCAGCAGGCGTGCAGACTTTCTCTAGCACCGGCTGGGCAGAATGGCGGGGTATCGATCGGTCCGGTTCTCGGAATCGGGTTCGCGGATGGTTCGGTCAAGCCGTATCCGGATTAGTGGAAGGTCGGCATGTCGCCCAATCTCTTCGGGATTCCTGACCAATTCGACGTCGTGGTGATCGGTGGCGGCCCCGCCGGCGCCACCACCGCCGGCCTGCTCGCCAAGAACGGGCGCCGGGTCCTCGTCCTCGACCGGGAGCGCTTCCCGCGCTATCACATCGGGGAGTCCCTCATCCCCGCGGTCATGCGGCCCATGGAGGAGCTCGGGCTCACCGAGCGCATGGACGCCCGCGGCTTCGAACGCAAGTACGGCGGGACGCTCGTGTGGGGCAACGACCAGGTCCCGTGGAACTTCTCGTTCATCAAGGGCGGCCCCTACGCGTACGCGTACCACACCCGCCGCGCGGACTTCGACACGCTGATCCTCGACCGGGCCCGCGAACTGGGCGCCCACGTCCTGGAGGAGGCGACGGTCAAGGAGCCGATCCTGGACGACTCGGGCCGGGTCACCGGCGTGCGCTACTCGGTCCAGGGCGAGAAGCAGGTCCACGAGGCGCGCGCCACCATGGTCGTGGACGCCTCGGGGCAGGCCCGCGTCCTCAGCCGGCGCTTCTCCGAGATCACCTGGCACGACGAGCTCCGCAACGTCGCCGTCTGGACGTACTTCGACGGCTGCGACCGGCTGCCCGGCGACGAGTGGACGAACATCCTCATCGAGGGCCTGGACGAGGGCTGGTTCTGGGCCATCCCCATCGACAAGGACCGGCAGAGCGTCGGCTACGTGACCCGCGCCGAGAACGCCGGCAAGACCGACCAGTCGCTGCAGGAGCTGTTCGCCGAGCAGCGGGAGCGCACCACCAAGCTCAAGTACCTGCTGCGTGACGCCCGCCAGTCCGGCGGCTTCCGCAGCGCCCGCGACTGGTCGTACACCTCCCACACCTTCCACGGCGACGGCTGGGTCCTGGTGGGCGACTCGGCGGCGTTCGTCGACCCGCTGTTCTCGACCGGCGTCGCGCTGGCGACGCTGGCCGCCAGCACCCTGGCGAAGATCCTCGGGACGGTCCTGGACCATCCCGAGATCGAGAAGGCCGCGCTGGACCGGTACGCCGGCGCCTACCGCGCCTTCTTCGACGAGATCAGGACCTTCGTCGAGCGGTTCTACGACCGCACCAAGTACGAGGAGTTCTATTACAGCCTGGCGCAGGAACTCGTCGATCCGGAGAAGAAGAACGAGCCGTCCAAGGACTTCGTGCAGCTGATCTCCGGCCTGAGCGGAAAGCACGAGCTGTTCCATATCCAGCTGGACGATCTGCTCGCCGAAGGTGCGGTGGAGGCCACGACCTGATCGGCCGCCCAGCCGGTCCGCCGTGAGCGCCTGCCCGTTCGATCAGAAGTGAGTGGAGCCGCCCGCCAGTGACCAGCCATCAGGTGCAGTTGTTGTTCGCGGATCTCGCGTTGATCCTCGTGCTCGCGCGCGGGCTCGGGGCGCTGGCGACGCGCGTGGGGCAGCCCGCGGTGGTCGGTGAGATCGTCGCGGGCATCCTGCTCGGCCCCACGCTGCTGAGCGACGGGATCTCCGAAGCGCTGTTCCCCGCGGAGGTCCAGTCGGTCCTCGCCGGGATCGCGGACCTCGGCCTGGCGGTGTTCATGTTCGCCGTCGGGCTGGAGGTCGACACCGGCGCGCTGCGGGGCAGGGGGCGGCCGGCCGTCGGCGCGATCGTCGGGGCCACCCTTGTCCCCTTCGGCCTCGGGCTCGGCCTGGGGTTCCACCTGCTGCGCGCGCACCCGGTGGAGGGGAGCCCGGCGGCCGCGTTCGTGGTGTTCATCGGGCTGGCCGTCTCGGTGACGGCCTTCCCGGTGCTCGCCAGGATCCTGGAGGACCGGGGGCTGTTCGCCACGCCGCTGGGAGGTCTGGCGCTGGCGGTGGCCGCGATCGTCGACGTCGCGGCGTGGGTCGCGCTCGCGGCCGTCCAGGCCATGGTGGGCGGCGAGGCGGCGCTGTGGCGGGCGGGCCTGTTCGTCTGCTACGCGGCCCTCCTGTTCCTCGTCGTCAGGCCGCTGCTGCGCGGGTTCCTGTCGGCCGGCGGGGCCGGCGGGCCGCTGACGCCGTGGACCTTCGCGGTGCTCCTCAGCGGGACGCTCCTGTCGGCCGTGGCGACCCAGGCGATGGGCATGCACCTGATCATGGGCGCGTTCCTGTTCGGGCTGATCATGCCGCGGGGCGGCGGCGGCCCGGCCCTGCGGGCCGAGCTGGAGGACCGCCTCGGCCAGCTCACCGCCGTGCTGCTGCCGGTCTACTTCGTGGTGGCCGGCCTGCGCATCGACCTGGCCTCGCTGGACGTCTCCGACCTGTGGCTGCTGTGCCTGATCATGGCCGTGGCCGTGGCGGGCAAGGTCGGCGGAACCTACCTGGGGCTGCGCACCCAGGGGATGCCGGCGCGGCCCTCGGCCGCGATCGCCGCGCTGATGAACACGCGGGGGCTGACCGGCCCCGTCGTCCTCGGCGTCGGCCTGCAGTTCGGCCTGCTCGACGACCCGCTCTACTCGCTGATGGTCGTCATGACGCTGCTGACGACGCTGATGACCGGGCCCCTGCTGTCGCTGACCCTCCGCGGGCACGCGGACGAGCCGGCGGCCGCCGGGGGCGCCCGCGAGCCGACGGGACGGACCGCGGTGCCGCCCTGAAGCGGGCGCGCCGCCGCCACAGAGAACGGAAGGGCCGTCGCGGCCCGCGAAGCGAAGGGTGAGACAAGTGCAGTCGAACACCAGCGCGCCCCGGCGCGCCGAACATTTCGACGTGGCGATCCTGGGCAGCGGCATGGCGGGCGGCATGCTCGGCGCCATCCTCGCCCGCAACGGCGTGAGCGTGCTGCTGCTGGACGCGGGCGTGCACCCGCGGTTCGCCGTGGGCGAGTCGACCATCCCGTACACCTCCGGAATGACCCGGCTCATCGCCGACCGCTACCGGGTGCCGGAGATCATGCCGCTGTCGAGCTTCAAGGGCATCAGGCGGCACGTCTCGGCCAACTGCGGCCGGAAGCAGAACTTCGGGTTCGTCTACCACCGCGAAGGGCGGCCGCAGAACCGCGAAGAGGTCAACCAGCTGGTCGTCCCGGCGGCGCTGCGGACCGAGACCCACCTGTTCAGGCAGGACATCGACGCCTACCTGTTCCACGTGGCGGTCAAGTACGGCGCGACCCCGCGGCTGAACACCAGGATCGAGGACATCGAGATCGACCCGGACTCCGGGGCGGTGCTCCGCGGTGCCCGCGGCGAGGAGTTCCGCGCCTCGTACGTGGTCGACGGCAGCGGCTTCCGGTCGCCGCTGGCGGAGAAGTTCGAACTGCGGGAGACCCCCACCAGGGCGCGCACCCACACCCGCACGATCTTCACGCACATGATCGGGGTGACGCCGTTCGACGACGCGCCCGCCGCCAAGCGCCATGACCAGCCGAACCCGTGGCACAACGGCACCCTGCACCATGTCTTCGACGGCGGATGGCTCTGGGTCATCCCGTTCGACAATCATCCGGGGGCGATCAACAAGCTCTGCAGCGTCGGGCTGACCTTCGACCCGAGGGTCCATCCCAAGGAGGACGGCGTCTCCCCGGAACAGGAGTTCAACGCCTTCCTGGAACGGTTCCCGCAGATCGCGCACCAGTTCAAGGAGGCCAAGGCCGTCCGGCCCTGGGTCTCCACGGGGCGGCTGCAGTACTCGGCCAAGCAGGTGGTGGGGGAGCGGTACTGCCTCACCTCCCACGCGGCGGGGTTCATCGACGCCCTGTACTCCCGCGGCCTCACCAACACCCTCGAACTCGTCAACGCCCTCGGCTGGCGGCTGATCGCGGCCTCCAGGGACGGGAACTGGTCGCTGGAGCGGTTCGGGTACCTGGAGGCGCTGCAGCAGGGACTCTTCGACTTCCACGACGACCTCGTCTTCAGCTCCTTCGTCGGCTTCGGCGACTACGAGCTGTGGAACGCGACGTGCCGCACCTGGATGCTCGGCACGATGCTCGGCAACGTCATGCTGGAGGACGCCTACTACCGGTTCGCCAAGACGGGTGACGAGAAGGTCTTCCTGGATCTGGAGAACAGCAAGCACCCCGGCTCGCCGCTGCCGGTCAGCGAGGGGTTCAACGAGCTGGGGATCGCCACCCGCGAACTGTGCGAATCGGTGCGGGAGGGCACGGTGACCGCGGACGCCGCCGCCGCGCGGATCCTCGGGCGCATCAAGGACGCCGACTACATCGCGCCGGCGTTCCGGCTGGGTGAGCGCGACACCCGCTGCTTCAACATGACACCGCTGAAGATGGCGAAGAACGCCATCTGGTGCCGCAGGGAGGCCCCTCCCGAGATCGGCCCGCGGATGATCCGCGCCAGCAAGGGCCTCGTCCGCATGCGCTTCCGCGAGTAGCACCGCACGCCCCCGGCCCCCGCAACCGCACGAGAAGGCAGCGCATGGACCACAACGCAGCACACGATCCGGAGAAGCTGATCGCCGTCGTCGGCATGGCGGGCAGGTTCCCCGGTGCCGCGGACGTCGACGGGCTCTGGAGCCTGCTGATGGACGGGCGCGACGCGATCGGCCCGGTCCCGCCCGAGCGGTGGGACGCCACCGCGCCGCTGGACCCCGAGCGGGAGATCCAGGCGGTCGGCGGATTCATCGACGGCGTCGACCGCTTCGATGCCGGGTTCTTCGGCGTCTCGCCGCGCGAGGCCCAGGTCCTCGATCCGCAGCAGCGCCTGCTGATGGAGCTGACCTGGCGGGCGCTGGAGGACGCGGGCCGGCCCGCCGCCGCGCTCGGCGGGACCAGGACGGGCGTCTACATCGGCTGCTCCTGGCACGACTACGAGCTGATGCGCATCGCCCGGGGGGTGCGGCCCACGCCGCACAGCCTGGTGGGCAACGCGCTCGACGTGATCGCGGCCCGCCTCTCCTACTTCTTCGGGCTGCGCGGCCCGAGCCTGACGGTCGAGACGGGCTGCTCCTCCTCGCTCGTCGCGCTGCACCTCGCCGGCCAGGCGCTGCGCGAGGGGGAGATCGAGGCCGCGGTGGTCGGCGGCGCCAACCTCATGCTCGATCCCCATGTGACCGTGGGGCTGACCCATTTCGGGGGCCTGTCACCGGACGGGCGATGCGCCGCCTTCTCCGCGTCCGCCAACGGCTTCGTCCGCGGTGAGGGCGTCGCGGCGCTGTACGTGAAGACGCTGAAGCGCGCGCTCGACGACGGCGACCGGATCCACGGCGTCATCGTCCGCACCGTGGTCAACAACGACGGCGGCGGCGACAGCCTGGTGACGCCGAGCCGGGAGGGCCAGGAGGACCTGCTGACCCGCGCCTATCTCGCCGGCGGCGTGCCCTACCAGGCGCTGGCATACCTCGAGGCGCACGGCACCGGCACGGGCCGCGGCGACCCGATCGAGGCCGGCGCCATCGGGCGGGTGCTCGGGACCGGGCGGGACGGCGGGCCGCTGCCGATCGGCTCGATCAAGACCAATATCGGGCATCTGGAGGCGTGCGCGGGGCTGGCGGGCCTGTTCAAGGTCCTGCTGGCGCTCCGGCACCGGGTGGTGCCGCCGAGCCTGCATTCGGCCGAGCTGAACCCCCGGATCCCGTTCGAGGACATCAACGTGCGGGTGGTCCGGGAGCCGCTCGAACTGCCGGACGGCGGTCCCCTCTACATGGGGGTCAACTCGTTCGGCTGGGGCGGCACCAACGCCCATGTGGTCGTGCGCAGCGCTCCGCAGGCATGCGAGACCCCGGCGGCCGACTCCGCCCGGACGCCGACGGGCCTCCCGGCGATCGTCCCGCTGTCGGCCAAGGATCGCCCGGTGCTCGCCGAACGGGCCCGCGAACTCGGCGACTTCGTCGCCGCCGCCCCGGTCGGGACGGACGAGTTGCAGGCGGTCCTCGGCCCGCGCCGGGATCACTTCCCGGAGCGCGCGGGGATCGTCGCCGCCGGCGGCGACGGCCTTGAGAGCGCGCTGGCCGCGCTGGCCGCCGGGCCGGACGCGGCCGGCGAGCACCCGGCCGTGGCGACGGGCCGGGCGGTCCCCCGCGGCCGGACGGCGTTCGTCTTCCCCGGCCAGGGCTCGCAATGGAGCGGGATGGGCCGGGCCCTCTGCGCCGAGAGCCCGCTGTTCGCCGCGACCGTCGAGAGATGCGCCGAGGCGCTCCGGCCGCACGTCGCCTGGGACCCGCTCGCCGTGTTCACCGGCGAGTCGGGCGAGGAGTGGATGACCAGGATCGACATGCTCCAGCCGACGCTGTGGACGATGGCGCTCGGCCTCGCCGAGCTGTGGCGGGGCGCCGGCGTGGAACCCGACGTCGTGCTGGGCCACAGCCAGGGCGAGATCACCGCCGCGACGCTGGCGGGCGTCCTGTCGTACGAGGACGCCGCGCTGGTGATGGCGCGCCGGAGCGCGATCGCGCGCCGGACGTCCGGCCGGGGCCGGATGCTCGCCGTCGACCTCGACCGGACGGCGGCGCAGGCCGCGCTGGAGGGGTTCGAGGACAGCGTGTCCCTCGCCGTCCACAACGGCCCGAGCTCGTGCGTGCTGTCGGGGGACGAGGAGGCCGTGCTGGTCCTCAAGGAAGTGCTCGAAGCGGACGGCGTCTACTGCCGGCTGGTGAACGTCGACTACGCCTCGCACAGCCCGCAGATGGACCCGCTGCGCGCGGAGCTGCTCTCCGAGCTCGCGCCCGCGGTGCCGCGCCGCGGCTCCATCGAGCTGATGTCCACGGTCTCGTGCCGGCGCCTGGACGGGCCGGAGATGGACGCGGAGTACTGGGCGGAGAACCTGCGCCGGCCGGTGCTGTTCGCCGACGCCATGGGCGTCCTCCTGGACGAGGGCGTCACCCACGTGGTGGAGATCAGTCCCCATCCCGTGCTGGTGCCGGCCGTCGAGCAGCTGGCCGAGGGCCGCCCCGGCCGGGTCGCGGTGCTGCCCACGCTCCGCCGCGACCGCGGCACGGCCGCGGACTTCGGCATGGCGCTGGCCGGGTCCTACGCGGCCGGGCTCGAACCCTTCGGCGGGTCCGGCGCCCCCGGACCGGGCCTGCCGGCCGTGCCCGGCTACCCGCTGCGCGGCGACCGCCACTGGACCGACGAGCGGCCCCGCGGCTCCGGAGCGAACCGCGGGTTCGAGGCGCCGCTGGTGCCGGCTCCCGGCGACCCCGGCGCGTGGCACGCCGCCATGGAGCTGTCGCTGGCGGATCTCCCGTGGCTCGGCGATCACCGGGTGTACGGGACGGCCGTGCTCCCGGGGGCGGCGATGCTGAGCCTCATGGTGAACGCCGCCCGCGCCCGGCGGGGTTCGCCGCCGGGCGTCCTGGAGGATGTCGTCTTCCAGGAGGAGGTGGCACTGGCCGGGGATCCGCTCCCGCTCACCGTGGAATGGCGCGACGATCTCGGCGAGGCCGGGCGCTGCAGGCTCCTGTCGCTTCCGGACGGTGCGGCGTCATGGGCGGTGAACGCCACGGGACGGACCGGTGGCCGGGCGGACGACCATGCCGCCCCCCGCTTCCCGGAGTGGCACGAGGACGTCGAACCCACTCCCACCGGCGACTTCTACGAGCGGTGCGAGCGCCGTCAGCTCGGTTACGGCCCGTCCTTCCAGACCCTCCGGAAGCTGCATGTGCACGCGGAGGCGCGGGAGGCGTTGGCCGAACTGGTGTTGCCGGACGGCCTGCACGCGTCCGCCAGGACCCATGTCCTGCACCCGGCGCTGTGGGACGGTGCGCTCCAGGTCTCGCTGACTCTCTCCGAGGAGGACGCGGCCGTGCTGCCGACGTCCGTGGAACGGATCGTCCTCTTCGACGGGGCGGGCGGAGGCGACGGCGCCAAGGTGACCACCGCGTGGTCCCACGCCAAGCGCCGCGCGGACGGCCGCATGGACATCGGCGTCTTCGGCGAAGACCGCGAGCCGCTGATGACCGTCCAAGGACTGGCCCTGCAGCCGCTGCCGGCCGTTGGAGACGGCCATGACGACGACCGGCTGCACCGGGTGCAGTGGGTTGAGACCGCATCGGACGAGGACGTACCGCCCGCCGGCGACCCGGCCGGGCGGCGCTGGGTGATCCTCGGCGAGCCGGCCGGCGCAGCCGTCGAGCTGTCCGGGGCCGTGGCGGCGCTGGGCGTCGAGGTCGTCCACGCAACGGCGGACGACATCGACGCGGTCCTGGCTCCCGCGGCGGCGGCCGACGGCCCGGGGCCGGTGGACGCGGTGGTCTTCATGGCTCCGCCGCGAGCGGCCGGAATCGAGACGCAGCAGTCCGGACTCGACCGCCTCACCTCGGTCGTCCGGGCATGCGCGGGCCACGACCTCACCCCCGCCCTCGCCGTCGTCACCGCGCTCGCGCAGGAGGGCGGGTCCGCGGGCGAGACCGACCCGGGCTCGGCGCTCTACTGGGGCTACACGCGCGTGCTGCGGCGCGAGCACGGCGAGCTGGCGGCCCGGGTGATCGACGTCGACCCGGACGATCCGGGCTGGGCGGCGGCCTGCGCGGCCGAGCTGGCCCGCCACGACGGCGACGACCAGGTCGTCCTGCGCGCCGCGCGCCGCGCGGTGGCCCGGCTGGCACGGGGCCCGGCCGATGAGGGGGCGGAGCGTTGGCCCGTCCCGGGCACCCGCCCGCAGCCGTTCCGCGTCGAGCTCTCCCGCGCGCCCGCCAAGCCCCGGTGCGTCCCGCTCGAACGGGTCCCGCCGGGGCCGGGCGAGGTGGAGATCGAGATCGCCGCCTGCGCGCCCGCCGCGTCCGGGGCCGCCGCGCCGGCGGGCCTCACCGGGTTCGCGGGCCGGATCGCCGCGGTCGGCCCGGACGTCGCCGGCCTCGAACCCGGCGACCGGGTCGCGGCGTGCGCGGCGGGACCGCCCGCCACCCACGTCACCGTGCGGGCCGAGCACCTCCGGGGCGTCCCCGACGACCTGGCGGACGAGGAGGCCGCGGCGCTTCCCGCCGCGATGACCGCCGCGTGGCACGCGCTGGCCGACCTCGCCAGGCTCGACCCGGGCGAGACCGTGCTGGTCCACGTCCAGGACGGCGGCGCCGGGCTCGCCCTCGTCCAGGTGGCCCTCGCCCTCGGCGGCCGGGTCCTCGCGACGGTCGAGAGCCTGGACCAGCGCGACCAGGTCGTGCGGCTCGGCGTCGCCGACGTCCTGGACCGCGCCGACCGTTCCTGGGCGGACCGCGCGCGGGCCCTCACCGGCGGTGGCGGCGTGGACGTCCTGGTCAACCACGTGGGCGGTCCGGTCCTGCGCCTCGGGCTGGAGGTGCTCGCGGACGGCGGCCGCTTCGTGGACTTCGTCCGGCCGCAGGGCGACCCCGGCTCCATCGCGCTGGAGTCCCTGAGCACCGGGGCGGTCTTCGCGGTCGCCGACATCGCGGGCCTGGCCCGGCGCCGCCCGGCGCGCGTCGCCAAGCTGCTGGGGGAGGTCTGGGAGCTGGTCGAGAAGGGGACCCTCAAGCCTCCGGCCACCCGCCGGCGCACCTTCGCCGAGTTCACGGGGGACGGCGGCGCGGCGGCCCGGTGGGCCGCCCAGACCGTGGTGTCCGGCCCCGGGACCGTCGAACGGGTGGACGCGGTGCCGATGCCGGGCGGAGCGTTCCGCCCGGACGGCACCTATCTGATCACCGGCGGCCTCGGCGGGCTCGGCCTGTCGCTCGCCGAGCACCTGGCCTCCCACCGGGCCGGCGCGCTCCTCCTGATCGGGCGGTCGGCGCCCGGCGCCGAGGCCGAGGCGCGGCTCGCCGCCCTCCGGGCCGGCGGAACGCGGGTGGAGACCCTGCAGTGCGATGTCGGCGACGCAGGCGCCCTCCGCCGGGGCCTGGACTCGGTGCGGGACGGGCTCCCGCGGCTGCGCGGAGTCGTGCACGCGGCCGGAGTGCTGGCGGACGCCACGATCGCCAACCTCACACCGGACCTCCTGCGCCGCACCCTCGTGCCCAAGGCCGACGGCGCCCGGAACGTGGAGGCGGTCACCGCCGACGAGCCGCTCGACTTCTTCGTGCTGTTCTCCTCCGCGGCCGGCCTGATCGGCAACCCCGGCCAGGCCGCCTATGCCGCGGCCAACGCCTACCTCGACGCCTTCGCGGTGCGCAGGCGTCGCCGGGGGCTCCCCGCGCTGAGCGTGCAGTGGGGCCCGTTCACCGAGGCCGGGCTCGCCGCGCGGGACCAGCGGCGGGGCGACCGCCTGGAGGAGCGCGGGATGAGCGGTATCGCCCCGCACGAAGCCTGGCAGGCCCTGCCGCGGCTCCTCGACGGCGACGAGCCGGTGATCGGCTACGTCCCCGTCGACCTGCGCCGATGGTTCGACTCCTATCCGGAGATCGCCTCGCTGAAGAGCTGGGAGCGGCTCTACTCGGCCGCGGCGCGGGGCGGGGCGTCCGGACCCGCCGGCGGAGCCTTCCTCGCCAGCCTGCTGGAGGCGCCGCCGGAGAGCCGCGCCGGGCTGGTGGAGGAGAAGGTGCGCGAGCTGTCCGGACGCGTCCTCGGCGCGGCCCCCGAGCGGATCGGCGCGGAGACCCCGTTCAAGTCGCTGGGGCTCGACTCGCTGATGAGCCTCGAACTGCGCAACCGCCTCGAAGCGGCCTTCGGTCTGCAGCTCTCACCGACGCTGCTGTGGACCTACGGCAACCCCGCCGCCCTGGCCGGCGCGCTCTGCGAGCGGCTTGCCGGCCCCGCAGACCCGGCCGCCACCGCCTCCGCGCAGCACGCGCGGACCTGACCGCAAGGAACGGAGGCCATGGAAGACAACGGCACCGCGGCCGGAAAGCGGACTCCGCTCACCCGGGCGCTCGCGACGATCCGAGAGTTGCGCCGGCGCCTGGAGGAGCGGGAGGGCGGCGGTCCCGTCGCCATCGTCGGGGCCGGCCTGCGGCTGCCCGGCGGCACCGGCGACCTCGACGGCTACTGGCGGATGCTGGCCGGGGGCCGCGACCTGGTGGGCCCGATGCCGGCGGAGCGCAGGGAACCGTTCGCGGAGGACTGGCGAGGTCTCCCGCAACGCGGCGGCTTCCTCGACGACGTGCTGGACTTCGACGCGGGCTTCTTCGGCATCAGCCCCCGCGAGGCGCGGCACCTGGACCCCCAGCACCGCCTCCTCCTGGAGGTCGCGTGGGAGGCCCTGGAGGACGCCGCGCTGCCCGTCGACGCGGCCGCCGGGACGCGGACCGGGTTCTACCTCGGCATCATGTGGCAGGACTACCGCGACTGGCTCGCCGGGGAACCGGACGCGTACTGGACGACGGGGAACGGCCACAACTTCGCGGCCGGGCGCATCGCCCACGCGCTGGGGCTCACCGGCCCCACGCTCGCGGTCGACACGGCCTGCTCGTCGTCCCTGGTGGCCGTCCACCTCGCCGTGCAGGCGCTGCGGCGCGGCGAGTGCGAGGTGGCGCTCGCCGGCGGGACCAACCTGATCCTCTCGCCGCGTTCCATGCGCCTGGTGGCGGAGACCCGCTCGCTGGCGCCCGACGGCCGCTGCAAGACCTTCGACGCCCGCGCCAACGGGTTCACCCGCGGCGAGGGGTGCGGTGTCGTCGTCCTGAAACGGCTGGACCGCGCGCTGCGGGACGGCGACCGGGTGCACGCCGTGATCCGCGGCTCCGCCGTCAACCAGGACGGACGCGCCGGCGGCTTCACCGCGCCGAACGTCCTGTCGCAGGTCTCCCTGATCGAGACGGCGCTGGCCGAGGCGGGCCTCCAGCCGGCCGACATCGGGTACGTCGAGACGCACGGCACCGGGACCTCGCTCGGCGACCCCATCGAGATGGAGGCGCTGGCCACGGCGCTCGGCCGCCGGAACGGCGGCCGGCCGCTCGCGGTCGGCGCGCTCAAGACCAACGTCGGGCACCTGGAGTCGGCGGCCGGCGTGGCCGGGCTGCTGAAGGCCGTGCTCAGCCTGCGCGAGCGGCGCTTCCCGCCGCTGGTGCACTTCCGCACCCTGAACCCGAGGATCGACCTGGCGGGCACCGGCATCACCGTCCCGTCGGACCTCACCGACTGGGACCCGGCGGCCGGCGGCCACGCGGCGGTCAGCTCGTTCGGCATGAGCGGGACCAACGCCCACATCATCCTCGCCGACCCGCGGGAACCGGGTCTCGTCGAGGACCCCGCGCCGGAGCCGGACGGCGCGCCGGCCGGGGGCTTCGAGATCTCCGCGAAGACCGGCGCGGCCCTGCGCGCGCTCGCGGACCGGTACGCCGCCGCGCTGGACGGGCTCGACCCCGCCGACTACGCCGCGTTCGCCCACACCGCCACCTTCGGGCGGACCAGGCTCGACGTCCGGGCCCGGATCGAGGCCGCCGATCCGGGCACCGCGGCCCGGCGGCTCCGCGCCCTGGCGGCGGGCGCGGAACCGGCCGGCGTGACCGTCGTCCGCGGTGCCCCCGCCGGTGCCGCGGACGACGGCGCGGGCGCGCCCACCGTGCGGCAGGTGATCGACCTGCCGTTCTACCCGTGGCAGCGCACCCGGTACGCACCCGAATCGGCCGGCACCCCGCAAGCCACCGCGCAGCCCGCCGCACCGGCCGCCCCCGAGACGGCACCGCCCGGGACGGCCCTGCCCGAGACGGCACCGCCCGAGACGCATCAGCTCGTCTGGCAGCCCGTCGAGCCGCTGGCGGAGGGCACGGGAGTTTCCTGGGTCCTCGCCGGAGACGACGTCGAGCTCATGAAGCTCCTGATCGGCGCCGCGGCGCACCGCGGCGCGGCGGGCACCGTGCTCGGCCCGGACGCGCTGGCGCCCGCGGCGGCCGACGCCGGCTGGGAGCACCTGCCCCTGCCCGCCGGCTCCGCCGGCTGGTCGGGCTTCTGGGCCGGGCACCGCGCGGCGGAGAGCACCGCCCTGGTCCTCGTGCCGGAGGCGGCGCCGTCCCTGTCCGGCGACGACGCGGCGGACGCCGGCGTCGAAGCGTCGGCCAGGCTGTGCGCCGACATCACCGCGGCCGTCCACGGCCTGCGCGCCGCAAGCGGGCCGGGACCGGCGCGGGCGTTCGTCACCACCCGGGGAGCCCGCCGGATCGACGACCACGACCAGGTCGACTCGCTGTCGCACGGGCTGCTGCACGGCCTGGCCCCGGTGATGGGCCTTGAGTTCAGCACGGTGTGGGGCGGGATCACCGACCTCCCCGCCGACCCGGAGCCGGACGACGCCGGGGCCCTGCTGCGCTTCGTCGCGGGCGAGGCCGCCCGAGGGCCCGGCGCCGCGGCCGAAGACCTGGCGGCGGTGCGCGGAGGACGGATCCTGGGCGCCCGGCTGAGCGCCGTCCCCGGGCACGCGCCGCACCTGCCGATCAGGGACGACGCAACCTACGTCGTGACGGGAGCCCTCGGCGCGGTGGGCCGGGAACTGGTCACCGACCTCGTGCGGCGCGGCGCCCGCCACCTGCTGCTGATCGGCCGCCGCCCCGAGGACGCCCTCGGCGCCGAGGCGGCGGGACTCCTCGCGGAGCTGCGCGGCCAGGACGTCTCGGTGGCCTACCGGGGCGGCGGCTGCGACACTCCGGCGGCGCTGGCCTCGGCCTGCGCGCCCCTTGCGGGCATGCCGGCCGTGCGAGGCGTCGTCCACGCGGCCGGGAGCCTGGAGCGAGCACCGGCGGAGGACACCGGCGCCGAAGGGTTCGCCGCCGCGCTCCGGAACAAGTACGCCGCGGCGTGGTCGCTGCACCGGGCGGCGGAGCGGTGGCCGCTGGACTTCTTCGTCCTGGTCTCGTCCGTCTCGGCGGTGTGGGGCACCGAGGGGTACGCCGCCTACTCGGCCGCGAACGGCGGGCTGGACGCGCTCGCCGCGCACCGCAGGTCCCGGGGGCTGCCGGCGACGAGCATCGCCTACGGGCCGTGGACGCTCGACGGCCTCGGGATGGCCGACGAGGAAGCCCTGGAGAGGTACGCGCGGGTGGGCGTCGGCGCCCTCACCGCCGAGCGCGGGTGCGCCGCGCTCGCCGAACGGGCGCCGGGCGCCTCCGGGCATGTCGTGAGCTGCCCGCTCGACCTGGCGCGGCTGGACCGCGTCATGTCGGGCCTGCGGCCGCGCGCGCTGCTCGGGGACGGCGCCGCGCCGGACGGGCGGGCCGGCCGGGACGGCCGCGCGACACCGGTGGCCGCGGAACTGGCCGCGCTCCCGGAACGGGCCCGCGAACCGGCCGCCCGCTCCCACCTGCGGCGGCTGGTGGCGGCCCAGCTCGGGCACGACGACCCGCGGGCCGTCGACGAGGGCACCGGCTTCTTCGAGCTGGGCCTCGACTCGATCATGGCAGCGGACCTGGTGGCGGGCCTGGGGGAGGACTTCGGCACGGACCTCGCCGCCGCCGACGTCTTCGACCACCCGACGATCGCCGAACTCGCCGCGCACGTCCTCGAACGGTGGGGCGCGGGTTCCGGCGCGCGGCCCACCCGGACCCGCCCGGACGCGCCGGCGCGCGCGGCGCGTCCGGCGCGTCCGGCGGCGCTCCCCACGGCGGGGACCGGCTCCGCCGCCGAGCGCGGCGGCGGGGCGGGCGAACCCGTCGCGATCGTCGGGATGGCGGGGCGCTTCCCGGGGGCGGATTCCGTGGAGGCGCTGTGGGAGCTGCTGCGCGACGGGCGCGACGGCGTCGGGCCCGTGCCGCCCGGACGCTGGGACGGGCCGCCGCCCGGCCCGCCGGGGCCCGGGGGAGAGCCCCTCCTCACCACCGACCAGGGCGGCTTCCTCCAGGACGTCGACCGGTTCGACGCCGCCTTCTTCGGGCTCCCGGCGCGCGAGGCCGACGCGCTGGACCCGCAGCAGCGGCTGCTGCTGGAGTCCGCGTGGCATGCGCTGGAGGACGCCGGCATCGACCCCCGGAGCCTGCGGCGCTCGCGCACCGGCGTGTTCGTCGGGATCAGCTACTCCGACTACGCCCGGGTGCTGGCCCGGGGCGGACTGGAGGACGTCGACGCCTACTACGGCACCGGCACCGCCCTCAATGCCGCGGCGGGCCGCATCTCTTTCACGCTCGGCCTGAACGGGCCGGCGATCGCGGTGGACACGGCGTGCTCGTCCTCCCTGGTCGCGCTGCACCTGGCCGTCCGCTCGCTCCGCTCCGGCGAGAGCACCGCCGCCGTGGCCGGGGGAGTCAACCTGCTGCTCGACCCGACCTCGTCGGTGGCGGTCAGCCGGGCGCACATGCTCTCTCCCGACGGGCGCTGCCGGACGTTCTCGGCCGACGCCAACGGCTTCGTCCGCGCGGAGGGCTGCGGGGTGGTCGTCCTCAAGCGGCTGGCCGACGCCCGCCGGGACGGCGACCGCGTGCTGGCCGTCATCCGCGGCAGCGCGGTCAACCAGGACGGAGCCTCCTCGGGGCTGACCGCGCCCAGCGGACGGGCCCAGGAGGAGATGCTCCGCGCCGCGCTGGCCGAGGCCGGGCTCCCCGGCTCGGCGGTCTCCTATCTCGAGGCGCACGGCACCGGCACCGCCCTGGGCGACCCGATCGAGCTCGGCGCGGCCTGGCGGGTCCTCGGCCCCGGCCGTGGCGACGGCTCGCCGCTGCTGGTGGGGTCGGTCAAGAGCAACGTCGGGCACTGCGAGTCGGCGGCCGGGATCGTGGCGGTGATCAAAACGGTCCTCGCCCTGCGCCACGGGCTGATCCCGGCGAACCTCCACTTCACCGAACCCAACCCGCAGGTCGCCTGGGCGGACATGGACGTCCGGGTCGTGGCGGACCCGGCACCCTGGCCCGCCGGGGACGGGACGCGGGTCGCGGGCGTCTCGGGCTTCGGATTCACCGGGACCAACGCCCACGTGCTCCTCGCCGACCCGGACGACCACCCCGCCCCCGACTCCGCCG
>NZ_SMLC01000439.1 GCF_004349245.1 Actinomadura sp. 6K520 | reverse complement strand
GTCGAGGAGGTCATCGAACTGGCCGCGCTCGCCAGCCCGGCCAGTTCGATGACCTCCTCGACGCGGCGGCGCGGCAGGCCGCCGGCGTCGGCCAGCCACCGCAGATGGTCGCGGGCGCGCCGCGCCGGATGCACCGCCGAGGCGTCCAGCATCGCCCCGAGCCGGCACAGCGGCGTGCGCAGCGACCGGTACGGCTGCCCGCCGACCAGCGCCGATCCGGCGTCGGGCCGGTCCAGCCCCATGATCATCCGCAGCGTGCTGGACTTGCCGGCGCCGTTCGGGCCGACGAATCCGGTGACCTGCCCCGGGCCGGCGGTGAACGACAGGCCGTCCACGGCGAGGGTCGGCCCGTACCGCTTGCGCAGGCCCCGCACTTCGATGATTGCCTCCATGACCCGGGAGGCTACGGATCGCGGCGGCCGGCCGTCGTCACGCCGGGGAGCCGTCTTCCGGGCCCGGCAGCGGGGGAGGCGGCGTCCCCCTGTGGAGGGACGCCGCCGCGGTGCCGTTCACGCCACAATGGCCCGCGTGGGGCGGAGCGGTGAGGGGGCCGGG
>NZ_SMLC01000438.1 GCF_004349245.1 Actinomadura sp. 6K520 | reverse complement strand
ACCCCGCCCGCGATGCCCGCCGCCGACCACCGCCACGCCGGAACCCAGAGCGCCGCCACGAACAGCGGCAGCGCGAGCCACACCGCGTCCGTGGGCCGCAGCAACCCGACCCCGGCGATGATCAACGCCAACGCGGCCCACGCCCGGCGCCCGCCCGCGGCCAGCACCCCCGCGGCCGCGACGGCGCCCAGCGCGACCGGCATGTTCGGCAGCACGGTGGCGCCGAACCGCAGCGACACCCACGGCACCGCGAACAGCGCCGCCGCCACCGGCACGCTCGCCCGGTCCAGCACCCTGAACCACGGCCAGAAGGCCGCCAGGAGCAGGACGGCCGAGAGCACGGCGAAGTACGCCCGGATCAGGGTCACGTCCGACGTCCAGAGCGTGACCGGCGCGGCCAGCAACCCCTCCCCCAGCGACCGGTGCGCCGCGAACGGCGTCCGCGGCGCGTCACCGGAGAACTGACTCGCGTAGACGGCCTCGTCCAGGTCCAGCGGAACCCCGAGCCCGCCGGTGGCCGCCTGCAGTCCGACATACCCCAGCGCAACGCAGCCCAGCCCCACCC
>NZ_SMLC01000437.1 GCF_004349245.1 Actinomadura sp. 6K520 | reverse complement strand
GACGGAGGAACCGCCATGGACCCCCTCACCGGCACCGCACCCGGCACCGCACCCGGAAGCGGCCCCGGAAGCGGCCCCGGGGACGGGCTGCTCGCCTTCGTCCGCGGCGCCTCCCTGGACGCCAAGACGCGGGCCCGGCTCGCCGACGCCGTCCCCGCCGAGTTCTTCACCGTCCCCGGCGGCCTCACCGCCCGCGACCGCCACGAGCTCACCTACGCGCGGCTGCGCCGCGCCGGGCTGGCCGCGCCGCCCGCCCCCGAGCTGCTGGACGACCCTCCGGCGCTGTGCGCGCTGCTGGAACGCGCCGCGACCGCCGACCCGGCGCTGTTCCACGTCATGCTGCTGCACTACACCCTGGCGCTCGGCCCGATCCTGCGGTTCGGCGCCGGGCAGCGGGGCCCCCGCCAGGCCCGCGACGCGCTGGAGTCGATGACCTCGTTCGGGACGCTGCTGATGACCGAGGCCGGGCGCAGCAACAGCCACCTGTCGCCCCGCACCCTCGCCCGCCACGACCCCGAGACCGGCGGGTTCACCCTCACCACCCCCGACGCGCAGGCCGCCAAGTTC
>NZ_SMLC01000045.1 GCF_004349245.1 Actinomadura sp. 6K520 | reverse complement strand
CTTCTCCTGGCCGCGGCGGGCGGAGGAAGGCCCGCCGCGGCCAGGAGAAGGGAGCCACCGCGTCCCGGGTGCGGCAGGGGCGGGAGGCGCCTCGCGGTGGGGCGCGGGCGTGCGGGTGCGGAGGACCCGGTGGCTACGCGGTGGTGATGTGGCGGTGCGGGGCGACGGCCCGGCCGTCGGGCAGCAGCTCCCCGGTGTCGTCGAAGACGACGATGCCGTTGCAGAGCAGGCTCCAGCCCTGCTCCGGGTGGTGCGCGACGGTGCGCGCGGCCTCGCGGTCGAGCGCGTCCGGCTTCGGACAGGCCGGCTCGTGGGTGCAGATCGAGTGGTGCTGAGCGGTCACGGAGTTCCTCCAGGGCGTCCCTGTGATTTAGGGCATAGCTGCAGCCTGCCGCCGCTCGTCCGAAATATGCAAGTCAATGAGAAATTCTTTACCGTTCGGTACGTGTGAAGCCGGACAACACCGGGCAACTCGCCACATTCAGTGCAGGCGTCCGTCCGTTTCGTCACCGTGGTCCACGTCCAGGCCGACCACGGAGGTGCAGCCCGTGCACACCCACTCGCCGGTGACCGCCTCGGAGTCGGCGCCGTGGGTGCGGTACGGCCGGTCGACCCGCCTGCGCCGCATCCCGTGCCCGCAGGACGAGTGCAGGAGCCGCCCGCACGAGGGGCAGGGCCACACGTCCTCCCGGCGCAGGTTGCAGTGGGGGCACAGCGGCGACACGTAGTGCGCGCCCGGATCGGGGAGATCCAGTTCCTCGAGCCACTCGTACTCCAGGTCGAGGTACTCGTCGCCCGGCCAGTGGTGGTCGGCCAGCCAGGCGAGGTACTCCTCGTCCCCCGGCCCCAGGACGGCCGTCAGGGACTCGGGGTGCTCCTTCTCCGGGCGGTGTCGGCGCCTGCCGTGCCGCGCGGTGGCCAGGAGCGTCAGCAGGCCGAGGAGCGCGGCCGCGGCCAGGCCAGTCGCCATGGGCATCGCGGCGTCCTTACATGATCTTGCTGGCGGGAAATCCGATCATGAATGCACTTCACAAAACCCTGCGAACGCTACAAGAAAGGCTGTTAACCGAAAAGTCGCTCTAAAAGATTCTTTACCGGGATGAGGTGCCCCCCGGTGTCCGAAACCGAGGCCCGACAGTGTCCGGAACCGCCCGCCTGCCTGCGGTTCCAGGGTTCCGGGGCTGGTCCGGGTGCCCGGCCGTGCGGGCGCGGGTTTCACTCTCCGCTGAATCGGCGCGGTCAGTCCTTGCGGCCCATGACGGCCACCATCTGGGTGTGGAGGGGGTGCTCGAGCGGCCCCGCCGGTCCGTCCGGCCGCCACTCGGTGACGTGGGCCACGCCCGGTTCGAGGATGGTGAGGCCCGCCATGAACCGCTCGATCTCCGAGGAGTGCCGGAAGTAGGACCCGCCCAGCCCCGCCTGCAGGATGCGTTTGGCCTCCTCGACGCGCGGGTCGTCGCCCGAGTCGTGCAGGTGCGTGAGCATGACGTGGCTGCCTGGCGCCAGGAACGGCAGCAGCCCTTGGACCACCCCTGCAGGGTCCCGGTCGTCCGGGACGTGGTGGATGATCGCCGCCAGGACCACGCCCACGGGGCGCGACAGGTCGAGCAGGCCGGTCAGCGCCGGATCGGTGAAGATCTTCTCCGGCTCGTACAGGTCGCCCTGGATGAACGTCGCGACGCCCGTCTCGGTGAGCAGCGCCCGCCCGTGCGCCAGGACGATCGGGTCGTTGTCGACGTAGACGACCCGCGCCTGCGGGTTCGCGGCACGCGCGAACTGGTGCACGTTGGACGCGGTGGGCAGCCCCGACCCGATGTCGACGAACTGGTCGATGCCGAGTTCCGCGGCCATGTACGTCACCGCGCGCTCGATCGCGACACGGTTGCCCTTGGCCACCACTGGGGCCTCCGGCACGAGCTGCAGGACCATGTCGGCCACCTCGCGGTCGGCGGCGAAGTTGTCCTTGCCGCCGAGGAAGTAGTCGTAGACGCGCGCGAAGGTCGGGGTGGAGGGGTCGATGCCGGGGGGCGCCTTGTCGGGGTCGTCGGCCACGCGGGCGTCTCCTTCCTGGCTCGGGCCCGCGGCGGCACTGCGCACGGGGGGAAGCGGGGACCTCCAAGCGTAGGCCCGTCCGACCTGGCGAGGGAGGATCTTTCCCCATCCCGGCCGCCCCGGGGGGTGCGGTTCTCCACAGGACCGGGGTGTGGAACGCGGCCGCCGGGGTAGACGGTCTTCTCCATGGTGACGAGGACGGGCCGATTCGTAACGTTGCAGACATGATCGAAATGACGCACTCGGCGGCGGCGTCCGCGGGCGGTCCCGATGGGGGCGTCGCGGGCTGGCTCACCGACCTGATGGAGAAGCTCGGCTCGCCCGGCGCGGGACTGGCGGTCGCGCTGGAGAACCTCTTCCCGCCGCTGCCGAGCGAGCTGATCCTCCCGCTGGCCGGGTTCACGGCCGCGCAGGGCGGGATGAGCCTGACCGGCGCCCTGCTGTGGACGACGTTCGGGAGCGCCGCCGGGGCACTGGTCCTCTACTGGATCGGGGCGGTGATCGGGCGGGACCGGGTCCGCCAGCTCGTGGACCGGATGCCGCTGCTCAAGCTCGACGACCTGGACCGGACGGAGGCGTGGTTCGCCCGGCACGGCACCAAGGCGGTGTTCTTCGGCCGGATGATCCCGGTCTTCCGCAGCCTGATCTCCGTCCCGGCCGGGGTGGAGCGCATGCGGATGACGCAGTTCCTGCTCTACACGACGCTCGGCAGCGCCCTGTGGAACACCGCGTTCGTTCTGGCCGGATACCTGGTCGGCGACAACTGGCAGACGGTCGAGACGTACATGGGGATGTACTCCAAGGCCGTGCTCGCGGCGTTCGTCCTGGCCGTGGCGGTGTTCGTCGCCGTGCGCGTCCGCAAGGCGCGGCGCGGCCGGCGGGAGAGCAGGGGCCGGCGGGAGCTCGGCGGCACACCGCCGGCCGACGAGGAGCGCCCGGCGGGCACCAGGGAGATGGCGGGTACCAGGGAAATGGCGGGCACCAGAGAATACGAGCGTGGCCGTTTTTCCTGACGTGCGCGGCCCGCGCGCCGCCGCGCGGGCCCTGGCGGGCCTGGTGCTGGGCGCCCTCACCGCCGGCGCGGAACTGTTCCTGCTGGTCCTGGCGGCGCTCCTGATGGCGTACTCGCTCGCCTTCTCCCGGGGGCAGCGGACGGCCCCGGCGGTCGTCGCGGTCGTCGCGCGGGCCGCGACCGAGCTGGAGCGGTGGCGGATGCGCAGGTACCTGGGCGAGGACAGGGCCGCCGAGTACGGGCCGCTGAAGGCGCTGGCCTACCTCGTCCTCCGCGTGCCGGTCGGCCTCCTCGGCGGGATCATCCTGCTGCTGATCGGCTACGGGGCGGCGGCCGGGGCCAGGCTGGCCGCGGGCTGGTGGATCACGGGCGATTACCTGGACGGCATCGCGCCGAGCTGGTGGATCGTCCTCTACACCGCCGTCGCCGGGCTCGTGCTGCTGTTCCTGGCCGTCCAGGGGCTCGCCGGGGTCGTGGTGCTGGAGAAGGCCGTGGCGAGGCGGACGCTCGGCCCCAGCCCGCTGGAGGAGTACGAGCGCCGCATCGCGCAGCTGTCGGTGACCCGGGCGCAGGTGGTGGACGCGGTGGACGACGAGCGCCGCCGCATCGAGCGGGACCTGCACGACGGGGTCCAGCAGCGGCTGGTGGCGCTCGGCATGCTGATCGGCCGGGCGCGCCGCGCCGGCGACGGCGACCGGGCCGCCGAGCTGCTGAGGCAGGCGCACGAGGAGTCCCGGCGTGCCCTTGACGACCTGCGCGAGGTCGCCTGGCGCGTCTACCCGGCGGCGCTGGACGGCGAGGGGCTGCGGGCGGCGCTGGAGACGGTCGCCGAGCGGTCCCCGCTGCCCGTGACGATCGGCTACGACGTGCGGGACCGGCCGCCGCACGCGGTGGAGACCGCCGCGTACTTCGTCGTCTGCGAGGCCGTCACCAACGCGGCCAAGCACTCCGGCGCCGCCCGGGTGCTGGTGGACGTCGCGGCGCCGCCGCCCGCGCCGGGGACCGGGCCGGGTAGCGGATCGGGGAGAATGATCCGCGTGCGCGTGGAAGACGACGGGACCGGGGGAGCCGACCCGGCCGGCGGCGGGCTGGCCGGGCTGGCCCGCAGGGTGGCGGCGCTGGACGGGACGTTCGCCGTGCGCAGCCCGCGGGGCGGCCCGACCGTGATCAGTGCGGAGCTGCCGTGCGGGTGATGCTGGCCGAGGACTCGACGCTGCTCCGCGAGGGCCTGGTGCGGCTGCTCGCCGAGGAGGGGCACGAGGTGGCCGCGGCGGTCGGCGACGGCGGCGCGCTGCTGGCGGCGGTGGCCGCCGGGCCGCCCGACGTCGTGGTCGTCGACGTCCGGATGCCCCCCACCCATACCGACGAGGGGCTGCGCGCCGCCCTGGAGATCAGGCGGCGCTGGCCGGACGTGGGCGTCCTCGTCCTGTCGCAGTACGTGGAGCGGCGCTACGCGACCGAGCTGATCACCGCGGACACGGCCGGGGTCGGCTACCTGCTGAAGGACCGGGTCGCGCAGGTGGACGAGTTCCTGGACGCCCTCGACCGGGTCGGCGCGGGCGGCGCCGCGTTCGACCCGGAGGTGGTGCGCCGCCTGCTCGCCGCGCACGGGGCGCGGGCCGACCCCCTCGCGCGGCTCACGCCCCGCGAACGGGACGTCCTCGACAACATGGCGCAGGGTCATACCAACGCGTCGATCGGCAAGAACCTGCACATCTCGCAGAGCGCCGTGGAGAAGCACGTCAACGCGATCTTCGACAAGCTCGACCTGTCGCGGACGTCCGGGTACAGCCGCCGCGTCCTCGCCGTCCTGCGCTATCTGGGCTCCCGAACCGGCACGGCGAAAACGGACTAACAGCCACAGACGGGGTATACGTCCGGACGTACGATCGCGGCACCCGTGCCGCCCGGGGGGCGGGGCGATGAACGCGTTTCGTCGTCCGGGGCGCCGGCGAGCCGAACCTCAACGCGGAGGGAGAGGTCGTGGCGGACACCAACCGAGGCGTCGTCTACCAGGGACCCGGCAAGGTCACGGTCGAGGATCTGGACTACCCCGAACTCGTACTGGCCGAGCAGGACGGCCGCAAGCTGGAGCACGGCGCCATCCTGAAGGTCCTGGCCACCAACATCTGCGGCTCCGACCAGCACATGGTGCGCGGCCGGACGACCGCACCCGCCGGGCTCACGCTCGGCCACGAGATCACCGGCGAGGTGGTGGAGCTCGGCAGGGACGTCGAGTTCATCCGGAAGGGCGACCTCGTCAGCGTCCCCTTCAACATCGCGTGCGGGCGCTGCCGCAACTGCAAGGAGCGGCACACCGGCGTGTGCGAGAACGTCAACCGGGACCGTCCCGGCGCCGCGTACGGGTACGTCGACATGGGCGGCTGGCACGGCGGCCAGGCCCGGTACGCGGTCGTCCCGTACGCCGACTTCAACCTGCTCAAGTTCCCCGCCGACCGCGACACGGTGCTGGCGAAGCTGCCCGACCTCGCGATGCTGTCGGACATCCTCCCCACCGGCTACCACGGCGCCTACACCGCGGGCGTCACCACCGGGTCCACCGTGTACGTGGCGGGCGCGGGCCCGGTCGGGCTCGCCTGCGCCACCGCGTGCCTGCTGCTCGGTGCGGCCGTCGTCATCGTCGGCGACATGAACGCGCGCCGGCTGGAGCAGGCCCGCGGCTTCGGCTGCGAGACGATCGACCTGTCCCGGCACGACAGCGTGCCCGAGCAGATCGAGCAGATCCTCGGCGTCCCGGAGGTGGACGCGGCCGTCGACTGCGTCGGGTTCGAGGCGCGCGGCCACGGCCCCGAAGGGTCCGCGGGGGAGCAGCCCGCGACCGTCCTCAACACGCTGATGGACATCACCCGCGCCGCCGGCGGCCTCGGCATCCCCGGTCTCTACGTCACCGGCGACCCGGGTGCGCCGGACGAGAACGCCAAGGTGGGGCAGCTCGGGCTGCGCTTCGGCACCGGCTGGGCCAAGTCGCACTACTTCGTCACCGGCCAGTGCCCGGTGATGAAGTACAACCGGCAGCTGATGATGATGATCCTGAAGGACCGGGTGAGCATCGCCGCCAACGTCAACGCGTCGGTCATCCCGCTCGACGAGGCGCCCGAGGGCTACGCCGAGTTCGACCGCGGCGCGGCGCAGAAGTACATCCTCGACCCGCACGGCCTGGTGGGAGCCGCGGCCTGACCCCGTCCGAGGGCTACTCGATTCCCTCGGCGACGGCCAGGGCCATCGCCATGATGGTCAGCTGCGGGTTCACCCCGGGGCAGCTCGGCAGAACCGAGGCGTCCGCGACGTGGACGCCCCGGACGCCGCGGAGCCGCCCCGCCGGGTCGACCGGCGCCCGGGCGCCGTCCGCGCCGAGCTTCGCGGTCCCGGTGGGGTGGAAGGCGGCCAGGTGCAGGTCCGCCGGCGCGGCCATGGCCACGGCCCGGGTCAGCTCCGCCTCGTCCCGCACGACCGGCTTCCGGGCCAGGCCGGTGAGCACCTCTTCGGCGCCCGCGGCGAACAGCACCCGGCCCATCGCGACGAGGGCGCGGCGCAGCCGGGCGGCGTCCTCCCGGGCCAGGTCGTAGCGGATCAGCGCGCGGTGCCGGGCACCGTGGACGCGGCCCGACGGGGCGTCGGCGATCATCGCGCCGAGCACGGCGAGGCGGTCGGCGCCCGCGAGTTCGCGGCGCAGTTCCCGGCCGAGGCCGGGCAGCGGGAACGAGCTCATGCCGGGAGGGGTCGCCGTCGCCTCGATGAGGATGCCGTCGGCGTGCAGTTCCTCGATGCCGACGCTCTGCATCACGCCCGACCACGACACGACCGGCTCGGCGAAGCGCCCGGCCAGGTTCGTCGCCGGGTGGACGGCCATGCCGCGTCCCAGCCGCGGGTGCCCGCCGAGGCCGGAACGCCGCAGCAGCAGCGGCGTCCGGGTGGTGCCCGCGGCGACGACGATGCGCGGCGCGAGAATCTCGAAGAACGTTCCATCGGGGCGGTGCACCCGCACGCCGGTCGCCGTGCCGCGCTCGACCAGGATCCGCTCGGCCCGCGCCTCGCTGACGATGCGGGCGCCCGCCTCGCACGCCTGCGGCAGCGCGTTCATGTGCACGCCGTACTTGGCGTTGTGCGGGCATCCCACGGCGCATTGCGCGCTGCCCACGCAGCCCGGCGCGTTGCGGCGCAGCGGTGCCGCGCGCCAGCCGAGCCGTTCCGCGCCGGCGAGCGCGATGAGCCCGTTGCGGCCGAGCGGCCCCATCGGCTGCGGCGCGACGCGCAGGATCGCCTCCACCTCGTCCAGGCGGGCGCCGAACCCGTCGACGGGCGCGCCGGCGTCCGCCCACCGCCGCAGGACGTGCTCCGGCGTCCGGTAGCAGGTGCCGCTGTTGACCACGGTGGTGCCGCCGACCGCGCGGCCCTCGGGCAGCAGCACGGGCGGGCGGCCGAGCGCGACGGTCGCCCCGCCGTCCCGGTACAGGTCGAGGAAGCGGTCGAGCGGCGGGCGCTCCCGGAAGTCGCGGGACGTGAACCGCCGCCCCTCCTCCAGGACGACCACCGACATCCCGCGCCGGGCGAGAGCGCGGGCCGCCATCGCCCCGCCCGCCCCCGACCCGATCACGACGGCGTCGGCGGTCGTGCACCCGGGCCACTCCGCGGACGGCGTGCAGTCCAGCTCGGGATCGGGACGGGCCAGGCCGTGCGGGGGCGGCGGCGCGGGCAGCAGCTCCGTGCCGGCCGCCAGCAGCAGCGGGATCTTCATCATCTCGACCATCCGGGCGGTGGCCGGCCGGGCGGTCACCCGGGCGCAGAACGCGTCGCGGCCGGCGGGGTCCAGGCCGTCCAGGGCGTGCCCGGTGGTGAGCCGCGCCAGCACGTCCAGCGTCCCCGCGCCGGTGCGCAGGCCGAGCCGCGCCGGGGCGGGCAGCGAGCCCGCGATGGTCTCGGCGCCGGCGGTGACGCGGGCGAGGTCCGCGGCGTCCTCGATGCCGAGGAGGGTGGCGACCGCCCCGGTCATGGCGCTCATCGCAGCCCGACCTCCGCGTGGCCGGTGCCGTCGAGGCGCCATTCCCGCTCGGTCTCCCAGCCGCGCCCGGCGCGCCGCGCCAGCACCACGCGGACGTCGGCGCGCTCGGAGTTGTGGCAGACGGCCGGGGCCCCGTCCGGGTCGGCGTAGTCCACCGCGACGGTCTCCTCCGGGTGCTGCGTCACCTCCACCAGGACGGCCCGGTCGCCGAGGCGGCCGCGTACCGTCCAGGTCGGCAGCCCGATGTCCGCCCTGAGGCGCCGCGCGGCGAGCAGCGGGTCGCCGGAGGGGAGGTCCGCGCCGTCCACCCGCAGCCGGACGAACGGGAGCGGCGGCAGCCGGTTCAGCCCCGGCCGGGTGGAGACCGCGGCCACGATCTCGCAGACGTCGCCGCCGCCGAGGTCGGCGTGCAGCCAGGCCCAGCGCCGCGCGTTGCCGTGCCCGTAGATGCGGGCCGACGCGCCGGACGCGCCGTCGAGTTCGAGGACGCGGTCACCGAACCGGACCACCCCGTCGTAGGCGGCGGACGGCCGCGGGACGATCTGCGCCGCGGGCAGCAGCTCCGCCTCCCACGCCCAGCGCGGGAAGGTGTAGACCGGCTCTCCGCCGCCGGTCTCGCGCAGCGACCACGCGATCGTCCCGGCGGTGCCGGTGAGCCGGTCGCCGTTGTGCGCGACGGGCCCGGCGGTGAACCCGGCCTCGGGACGGTCCCACCCGTAGGGACCGAACCGGGCGAGGACCGGCCGCTCCCCGGGCGGGAAGACGGCCGCCCAGCCGTGCGCGCGCGCAGCGACCCCGTCCGGGCCCTCCTCCAGGCCCTCGTCCGGCGCGAGCAGCTCGTGGTGGACCCAGAATCCGGTCCCGGTCACCGGGTCGGTCAGCGTCGTGTACCAGACCTCCAGCCGCCCGGCCTGGCCCCGCCAGCGCGACCGCATCGGGTCGGGCCCGGGGAACCGGGCACCGGCGACGAAGCGGACCAGGTCGCGGCGCAGGTCGAAGCGCAGCAGCCCCTCGCCCGCCACGGTCCCGTCCTCGCCGGTCACCGTGACCGGGAGGGTGGTCATCGAGCGGACGGGCCGCCGCGGGTCGATCGACTTCCAGCCGTCCAGGTGCAGGCGCCGCCCGTCGTGGCCGGTGAAGTCCATGGTGTAGCGGATCCGGCGGGCGGTGAGCGGGGCGACCCGGAGCCGGCCCGCCGCCGAGCGGTCGTCGGCCCAGCCCGGCACGCGCACGTGCCCGGTCAGGGCTCCCTCGGTGTCGCGCCACGGCCGCAGCACCCCGGGCAGGTCCACCGACAGATCCAGCCGCATCGGGCGGTCGCGGTCCTCCCCGGCGAGGCGGACGGTGCCCTCCATCACCTCGTCGAACGTCGTACGCCGCACGCTCGCGGACGGGGCCATCAGCAGCTCCTCTCCGGGTCGGTGACCATGATCGCTTCGGTCTCGGCGAAGTACGCCGCCGCCGCCTCGCGGGCCCGTGCGGGGTCCCCGGCGCACAGCGCATCGATCAGCGGCGCGATCCGGGCGGCCGCGGCGGCGGGGTCGGCGAACGCGTGCGTGAACCGTTCCCGGACCTTCAGGTAGGCGTTCAGCAGCGAGTTGACCAGGAAGCCGTACACCCGGTTGCCGGTCGCGCCGGCGATGACGCGGTGGATCTCGCACTCGGTGAGCTGCGCCGCGTCCGCGTCGCCGGCGTCCCGGAGCCGCGCGGCCAGTTCCCGCAGCCGGTCGCGGTGCTCGGGCGTGCCGTTCGCCGCCGCCTTGGCCGCCACCTGGGCGCCCACCTCGCGCCGCACCTCGAAGATCTCCCGCATCCAGGCGGGCCCGGCCGTGGCGACCAGCATCGGCAGCAGCTCGGGCCCGCCGAGCCGCTCGTAGTCGCGGACGCGGGTCCCGACGCCGTGCCGCGTCTCCAGCAGCCCGGCCTGGGCGAGGCGGACGATCGCGTGCTTCAGCGACGTCCGGGTGACCGCGTATCCGGCGGCCAGCTCGCGCTCGGGCGGCAGGTAGGAGCCGGGCGGGTAGCGGCCGCTCAGCACGTCGTCGCGCAGCCGGTCGACGAGGGAGTCCACGACTGTGTCGCGGGGGATCGGCGAGGACGTCATCAACACTCCGGTCTGTGGTCCAGTGGCTCAGCCACTGGACCACGAGCGGCGTTTCCGCGTCAAGACCCGTGGCAGGCTGGAAGCCGGAGAGGACGAAAGGGGAAGCGCGACATGGTGGGCACGCTCGACTGGCGGCCGGCGAACGAGCACCGGGACCTGCTGGCGGAGCCGGTCGCCGCGGTGATCGGCGACCTGCCGCAGGCCGAGGTCGCCGCGATCGACCCGGAACTGGCCGACACGGCGGCGTTCTGCGAGCGGTACGACGTACCGCTGGAGCTCAGCGCCAACTGCGTGGTCGTCGCCGCCAAGCGCGGCGGCCAGGTCGCCTACGCGGCCTGCATGATCCTCGCCAACGGCCGCGCGGACGTGAACGGCGTCGTCCGCAGGCACCTCGGCGCGCGGAAGGTGTCGTTCGCGCCGATGGACGAGGCGACCGCGCTCACGGGCATGGAGTACGGCGGCATCACCCCGGCCGGCCTGCCCGCGGGCTGGCCGGTCCTGGTGGACGAGGCGGCCGCCGCCGCGTCCCGCGTCGTGATCGGCAGCGGCCTGCGCAAGTCCAAGATCCTCCTGCCCGGCAAGGCGCTCGCCGGACTCCCGGGAGCGGAGGTCATCCCCCTCGCCCTGTGACCGGCCGGAGGAGCCGGGCGGGGCCCGCGGGCGTCACCCCGGAACCGAGTCGACCGCGTACCGGGTGCCGCCGGCGGCGCGGGTCAGGTCGAGCAGCGCGCGGTTCGCGGCGAGCATCTCCGGCACGGACGCGCAGCCGGGCGAGGCCGTCCGCAGCACGCCGAACAGGACGGGATCCGCCGGCGCGGCCAGCATCGGCACCCGCCCGACCCGCAGCGCCTTGATCAGGATGACGCCGCTGCGGCCGAGGTCGCCGGCGGTCATGGCCGCGAGCGTCGCCTCGATCACGGCGGCGGCGCGGGGCATGGGCAGGAAGACCATCCCCCAGGGGTGCGGGCGCGCCCACTCGCCGAGCGCGATCAGTTCCTCGACGTCGGGACGCATGCGGTCGCAGAAGGCGGCATAGGGGAGTTCCTCCGTCTCCGACGTGCCGGCAGGGGGCGCGCCGCCGTCCCCGTACAGGACGGCCTTCGCCTCGTACCTCCAGCCGTCCTCCGACGGTTTCGCCTGCGCCGAAATGTATTCGGCGGCCGTCTCGCGCTGAACGCGGAGGACGTCGGCGGCGTCCAGGCACGGGATGGTGCAGCACAGCACCCGCTCCGGTGCGGGGACGAGCCGCAGGGTCGCCGCGGTGATGACGCCGTGCCGGCCGAGCCCGCCGCGGACGGCGTCGAAGAGCGCGGGCCGGACGGCGGGGGAGCAGGTCACGGGCTCGCCGTCCACGACGACGTCCAGCGCGCCGACGTTGTCGGCCTGCGTGCCGTGAAGGTGCGACTCGCCGCCGACACCGCCCGCGGAGATCGTTCCGCCGATCGTCAGGTCGAGGTGGTCGGTCAGGACGGGCGGGGTCAGGCCGAGCGGCAGGGTCGCCGCCAGGACCTCCCGCCACGTGGCGCCCGCCCCGGCCACCGCCTGCCGCTCCCCGACGTCCACGCCGGTGAGGCCGCGCAGGTCCAGCGACACGCCGCGGGTCAGCGACTGGCCGTACGTCGAGTGCCCCAGCCCGCGCGGCACCACCTCGGCGCCCTGCGCGGCGGCCGCGCGGACGGCGTCCGCGACCTCGTCCGCCGAGCCCGGCCGCACCACGCGGACGGGCGGGCACTCCACGATGCCCCCGAAATCGCGCCCCTCCCGGCCGCGCCCACTGGAGTCAGGCCCACTGGAGTGAAGCATGGCCCCAGCATCCCGTACGCGGCGGTCACCGGTCGCGCAGGCGGGCGGCCACGCGGCCGAGCGCGTCGCCGAGCGTGTCGATCTCCTCGGGGGTCAGCACCTCGATCAGGGCCTCGCGGACGACGCGCCGGTGCCCCGGCCTGACCCCGGCGAGCGCGTCGGCGCCCGCGCCGGTCAGCTCCGCCCAGACCGAGCGGCGGTCCGACTCGCAGCCGGTCCGCTTCACGAGCCCGGCCCGCTCCAGCTGGGTGACCTGGTAGGTGAGGCGGCTCTTGGACACCATCACCTCGCGCGCGAGGTCCGACATGCGCATCCGGCCGCCCGCCGCGCCGTGCAGCTTGACGAGCACCTCGAACTCGGGGTGGGAGAGCCCGCCGTCCCGCTTGAGCTGCCGCTCGACCTCCTGATCGACCAGGTGGGCCGCGGCCAGGAAAGCCATCCAGGCGCGCAGTTCCCGCGGTTCCAGGGGCTCGCCCGCATCGCTCATGCGGTGATTCTAGTTGGCGTGAAAGATGGCTTGAATTTTCTAGATGGTCTGAATTTGAATCATTCTGGCTGGCGTTCCGCTAGTCCGGTCCCGTTCTGCTGGTTCCGTCCATCGCCCCACCGGAGGAGACGAGGCATGCTCCCAGCCCGCCGCCACCCCGCCCTGACCGACGCCGGCCTTCTCATCGGCCGGCTCGCCGTCGGCGTGATCTTCATCGCGCACGGCTGGCAGAAGCTCACCGACACCGGGCACGCCGGTGTCGCCGGTTCCTTCGCCGAGATGGGCATCCCGCTGCCGGGCCTGTCCGCCCACTTCGCCACCTGGGTCGAGCTGCTCGGCGGCGCCGCGCTCGTCGCCGGTGTCCTCGTCCCGGTCGCCGGCGTGCTGATCGCCGTGGTCATGGGCGGGGCGTTCTGGTACGCCCACATGGACAACGGGCTCTACTCCCGCGAGGGCGGCTACGAGTACGTCCTCGTCCTCGGCGCGATCGCGCTGCTCTTCGCCCTCGTGGGCGCCGGCCGCTTCTCCCTGGACGCGGTCCTGTGGGGGCGCCGCGAAGAGGCGCCCGAGCGGGAGTCCGCGCCGGTCTGACCCGCCTGCCCGGCCTCGCCCGTGCCCTGTCCGGCCCCGCCTGCGCCCGCGACCTCCGCGGGACGCCTGCGGGGCCGCTCGCCGTCGCTGGTGAACGCTCGTTCACATGCTGGCATTAAATACCACTATGTGATCTAAGTCACAATTCGTCCGGCGGTGTTCGGCGACGTGACCGGCCGGTAAACATCGGTTACCTTGCGGGAAAGCAATATGGCCCGCTCCAATCCCCGCGATGGGCCGCCCGGCCGCCTGACATCTCCCTTTGCGGAGCACCGCGCCTTACCGTCGAAGTGACAAGATGTTCCCGATGACCGTTTTTGGGCATGAGTGATCGCTGAGAGTTCCTTGAGAGGCGGGTCGCAGGTGTCGCGCGGTAGTGAGTTCGTTGTGGTGGCCAACCGGCTTCCGGTCGACCGGAAGGTGGGAGCGGACGGTATCCCGCGCTGGCGGCGCAGCCCCGGCGGGCTGGTCAGCGCCATCGCCCCGGTGATGCGGAACAGGAAGGGCACCTGGATCGGCTGGACGGGTGCGCCGGACGAGGAGATCGAGCCGTTCGAGGAGGACGGCATGTCGCTCCACCCCATCGCGCAGTCCGCGGAGGAGGTCGAGCTCTACTACGAGGGCTTCTCGAACGCCACGCTCTGGCCGCTCTACCACGACGTCGTCGCCACGCCCGTCTACGACCGCGCGATGTGGGACGCCTACGTCCGCGTGAACAGGCGGTTCGCGGAGGCGGCGGCCGAGGTCGCGTCCGACGGGGCGATCGTCTGGGTGCAGGACTACCAGCTCCAGCTCGTCCCGCGGATGCTGCGCGAGCTGCGGCCCGACCTGCGGATCGGGTTCTTCCTGCACATCCCGTTCCCGCCGCTGGAGCTGTTCTGGCAGCTGCCGTGGCGGCGGCAGATCCTGGAGGGCCTGCTCGGCGCCGACCTGGTCGGCTTCCAGCTCCCGGGCGCGGCGGCCAACTTCGTGCGGCTGTGCCGGCGGCTCCTGGAGGCCCGCTACGTCAAGCAGGACGTCTACTGGGACGACCGGCTCGTGCGGGCCCGCGCGTTCCCGATCTCGGTGGACGTGGGCGAGCTCGACGAGCTGGTCGGGAGCCCGGAGGTCCAGGAGCGGGCGCAGGAGATCCGGAACGACCTCGGGGACGCGACCGTCCTGCTCGGCGTCGACCGCCTCGACTACACCAAGGGCATCACGCAGCGGCTGCAGGCGTTCGGCGAGCTGTTCGAGGACGGCCACCTCAAGCCGGGGCAGGCCGTGTTCGTGCAGATCGCCACGCCGAGCCGGGAGCGGGTCGAGCAGTACCAGCTGCTCCGCGAGGAGATCGAGCAGCAGGTCGGGCGAATCAACGGAGAGTATGGCGAGCTGGGCTTTCCGGTCATTCACTATATGCACAGTTCGTACGACCGTCCCGAGCTGACCGCGCTCTACCTGGCGGCGGACGTCATGGTCGTGACCCCGCTCCGGGACGGGATGAACCTGGTCGCCAAGGAGTACGTGGCGTGCCGCAAGGACCTGCGCGGGGCGCTCGTGCTCAGCGAGTTCACCGGCGCCGCAGCCGAACTCAAGCGGGGCGCGTTCCAGGTCAATCCCTACGACATCGACGGCCTGAAGGGGACGCTGCTGTCCGCCCTCGCGGCCGAGCCCGCCGAGCAGGCGCGGCGGATGCGCGTGATGCGCCGCCGCGTCATCGAGAACGACGTGGACCGCTGGGCGCGCACCTTCCTCAGTGAGCTGGAGCGTCCGGAGCGCTCCGTCCAGGCGCGGCCGGCTCCCGTGTCCGCGGAGGGCTGACCGGCAGGTCGAAGGCCGCCCAGACGGCCTTGCCGCCGGTGGCGAGCCGTGCCCAGCCCCACGCGTCGCTGACCGCACCGACGACGAGGAGGCCGCGGCCGCCCTCGACGAACCGGTCCGGGTCGCTCGGGAGCGGCTCGGGGGGGCGCCCGCCCGGGTCGGTCACCGAGACGACGAGGCGCCGCGGGTGCCCGATCAGCACGAGCTGGATGGGGCACAGCGGCAGCGGCTGGGGGAGTCCCTCCATGCCGTGCCGGAGGGCGTTGGTGGCCAGCTCGGACACCGCGACCACGACGTCCTCGACGCCCGTGGCCAGGCCCCATTCGCCCAGCGTGGCCTGGGTGAACTCGCGTGCGGAGCGCGGGGTCGTGATCTCCGCGGGGAACACCCGCCGCGCCATGCGCGGCGTGCCCGTGTGCGGCGTGGGCCACAGCCCGGCGAGGCCGGGCTCCACGACCGGGACGGCCGCGGAACCGTTCGCCGATCCGTGCGGGCCGTGCGGCGCCCTGGGGGCGTCCGGCCAGGGGTGAAGGGCCGCGCCGTGCCGCGGCCGGCCGCCTCCCATGGCGGTGGGAGCTGCGACTTCGTCTGCCTGGTCAACGGTCATGGTCAGAACCTCAGAGGCGTGCGGGGTCGGTCACCGGCGAGCGTTCGCTATCTTGCTCCCCAAGCCGTGCAGATGCAAGACCGTCTGCATGAACGAATGCAAGAACGAATGCACGTGCATCTCGTACCATTTGTGTGGGGTGGGGCGAGATCGCGGCCTTCCTGCGGGAAGGCTGAGACGCCTAGAGGGGGCAACGATGGACGGCCAAGCGATGTCGGACGTCTGGCGCAGCGAGCTCGTCTGGCAGAAGAGCCGGCGCAGTAACCCGTCCGGGAACTGCGTCGAGATGGCCGAACTCCCCAACGGGGAGATCGCCGTGCGCAACTCCCGTGACCCCGAGGGAGCGGTGCTCGTCTACACGCGCGAGGAGGTGGAGGCCTTCGTGGGAGGGGCCAAGGACGGCGATTTCGACCACATGCTGGTCTGACGTGGCGGGATGACCGCTCGCGCCGGAAACCGAACGGGATTCCATTCCGCCGTCCGGCCCGGTAGCGTGCGGCCATGCATCTGGGGCAGATCGCCGCACAGACGCCCGACAAGCCCGCCGTCGTGATGGCGGGCTCCGGGCAGGTCATCACGTTTCGGGAACTCAACGAGGAGTCCAACCGGCTCGCGCAGCTGCTCCACGCGGAGGGGCTGCGCCCGGGGGACCACATCGCCTTCATGCTGGAGAACCATCCGCTGTACCTGGCAATAGCCTGGGCGGCACAGCGGTCCGGGCTCTACTACACCGCCATCAGCACGCGGCTCCAGCAGGAAGAGCTCGCCTACATCGTCGACAACTGCGGGGCCAAGGTCTTCATCGCCACCGCGTCGATGGAGACCGCCGCCAAGGCCCCGCCGGAGGTGCCGCTGCGCCTCATGCTCGACGGCACGGCACCCGGCTACGACTCCTACGAGGAGCGCGTCGCACAGCATCCGCCCACGCCCATCGAGAACGAGTGCGAAGGCGTGGACATGCTCTACTCGTCGGGGACGACCGGCCGCCCCAAGGGCGTGAAGCCGGCTCTGTCCAAGGCGCCCATGGGCGAGCCCGGCCCGCTCTACCAGCTTCTCTCGCTGCTCTTCCAGCCCGACGCCGACTCGGTCTACCTGTCACCGGCGCCGCTCTACCACGCGGCACCGCTGCGCTACTGCATCACCATGCACCGCTTCGGCGCGACGGTCGTGGTGATGGAGAAGTTCGACCCCGAGTCCGCGCTCGCGGCCATCGAGAAGTACGGCGTCACCCACAGCCAGTGGGTGCCGACCATGTTCATCCGGATGCTCAAGCTCCCGGAGGAGACCCGCGCCCGCTACGACGTGTCGAGCCTGCGCGCGGCCGTCCACGCCGCCGCGCCGATCCCCATCCCGATCAAGGAGCGGATGATCGAGTGGTGGGGCCCGATCCTGCACGAGTACTACGCGGGGACCGAGGGCAACTGCTTCGTCTACACGAACTCCGAGGACTGGCTGACCCACAAGGGCACCGTCGGGCGGTGCGTCCTGGGCGAGGTCCACGTCTGCGACGAAGAGGGCAACGAACTGCCGCCCGGTGAGCCCGGGACGCTGTACTTCGGGAACGGCCCCCAGTTCGAGTACCACGACGACGACGCCAAGACGGCGGCGTCCAGGGACCCGAAGGGCCGCGGCTGGAGCACCCTCGGCGACGTCGGGTACGTGGACGAGGACGGCTTCATCTACCTCACCGACCGCCGCGCCTACATGATCATCAGTGGCGGGGTGAACATCTACCCGCAGGAGGCCGAGAACGTCCTCGCCGTGCACCCCAAGGTCGCCGACGTCGCCGTCTTCGGTGTCCCGGACGCCGAGATGGGCGAGGCGGTGCAGGCCGTCGTGCAGCCCCTGTCGATGGACGAGGCCGGTCCCGAGCTGGCGGCCGAGCTCATCGCGTACTGCCGCGACCAGCTCGCCCACTACAAGTGCCCGCGCTCGGTCGACTTCCGCCCGGAGCTTCCGCGGCATCCGACCGGCAAGCTCTACAAGCGGCTGCTGAAGGACGAGTACTGGGCGGACCGTCCGGCGACGGCCTGAGACGGCCCTGAACGGCGAAGGCCCCGGCCGGGTCACTCGGGATCCCGGCCGGGGCCTTCGACGCGGCAGAGGCGCGCTCAGTGCATCGGCATGGGCGCGTCGACGCTCGTCACCTCGGGCTTCTTGCGCGGCAGCAGCAGCGCCGGCAGGAACGCCAGGGCGAGCAGCCCGACCGCATACCAGTAGGTGTGCTGGAACGCGTCCGCCATCGGGCCGACGATCCGCTCCATCACCTCCGGCGGCACCTCCGCGGAACCGCCGATCTCGCCGCCGGCCCCGCCGCCCAGCTTGGCCGTCAGCTGACGGGCCAGCAGCACCGACAGCATCGCGGTACCGATGGACGCCGACACCTGCTGGATGATGTTCAGCATCGTGCTGGCGCGCGGCACCTCGTCGTGGGAGAGGGTCTGGATGGCCGCGGCCATGGTCGGCATCATCGTCATGCCCATGCCGAGACCCATCACGAACAGCACCGAGCCGAGCGCCCAGTAGGACGTGTCCGCGCCGAGGAGCGCCGCGAAGGCCGCCACCGACGCCACCACGACGGTCATGCCGACCAGCACGACCCGCCCGGGCCCGATCCGGTCGGTGAGCCGCCCGCCGATCGGCATCGTGACCATCGCGCCGAGGCCCTGCGGGGCCAGCAGCAGGCCCGCGCTCATCGCGCCCTCGCCGCGCACCGCCTGGTAGTACAGCGGCAGCAGCAGCATCGCGCCCATGAACGCGATCATGAAGAGGACCATCGTGCCCGACGCCGCCGCCACCGACCGGCGCTTCAGCAGCCGCAGGTCGATCAGCGGGTTGCGGGCGTTCAGGGCCCGGAACACGAACCCGACGACCAGCACCGCCCCGACGAGGGTGAATACCAGCGGCTCGGTCAGCAGGAAGTCGCGCTCCTCGGCGCCGCGGGCGACACCGTAGATCAGCGACGCCAGACCCGGCGACAGCAGGAGCAGCCCGATGAAGTCGAGCCGCTCGGCCGGCTGGGGCTCGTCCGGCTTGAGGATCCGGGCGGCCAGCACCAGCGCGACGATGCCGATCGGCAGGTTGATGAAGAAGATCCATCGCCACGACACGTCGTCGACGAGCCAGCCGCCGAGGATCGGCCCCATGATGGGCCCGAGCAGCATCGGGACGCCGATGATGCTCATCACCTGGCCGACCCGCTGCGGCCCCGCCGCCTGCGTCATGATCGTCATGCCCGCCGGCATGATCATGCCGCCGCCCAGGCCCTGCAGGACCCGGAAGAAGATCAGGGACTCGGCCGACCACGCGAACCCCGCGAGCGTCGAGCCGAGCACGAACAGCACCAGCGAGACCATGTACAGCCGCTTGGTGCCGAACCTCGCACAGGCCCACCCGGTGATCGGGATCACCGTGGCCAGCGCGAGGGTGTAACCCGTCGCGACCCACTGGATCGTCGCCAGGGTGGTGTTGAACTCCCTGGCCAGGTCGTTGATGGCGACGTTGACGACGGTCACGTCCAGGATCGACATGATCGCGCCGAGGACGACGACCCCGGCCACCGCCAGCACGCCGCGATCTAGACCTCCGCCTGCGTCGGGCTCCTCCTTGGGGCCTTCCGCCATCTTGGGAGATGCGGGAGCGGTCAACTCACATCCAATCGTCAGGCCCCGCATGCGGGCACGCAGGGACCAGGTGGTCACGTCTCAGGGGGTACTGCCGCAAAATACTGCAGCGACTGACACTTCCGCGAACGATTAACTCCCGCGGCTTCCCGGAGTATTCCGCCCGGCCCCGACAAATTTCCCTGCTCCCCACCCGTCCACGAGCACCCTCGACCACCCGTGAGGTGAACCCGATGTGACGCACCCAACACCGCTCCCTCCGGGGCGCGCCTCCGGCCCCTGCCAACACTGTCGGGTGGGAGCGTCCAACCGTCCTCCGCCACTATTCGTAGTTCGGGTAATACCCTTGGTGGTCGAACATGGGAGGCGTCATGTCAACCGAGGTGCCGGAGAACCCGCTGGCCGTGTCGATGATCGGCCTGCTCACCGGCGGCTGGGTCGCCCAGGCGGTGAGCGTGGCCGCCCGCCTGAAGATCGCCGACCGGCTCGCCCACGGCCCCCGCTCGGCCGCCGACATCGCCGCCGCAGTGAACGCGGACGCACCCACCCTGCACCGCCTGCTCCGTGCCCTCTCCGACGTCGGCATCGTCCAGGAACGCGAGGACGGCCTCTTCAGCGGGACCCCGCTGGGCGACCTCCTGCGCAGCGACGTCCCCTCCCTGCGCGGCTACGCGCTGCTGAGCGGCTCGTCCTTCCACCGGGACGCCTGGAGCGCCCTGGAGCACAGCGTCCGCACCGGCGAACCGGCGTTCACGCACGTCCACGGACAGGAGGTCTTCGACCACCTGCGCGGCAACCCCGCCGACGGCGAGACCCTGAACGCAGCGATGATCGCCCTCTCCGGCGAGTTCATCGCCCC
The DNA here is from genome assembly GCF_004349245.1 of Actinomadura sp. 6K520. Taxonomy (GTDB): domain Bacteria; phylum Actinomycetota; class Actinomycetes; order Streptosporangiales; family Streptosporangiaceae; genus Spirillospora. The sequence goes on along the minus strand of NZ_SMLC01000045.1, from coordinate 28,322 downwards.
GGTGGTCGCCGCCTGCGACTTCCCTCCCGGCCACGCGATCGTGGACGTGGGCGGCGGCCATGGCGTCGTCCTCGCCGAGGCACTCGCCGCCAACCCCGGCACCGAGGGCATCCTGTACGACCTGCCGGAGGTCGTCGACAACGCCGCCGACGGCCCCCTCCGTGAGGCCCTCGCTGAAGGCCGCTGCCAGGCGATCGGGGGGAGCTTCTTCGATTCCGTGCCGTCCGGCTGCGACAGCTACGTCCTCAGCCACATCGTCCACGACTGGGACGACGACCGGGCCGTCCAGATCCTCACCAACTGCCGCCGGGCCATGAGACCCGACAGCCGCGTCCTCGTCGCCGAAGCCATCCTCCGCGAAGGCCCGGCCGCGTCTCGTATCAAGTGGCTGGACCTGGAAATGCTCGTGATGACCCGCGGGGGCCTGCAACGTACCCAGTCCCAGTACGAGGCCCTCTTCGCCCGCGCCGGCCTCCGCTTCAGCGGCATCCCCGCCCACAGCCCGACCTTCACCGTCCTGGAAGCCCGCCCGGCCTAAGCGACGTGGTCCTGCAGCGCCGCCGTGAGTTGCAGTACGGGCGGCACATGCACATAGCCCTGACGCCGCCGCCCACCGACGGACACCTTCAGGTCCGGGTGGTAGGTGGCAGGGGAAATGCCTTCGTACCCGTGCCTCACGATCCCCCAGTAGATGTCCTCGGACACTACGAGGACCAGGGGGGACGGGGTGTCGCGCAGGCACTGCTTCAGCTTCGGCGCATCGAGCAGTCTGCACGCCAGATCGACCGCCTCCCCGAAACACCCTTTGCCGTCCCGGTGGACCTCTCCCGCGTGCACGGCGGCCCGCAGCCGCAGCCCGAGGCGAGGCAGTTCGGCGACCGGAAGGTCCGCGTTGTACCCGGCGAGCTGCTGCGCGAGCTTCGGGACGAGCCGGGACAACAGCAGCGTCTTAGGTAGTTCGTCCACCGGGTGCAGCAGGACGAGCACGCCGTCGCCCCGATCCTCGAACGGATCGCACCAGCCGCCCTCTATCCCGGTGTAGTCCATGGCCTGGCCGAGCATTTCGTAGACCTGCGACCGCAGTTCCTGCCTGATCGGATTCGTCCGCACGGCCGCCGTCGACCCCTCGATGTCGAGGACCAGGATGCTCCTGTGCACTGGCTGACTGCTCACCGGAACGACCCCCAATCTCGCCTTTCCGCCGGCATGCCCCACCGATGGGCAGGGCCTCGGAGCACGGCCACGAAGGAGTCGTGGCCCTGGAGGTGGCCCGGCGAGCCGCCGTCGCCTCGCGAGCCGTGCTGACGTTCCGGATGCGGGGTCTCCGAACCGCGTCGACTGTGTCGGTGTGATTGACCACTCTTGGAGCGTTATGGCCAGTTTGCGTAGTTAGTGAAGATCTTGCAAGATGCACAGCCAGATGCACACGAAGGGGAATGGCTATGTGGCGGTGAGGCCAGTATGCTGACCGAATAGTCCCACCTAGTTGACTTGTCGGGTTGTACCTGCAGGTGGCGGCCCAGGGCGTTGTCTAGTCTGATGACCGCTGAATGTCGTAGAATGCCCGTGCAACTTGCAAAGTAAGGCGCCTCGAAAGATAGCTCACGGCGGCGACCGGCCTTGGAGGCATCGTGGCGGCAACTCCTACGGCCCGTCAGCGCCGTCTCGGAAAAGAACTTCACAAGCTGAGGGAAGACCTCGACGCCACGGCCGAAGAGATCGCCACCCGCCTAGGCTGGTCCCCGTCCAAACTCAGCCGGATCGAGAACGCCCGGATCGGCGTCCGGGTCTCCGACGTACGCCTGCTGCTGGAGTTGTACCAGGTCGACGAGGGGCGCAAGGGAGAGATCCTCGCCTTGGCCGAGGCCGCGACCCGGCGCGGCTGGTGGCATCGGTACCAGCAGGTACTGCCGGAGCAATTCGCCAAGTTCGTTGCCTTGGAGGCCGAGGCGAGTTCCGCGCTGGCCTATGCGACGTACACCGTGCCTGGCCTTCTCCAGGACGAGGAGTATGCGAGGCGTACGCTGGAAAGCGCCCGGGCCGTCACCGTTGACACGCACCGCGAGATATCGACCCGCGTCGAGGTGCGGATGCGCCGGCAGGACCTACTTCTCCGAAAGGAGAACCCGCTCAAGTTCGACGCCATCATCGACGAATCCGTGCTGCAACGGACGATCGGCGGCCACGACGTCATGCGGCGGCAGATGCTTAAACTGCTTTCGCTCTCCGAACTGCCCGGCATCACGATCAGGGTGCTGCCCCTCGGCGTTCATCGGGAGCCCATCGTGGGCGAAGCGTTCATACTTCTCAAATTTCGTTCCACCGAGGACAAACCAAAACCTCCCGCCGTTAAGGACGAGAAGGATGTCAACCTCTCCGATGTCGTCTACATAGACAATTCATGGATGACGGCGGCTGAATTTCTGGACGAGTCCCTAACGGAAAGATATCAGCGCTCATGGGCTTCAATGAGGGCGGTCTCCCTCTCCGGTAAAGACTCGCTGCGTTGCATATCTCAGTACGCACGCGAAAGGTGGTGCGACTAGGGAATCGACCGTCAATGAAGATCTTTTAACTTCTAGCCAAGTTCCTGGCGATAAGGTCCTGTCGGCTCCGACGGTGGATGGTCCATCCCGCAAAAGGATGGGCTTCCACTGAAATGTGCAAGATTGTTGGCTCTTAGGCCCCCAAAGCGCAGAAGCGATCTGCTGGAGGTAAGGTGGCGGTAGCGCCGACCGTCCGTCGGCGTCGACTCGGGATTGAGCTACGACGCCTGAGGGAGCAACTTGCCCTGACGGTCGAGGAGATTGCGGCGCGATTGGACTGGTCGCCCTCTAAGCTGAGCCGGATCGAAAACGCTCGCATCGGCGCTCGCGTCTCCGACGTACGGCTGCTTCTCGAGCTTTACAGTGTGGACGAGACGCATCTCGGAGAGCTCCTGGCTCTTGCCCAAGCGTCCATACAGGAAGGATGGTGGCGAAGTTATAGCGATGTGCTCTCTGGAAAGTTCGCCGCGTATGTTGCCCTGGAAGACGAGGCGTGCACCGCACTGACCTTCACGACCTATTCCATCCCTGGGCTCCTGCAGAACGAGGAGTACGCACACCATGTGCTGGAGAGCGGCAGGGTGATCGCTGTATCGACTCCGCGCCAAGTTGCGCGTCGGCTAGAATCTCGCATGCGCCGTCAGGAACTGCTGCACCGGAAGAGTCCGCTCCTCTTTTCTGCTGTTATCGACGAATCCGTCCTGCTGAGAGTCGTGGGTGATGGCGGTGTCATGAGAAGGCAGATGTTCAGTCTTCTGGAACTGGCTGTCATGCCGAACGTGCAAATATACATTTTGCCTTTAAATGTGCACAGGGCACCTGTCTTCTCTGATACATTCACACTTCTCGAGTTTGCCTCATCCTACGATGTGATTTTTCCCGACGTCGTTTATATTGACACTCTCTCCACAACGGGAGAGTTGCAGGATGACAGCATTACACACATGTATCGGATGTCCTGGGAAGCGTTGAAGTCGGTCTCGCTCCCGGCGGACGAGTCTATACTCCGCATATCCCGGATGGCTGAGGAGTGGGCGCGCCGATGACGGTTCGGCCACCCACAAGATCGAGACCCTGCTGGTGTCGTAAATCGTTAGTTCGTTGGCGGGCTGTGGTCCTGGTGAGAACTTGACCGGTGGCTGGTATCTGAGACACCCGGTGGGTCCCTGACGTCGGTGCACCAAGATCGGCGACCTCCTCGACATTGTTGCGGACACTCAGGCCGCGCCGGCCCCGGCAAGGCGGTGTCAGGGCTGTCGGGAAGGACGTGGTGGCGCGGCTCGCAGTTCGTGTCACCGGTCGGTTCACAGTGGGATGGGCGGGAATGTCCTGGAACGTGGAGACGACGCCTTGGACTTCGGACGCAGCCACCCGCTCGCCCTTCGCGCTGCCGAGAGGGCGCCTCGGTCGGCTGGCCGGGCGGCTCATGCTGCGGATGAACAGGCAGGACGAGGTGCTGAACCTGCTCGACGTACGGCCGGGGGAGCGGATCCTGGAGGTCGGGTACGGGCCGGGCGGGCTGGTCCGCGGGCTCCTCCGGACTTCCGCGGGACGCGTCTGCGGCGTCGATCCGTCCCCCGAGATGCGCGATATGGCCCGGAAGCACGGGCCCAAGGCGGATCTCCGGGTCGGCACCGCCGAGGACACCGGATTCGGCGACGCCGAGTTCGATTGCGTCGTCTCGGTGAACACCGTCGGCCTCTGGCAGAGCCTGGAGAAGGGGCTGGACGAGTCGCGCCGGGTCACCCGCCAGGGCGGCCGGGTGGTCATCGCCTGGCATGGCGGTCGGCGGCCGTCCAAGATCGCCCGCAGCCTCATGCTGCGTGACGATCAGTTGGCGCGGATCGAGCGCGAGATGCGCGGCCGCTTCTCCGAGGTCACCCGGCGGGAGCTGTCCGAACTCACCGTCTTCATGGGTTACCGCCGGTCATGAGGATCGGTCGCGGAGGCGGGCGTAGATGTCGCCGGAGCGGCCTCGGGGGCGGATTCGGTCTAGCTGGCGCTCCAGGGTGGCCGCGTCGAGCCAGCGGGGGCTGGCGAACTTCATCGTTTCGATGGGGGAGTAGTTGTAGACGTAGCCGCCCGCGTCCGTGCCGAGCCGTTCCACGTGGCGGAGGGCTTCCAGGGTGGCGTCGTGGGCTGAGGGCACGTACTCGAAGGACAGGGCGGGGACGGGGTGGGTCAGGCCCGCTAGGACGTCCGCCTCGAAGCCCTCTACGTCGATCTTGCAGAAGGCAGGTACGCCGTGGGCGGCGATGAGGTCGTCCAGCGTGGTGACCTCGATCTCGACCGTCTTGTCCCAGCGGACGTGGGCGAAGCTGCTGTCGGTCGTCACCGACTTGATCCAGTCGGGGGACATCGAGGAGACCGTGGGCGTCGCCGTCGAGAGTGCCAGTTCCGCGCGGCCCGGCTTTGCCCCGGCGGCTCCTGGGACGATGGTGACGTTCTGGTCGCGGCCGTAGAAGAGGCGTAGGACGCTCAGGCAGTCGGGCTGGGGCTCGACCGCGACCACTCGTGCGCCGAAGTGCCGCCACACGCGTATCCGGCCGCCCACGTGCGCGCCGATGTCGAAGGCGAGGTCGCCGGGGCGCAGGAACTCGCCGTAGAGGCGCGTCGCGCGTCGGTGCTTGCCCGGCACGCCGTAGTACATGACCAGGGAGCGGGCGATGCCGTATGCGCGCTGGAGCATCTGCCGACCCTACCGGTCTCGTCCGGGGCGGGCCGTGCAACAGATCCGGGAAGTCGGGCGTCCTGGGAGCGACGGGAAGGACAGGCCCTTTGAACGACGACGTGACGTATGAGGACTTCGTAACGACTCGTGCGCAGGCTCTGCTCCGCTACGGCTACGTGCTCACCGGCAACGCCGACGACGCGGCGGACCTGGTGCAGGACGGGCTGGTCAGGCTCCGCGGCGCCTGGGACCGGGTCGTCAACAAGAACGATCCCGAGGGGTACGTCCGCACGATCATGGCGCGGCGGCACATCAGCCTGTGGCGGCGGCGAAGACGGGAGCAACTGGTCGGCAGCGTGCCGGAGGAGCGGTACGACGACCGCGGCATCGAGCGGGCCGAGCACGACCCGCGGCTGTGGACGGCCTTGGCGGCGCTTCCGCCGCGACAGCGGGCGGTGCTGGTCCTGCGCTACTACGAGGACCTGGCGGACGAGGACATCGCAAGGGTGCTCGGCATCTCGCGCGGGACGGTCCGCAGCCAGGCCGCCCGCGCACTCGGCAAACTTCGCGCGGACTGGCTACCGGCCGCCGCCCCGGCTACCACGGGAGGACACCATGACCGATGACCTGGATCGTGCTCTGCGCGGCACCCTGACGACCGCGGCGCGGAAGGCGCCCGCGGCCGACCCGGGGCTGCTGGAGCGTGTCGAGGCGGGACACCGGAGAAGGCGGCGCCGCCGGACGTCCGCCGCGGCGCTCGCCATTGCGGTCGTCGTCGGCGGGACGGGCGCGGCCGGCGGGTTGCTGCGGTCCGGTGAGGAGGCGCCTCCCGTCGCCGCGCCCGGCAAGCTCAAGCCGGTGTCGCGCGCGGACCTCGGCGCGCCGGTCAAGCTGCGTGATCGGTGGCCGGACGCGGTCCGGAGCATTCCCGGTGAGCTGCCCAACGGGCGCGCGCTGCACCCGGTCGCGCTCCTGGACGACGGCACACTGGTGGGGGCGACCACGTCGTCCTTCGAGAAGTCGGACAAGCTGTGGTCCTACGACCTCGACGCCCGGAAGGCCACGGTGATCACCGACATCGTGGTCCCACGCGGCTCGAAGATTTACGCGTCCGACTTCACCGTCGGGGGCGGCCAGGTCGTCTGGTGGCTGTCCTACCGGGCGGGGGGACGCGACACGGTGGAGATCTGGGGCGCCCCGCTCGCCGGTGGAACCGCGCGCAAGATCGCGGGGACGCGGGGGGATTCGGTGTCCACGCTGCTCATCGACGGCGACACCGTCGTCTGGGGCATGAAGGACGGCGTGTACCGGGTGCCGCTGGCGGGCGGGACGCCGGAGAAGATCCCCGGCACCGGCGGCTTCGGGATCGTCTCCTGGCCGTGGATCGGCTCGCCCGCGTCCGACGCGAACAAGGCCGGGGACGTCAAGTACAAGTCGCTGCGGAACGTCCGGACGGGGGAGCGCCGAGAGGCCGTTCTCGCGCCGTTCAAGGGAGCGTGGTCATGCGGGGTGATCTGGTGCGTCGGCGGCCCCGCGTCCGGCGTCGCCTATCACGGGGACGCGGTGGCCGCCGTGCAGCGCAGGGACGGGAAGGCCGGCAGGTCGATGCCCGTCGACGCATTCATCGCGCCGCGGGAGGGCGTCATCTACGGACGGTTCCTCCCCTACTTCCCGTCAGGTCACCTGCCGAGGAACCACGTCCTGTACGACTTTGAGACCGGCGCGCTGCTCGACACGGGTGTTCGACGGTTTAACGAGGCGATCGCGCCGAGGCGCGACGACTCTGACCCGCAGCTGTTCATCGAGGGCAAGGGCGGGACGACACTGATCGACTTCTCGAAGATCGGCTGACGGCCGGTGGCGTGCCGCGTCAGGACGCGGGGAGGCCGAGGGCGCGGGCGATCAGCATGCGCTGGACCTCCGAGGTGCCCTCGCCCACTTCGAGGATCTTCGCGTCGCGGTAGAAGCGGCCGACCGCGTACTCGTTCATGAAGCCGTAGCCGCCGAAGATCTGGGTGGCGTCGCGGGCGTTGTCCATGGCGGCGTTGGACGCGACGAGCTTGGCGATCGCCGCCTCCTTCTTGAACGGCTCGCCGGCGAGGAGCTTCGCGGCCGCGGCGTAGTAGGCCAGGCGGGCGGTGTGGGCGCGCGTCTCCATGTCGGCGACCTTGAACTGGATGGCCTGGTAGCGGCCGATCTCCCGGCCGAACGCCTCGCGCTCGCCGACGTAGCGGAGGCACTCGTCCACGCAGCCCTGGGCGAGGCCGACGGAGAGCGCGGCGATCGCGATGCGGCCCTCGTCCAGGATGCGGAGGAACTGGGCGTAGCCGCGGCCGCGCTCGCCGACGAGGTTCTCGGCGGGGACGCGCACGTCGTCGAAGGACAGCTCGCGGGTGTCGGACGCCGACCAGCCGACCTTGGAGTACTTGCGCCCGACGGTGAAGCCCGGGGTCCCGTTGGGGACGATGATCGTGGAGATCTCGCCGTCGCCGGTGAAGGCCGTGACCGTCACGAACGCGGTGATGTCGGTGCCGGAGTTGGTGATGAACGACTTCGAGCCGTTGATCACCCAGGTGTCGCCGTCCAGTCGGGCGGTGGTGCGCATGCCGCCGGGGACGTCGGAGCCGCCACCCGGCTCGGTCAGGCCGAAGCCCGCCAGCTTCTCACCGGACGTGAGCTGCGGCAGCCACCGCTTCTTCTGCTCGGGCGAGCCGAACCGGTAGATCGGCATGGCGCCCAGCGAGACGCCGGCCTCCAGCGTGATCGCCACGGACGAGTCGACGCGGGCGAGTTCCTCCAGGGCCAGGCACAGGGCGAAGTAGTCGCCGCCCATGCCGCCGTGCTCCTCGGGGAACGGCAGCCCGAACAGGCCCATCCGGCCCATCGCGGCGACGATCTCGTACGGGAACTCGCCGCGCTCGTACAGGTCCCCGATGACGGGGGCGACCGTCTCGCGGGCGAACCGCTCGACCGTGCGCCGAAGCTCCTCCTGCTCGTCGCTGAGCGTGAAGTTGATCATAAGGGGGGTCACTCCGATCGGGGGGCGAGGGCCTGGACGACGCGGGACGGGCTGGGGCGGCCGAGGTGGCGGGCCATCCAGTGGCTGGTCTCGACGAGCTTGCCGAGGTCGACGCCGGTGTCGATGCCGAGGCCGTGCAGCATCCAGACGAGGTCCTCGGTGGGCAGGTTGCCGGTGGCGCTCTCGGCGTACGGGCAGCCGCCGAGGCCGCCCGCCGACGAGTCGACGCAGGTGACGCCGGCGCGGAGGGCGGCGAGGGTGTTGGCGAGGGCCTGCCCGTAGGTGTCGTGGAAGTGGACGGCGAGCCGCTCGGTGCCGATGCCCGCGGCGCCGAGCGCCTCGATGAGGGCGGTGACGTGGCCGGGCGTGCCGACGCCGACGGTGTCGCCGAGGCTGAGCTGGGAGCAGCCGAGGTCCATCAGCCGGGACGCGACCGACACGACCTGCTCGATGGGCACGTCGCCCTCCCAGGGGTCGCCGCACACCATCGAGATGTAGGCGCGCACCCAGAGCCCTTCGCCGTGGGCGCGCTCGACGACGGGCGCGAACATGTCGAGCGACTCGTCCACGGTGCGGTTGAGGTTGCGGCGGGCGAACGACTCGGTGGCGCTGCCGAAGATCGCGATCTCGGTGACGCCGTTGCGGAGCGCCCGTTCCAGGCCCCGCTCGTTCGGGACGAGGACGGGGTAGCGCAGGTCGGGGGAGCGGGGCAGCACGTCGAGGAGGTCCTCGGCGTCGGCGAGCTGCGGTACCCACCTGGGGTGGACGAAGCTGGTCGTCTCGATCGTGCGGAGGCCCGCGGCGGCCAGCCGGGTCACGAACTCGGACTTGACGTCCACGGGGACGACCGCCTTCTCGTTCTGCAGCCCGTCCCGCGGCCCGACCTCGTAGATCGAGACGCGCCTCGGAAGGCCGGAGAGAGGTACCCGCATCGTCATTCCTCCTCGATCACGGCCAGCACCGCGTCGAGGGCGACCTGCGCGCCCGCGCGTACCGGCAGCTTCGCCACCACGCCGGACAGCGGCGCGGTGACGGCGTGCTCCATCTTCATCGCCTCGACGACCACGAGCGGCTGCCCCGCCGACACCCGGTCGCCCTCGGCCGCCTTGACGGCCAGGACCGTGCCCGGCATCGGGCTGCGCAACACCCCGTCGCCCGTCCCGGCGGACGCCGCGCCCGCCTCGGCGCGGACGTGCTCGCCGAGCGCCCACGCGTGCCCGTCGCGGCCGAGCCACAGGACGTGCCCGTCGCGGGCGGCCGTGAACGAGGTCGTCCTCCCAGCGTAGGTCAGGGTGAACGGGCCGTTCAGCGCGGCCGGTACCGGGGGGCCGCCGCCGACGGCGACCAGCGCGGCCCCGGCGCGCCCCTGCACGCGGACCTCGACCGGCTCGCCACCGGACGGCGTGATGATCCACGGCGCCCAGGCGTGCGCGCCGGGCCGCCAGCCGTCCGGGATGTCCCAGGGGTCGTCCCCCGTTTCGAGGGCCCGCATCCGTTCCAGCGCGGCGGCGGCCAGCACCTCGGGCGGGACCGCCGCGCCGGACACCAGGTCGTCCACGGCGCGCTCGACCAGGCCGGTGTCGAGGTCGCCCGCCACGACCGGCGGATGCCGCAGCAGCGACCGCAGGAACGCGACGTTCGTCGGGACGCCCAGCAGCGTGTAGGAGGCGAGGGCCCGGTCGAGACGGTGCAGGGCCTCGGCGCGGTCGGCGCCGTGGACGATCACCTTGGCGAGCATCGGGTCGTAGGAGCCGCCGATCTCGGTGCCGACGTCGAGCCCGGAGTCGACGCGGGCGCCGGCCGGTTCGGCCAGAGCGAGGACGCGTCCGCCGGTCGGCAGGAAACCGCGCGCCGGGTCCTCGGCGTAGACGCGGGCCTCGATCGAGTGGCCGGCGAGGCGGACGTCGTCCTGGGTGAGCGGGAGCGGCTCGCCGGCCGCCGCCCGGAGCTGCAGTTCGACCAGGTCGAGGCCGGTCACCAGCTCGGTGACCGGGTGCTCGACCTGGAGCCGGGTGTTCATCTCCATGAAGAAGAACTCGTCCGGGCGGTCGGCGGAGACGATGTACTCGACCGTCCCGGCGCCCGCGTACCCGACGGCGCGGGCCGCGGCGACGGCGGCGGTGCCCATCCGGTCCCGCGCGGCGGCGTCCAGCAGCGGGGACGGCGCCTCCTCGATGATCTTCTGGTGGCGGCGTTGCAGGCTGCACTCGCGTTCGCCCAGGTGGAGCGCGTTGCCGTGGGCGTCCGCGAAGATCTGGATCTCGATGTGCCGGGGGTTCTCGACGAACCGCTCGGCGAGCAGCGTGTCGTCGCCGAACGAGCCGCGGGCCTCGCGGCGGGCGGACGCGATGGCCTCCGGCAGGTCCGCCGCGTCGCGGACGAGCCGCATCCCCTTCCCGCCGCCGCCCGCGGACGGCTTCAGCAGCACCGGCAGCCCGATCTCCAGCGCGGCAGCCTGCAGCTCGGCGTCCGTAAGGCCCGGTTCGTCCCGGCCGGGGACGACGGGGACGCCGGCCGCGGCGACCGTCCGCTTCGCGCGGATCTTGTCGCCCATCGCCTCGATCGCCTCGGCCGGCGGGCCGACGAACACCAGCCCCGCCGCGCCGCACGCCCGCGCGAACTCCGCGTTCTCCGCGAGGAAGCCGTACCCCGGGTGCACGGCCGACGCCCCCGAGTCGCGGGCCGCCGCGAGCACGGCCTCGATGTCCAGGTACGACGGGACGCGCAGGGCCTCGTCCGCCTCCCGGACGTGCCGCGACAGGGCGTCGGCGTCGGTGTGGACGGCCACCGCCCGGACACCGAGCCGCCGCAGCGTGCGGAAGACGCGGACGGCGATCTCCCCGCGGTTGGCGACCAGGACGCTGTCGAACATCACACCCTCACATCCGGAAGACGCCGTAGCCGACCGGCTCCAGCGGCGCGTTGGCGGCGGCCGAGAGCCCGAGCCCCAGCACGCGCCGGGTGTCGAGCGGGTCGATCACCCCGTCGTCCCACAGCCGGGCCGTCGAGTAGTACGGGTTCCCCTGGGCCTCGTACTGCTCGCGGATCGGGGCCTTGAAATCCTCCTCGTCCCGCGCGGGCCACTCCTCGCCGCGCGCCTCCATCTGGTCGCGGCGGACGGTGGCCAGCACGCTCGCCGCCTGCTCCCCGCCCATCACCGAGATCCGGGCGTTCGGCCACATCCACAGGAAGCGGGGCGAATAGGCGCGCCCGCACATGGCGTAGTTCCCGGCGCCGAACGAGCCGCCGATGACGACGGTGAACTTCGGGACCCGGGCGCAGGCGACGGCGGTGACCATCTTGGCGCCGTGCTTGGCGATGCCGCCCGCCTCGTACTCGCGGCCGACCATGAACCCGGTGATGTTCTGCAGGAACACGAGCGGGACGCTGCGCCGGTCGCACAGCTCGATGAAGTGCGCGCCCTTCTGCGCCGACTCGCCGAACAGGATGCCGTTGTTGGCGACGATCCCGACCGGATGCCCGTGGATGCGGGCGAAGCCGGTGACGAGCGTGGGACCGTACTCCTTCTTGAACTCCTGGAAGCGGCTGCCGTCCACGATGCGGGCGATGACCTCGCGCACGTCGTAGGGGGTGCGCGGGTCCGGCGGGACGATTCCGTACAGCTCCGCCGGATCCAGGGCCGGGGCCTCGGACGGCGCGGCGTCCCACGGGCGCGGTTCGCGCGGCCCGAGCGTGCCGACGATGTCGCGGACGATCCGCAGCGCGTGCGCGTCGTCCTCGGCTAGGTGGTCGGTGACGCCCGACGTGCGGGAGTGCAGTTCGCCGCCGCCCAGCTCCTCGGCCGTGACGACCTCGCCGGTGGCCGCCTTCACCAGCGGCGGCCCGCCCAGGAAGATCGTCCCCTGGCCGCGGACGATGACGGCCTCGTCGCTCATCGCCGGGACGTACGCGCCGCCCGCCGTGCACGATCCCAGCACCGCCGCGATCTGCGGGATGCCGCGTCCCGACATCGTGGCCTGGTTGTAGAAGATGCGGCCGAAATGCTCGCGGTCGGGGAACACCTCGTCCTGCCGGGGCAGGAACGCGCCGCCGGAGTCGACCAGGTAGACGCAGGGGAGGCGGTTGTGCAGCGCCACCTCCTGGGCGCGCAGGTGCTTCTTCACCGTGACCGGGTAGTAGGTGCCGCCCTTGACGGTGGCGTCGTTGGCGACGACGACGCATTCGCGCCCGGAGATCCGCCCGACTCCCGTGATGATCCCGGCGCCGGGGGCCTCGTCCCCGTACATTCCGTTCGCGGCCAGCGGCGACAGTTCCAGGAAGGGCGATCCGGGGTCGAGGAGCGTGTCGACCCGGTCGCGGGGGAGCAGCTTGCCGCGTGCGACGTGCCGCTCGCGTGCCCGCTCGGGGCCGCCGCGCCCGGCCCGGTCGAGGTGCTCGCGCAGCTCCGCGGCGAGCGCCTCGTTGTGGGCGGCGCTCGCCTTGAACGCCTCGGCCGCCAGGTCGGCGCGGGAGCCGATCTCGGGTCCGCTCATGACCCCCCTTCCCGGTTAACGACCGTTAACAATGCCGATGTTAATCACCGTTAACAACTCTAGTCTAGACTGGCTCGCATGACGTCCCGCCCCGCCGGGGCGGCCGCCGGGCCCGCCGCCCCGGCAGGCCCGCCCAACCCGCGCCGGGCCGAGATCCTCGGCGCCGCGGCGGAGCTGTTCGCGCGCCGCGGCTTCCACGGGGCGTCCATCGGCGACGTCGGACGGGCCGTCGGCCTCACCGGCCCCGCCCTGTACCGGCACTTCAGCGGCAAGGAGGCCGTCCTCGCCGAGATGCTCCTCGACATCAGCGAGCGGCTGCTCGCCGAGGGCGCCCGCCGCGCCGCCGAGCCCGACCCCGGCCGCGCCCTGGACGCGCTGCTGCGCTGGCACATCGCGTTCGCCCTGGACAACCCCGCGCTGATCACCGTGCACGAGCGGGAGCTGGACAACGTCCCCGAGCCGCAGCGCCACCGGATCCGCCGGCTGCAGCGCGCCTACGTGGAGGAATGGGTCGCCGTCCTGCGCCGCCTGCACCCCGGCCTGCGGGACGGCCGCACCCGCGCGGCCGTCCACGCCTGCTTCGGCCTGCTCAACTCCACCCCGCGCAGCGCCGCCGGGCTCGACCGCGACGCGATGGGCGACCTCCTCCACACCATGGCCCGCGCCGCCTTGGACGGGGCCGGCCGGGAAGCCGTTTGACCTGGTAGGGCCCCGCTGTTCCGGCGCGGAGGAGCGGTCGCATCCTTGACGCGGCCATGCCGTACTGGGTCAGATGTACCGAAGGTCATTTCTTGACCGTCTGACCCCGGACTGAGGAGTGCCGTATGGGCGTCGAGGGTGTCGGCTTCTACGAGATCGCGCAGAATCACCCGGACCGCCCGGCCATCCTGGCCCCCGGGGAACCGATGTCCTACGGCGAGTTGCACGCCGAGGTGAACCGCCTGTCGAACGCGCTGGGCGGGCTCGGGCTGCGTCCCGGTGACTCGCTGGCGACCGTTCTCGGCAACCGGCCCGAGTTCCTCACCGTCCTGCTGGCCGCGTTCCAGAGCGGCCTGTACCTCGTTCCCGTGAGCCGTCACCTGACCGCGCCGGAGATCGGGTACATCCTGGCCGACAGCGGCGCCAAGGCGGTTGTGACCGAGAGCGCGTTCGCCGACGTCGTGACGGGCGCGGCGGACGAGGCGGGCATCCCCGCCGAGGGGCGCGTGAGCGTCGACCCCGCCCAGGGCTACGGCTCCATGGCCGCGCTCTGCGCCACGGGCGGCGCCGAACCGCCCGCCAGGCGGCAGATGGGCTCGATCATGCTCTACACGTCCGGGACGACGGGCCGGCCGAAGGGCGTCCGGCGGCCGCTCCTCGACGTCCCGCCGGAACTGGTGCTCGACCTCATGAGGCAGACGCTGATGCGGCACCTCGGCCTCGAACCGGGCGACGAGGTGCACCTCGCCATCGGCCCGCTCTACCACTCCGCGCCGTGCGTCCACGCGCTGATGTCGCTCAACCTCGGCCACGCCCTCGTGGTCGTCCCGCACTTCCGGCCCGAGCAGACGCTGGAGCTGATCCAGCGGCACGGCGTGACGAACTCGTTCATGGTGCCGACGATGTTCCACCGCATGCTCGCCCTGCCGGACGACGTCCGCGCACGCTACGACCTGTCGTCGCTGCGGCAGGTGTACCACAGCGCCGCGCCCATTCCCGTCGAGACCAAGCAGCGGATGATGGACTGGTGGGGGCCCGTCCTCTACGAGTACTACGGCAGCACCGAGAGCGGCCCGGTCGTCGTCGCCACCCCCGAGCAGTGGCTCGCCCGTCCCGGCACGGTCGGGCGCGCGGTCGACGGCGTGCAGCTCAAGATCCTCGACCCGGAGGGCGCCGAGCTGCCGCCGGGGGAGACCGGCCTGATCTACGCGAGCGGGCAGCCCGGCTTCGAGTACCACGGCGACCCCGGCAAGACCGCCGCCGCCATGCGCGGCGACTTCTACACGCCCGGCGACCTCGGCCACCTCGACGAGGACGGCTGGCTCTTCATGAGCGACCGCCGCACCGACCTCATCATCGCCGGCGGCGTGAACATCTACCCGGCCGAGATCGAGAACGCCCTGCTGCAGCACCCGGCGGTCGGCGACGTCGCCGTCATCGGCGTCCCGGACGACGACTGGGGGCAGATCGTGGTCGCGCTCGTGGAGCCGGCCGAGGGCGCCGTACCCGGCGACGCCCTGGCCGCGGACCTGCTCGCGCACTGCGAGCCGCGGCTGGCGAAACTGAAGCATCCGCGCCGGATCGAGTTCCGCGAGTCGCTGCCGCGCACCCCGTCCGGCAAGCTCAGCCGGCGCCGCGTAAGGGAGGGCTACCTGGGGGAACACGCGGGCTGAACGTGCCCGCGGGCCACCGGGGAGGGACGGGGCCGAAGTCGTTGCCGGGAACGTCGAACGCCTCCGGGGGTTCCTGCGTACAACGGCACATGAAGGACCAGAAGGTCGCCCCGTTCGACGACGTGGCCCCGCCCCCTTCCCCGACGAAGACCGACCTTCCCGTCATCCCCGACTCCGCTCTCCAGCCCGACCCGGCCTCCTCCTTCACGGGGTCGGCGTCCGCGTCCCGCGGCGACTTCGGCGCGGACCCGGCGCCCGGCGGCGAACCGGGCGGCGAGCCCGCCGCGGAAACCGACCCGGCGCAGCCGCCGGCGGAGGCCGCCCGGACGTACGGCGACGTCGCGCGGCAGCCCGCGCCGGGCGACGACGACCGCGCCGGGATCGCGCGCCTCGGCGACCCGGTCGCGGTCTGGCCGTGCGCCGGCTGCGGACGCCCCGTGCCGCAGCCGGTGCGCGGCGCCCGCACCGTCCGCTACTGCCAGGACAACGACGGGGGATGCGAGCGCTCCGCCCGGGAGAGCCGCGACCGCGGCCGGCAGGCCCCCGGCCTCACCGGCCAGGTCGCCTGGGCCTGGGAGATGGTCGAGCGGCTGGAGGGCGCCGCGGACCGGCTCGCCGGCTCCCTCATGTCCGAGTTGAGCGTCGCCGGCGTCGAACGGCGCATCGCCGACGCCCAGGCCGACGCCGCCGGGCACATCGCGATCGCGCAGCGGGAACGGGACGCGTCGCAGCGGCAGGCCGAGGTCGCCTGGCGGGAGACCGCGACCGCCCGCGCCCGCGCGGACGCCGCCGAGCAGGAGGCCGCGGCGGCCCGCGCCGAGGCCGAGCGCCTGACCGCCGAACGCGACGCCGCCGGGCGCGAACGGCAGGAGGCCAGGGAGGAGGCCGACACCGCCGGCGCCGCCCGGCTCGCCGCGGAACGCGAACGCGACCGCTTCGCCTCCCGCGAAGGCGAACTGCTCGCCTCCCTGGAGAACGCCCGCGCGGAACTGGTGTCCCTGCACGGGCGGCTGTCGGAGGCCGAGACCCTGGTGGAGGGGCAGCGCGTCGAGGCGGAGGCGGCGAAGCGCGCCACCGACGACCTGCGCTCCGCCGTCCGCGACGCCGAGGCCAAACGCGGCCAGGCCGTCGCCGACCTCGACCAGTTCCAGGCGCGGGCACGTGAGCTGGAGCAGCACAACTGGCAGCTGACCCGCACCGCCGAGGAACTCCGGGCGGCGGTGAAGGCGCTGACCGCCGAACGCGACGCCGCACGCGCCGAGGCCGACCGGGCCCGCCGCCGGGTCGACGCGCTCACCGCCCTCGCGGGCGGGCCCCGCGACGGCGGCCCCCGCCCGGTGGTCGACCGGGAACCGCCGACGGGGCTGCATCCGATGCCGCCGGGCGGCTCGTCCCTGGACTTCGGCGACCCGCTCGCCACCGACCCCGGGAGACACGGCTCGCAGTACAACGGCACCCAGCACAACGGCTCGCAGCGCAACGGCTCGCAGCGCAACGGACGCCACCTGCCCTACGCCGGCTGACGGTCATGCCGGCCGACCGACGTACCGCGAGGAGGTGAGGCCCTTCCCCACACTGCACTGGCCCTGAGCCGGCCGCCGTATCGCACCGGGGTGGTACGGCGGCCGGCGCCTGCCGGGGACGGGCGCGATCAGCCCGGCCGGTGCCGGTTCCGGGTGCTCAGGTAGGCGGTGTAGTCGAGGGCGCCCGCATGGACGGCCGCGTGCACGGCCCGGGCGATCCTGGCCCCCCACGTGGAACGGGGGCCCGCGAACGGCTCCGCAGGCCCGGTCGCCGCCGCCCCCGCGCCGCCCGTGGCCGCCGCGACGCAGACGGCGTCGGAAGCGGTGCCCGTGCACGAGTATCCGGCCTCCAGAAGCGCCTGGGTCTTGGCCTCGGTGACGGTCATCACCGCGTTCACCAGTGCCGCGTCGCTCAGCGGCACGGGCACGGCGACGACGATGTTGACGGTCCCGGGGGACCACGCCGGGGGCGGCGCCCCGTCCAGGTGCATCGGGGCCAGCTCCGGGTCCGGTCGGCCGGCGGGGGACGCGGCCCAGGTCGGGACCCGGAGCCCCACCGTCGCCGAGACGCGCACGCCCCCGTCGTCCCGGCGCATGGTCCGGGACACCGAGGCCGCGGTGAGCATCCCGACGCCCGGCCCGTCCAGGCCGTACGACGCCGCGAGTTCCGTCAGGTGCACGACCGGATCCATCCGCGAGTAGCCTCCCGCGACCTGCGCGTTCAGCACCCACCGGGCGGGGCCGACCCCGCCGCCCAGCATCGCCGACGAGATCATCCGGTACCCGTCTCCCGCCCGCCACACCGTCGCGGCGAGGCGCGCCCCGTCCTCCGCACGCCACACCGTCTCGAGGTTCACGGGCGCTCCAGCGACAGGACCGGCCGGCCGCCGGCACCGGGGGTGACCCGTACCCGGGCGTCGAAGTGCTCCTCGACGGCGGCGCGGGTGAGGACCTGCGCGGGTTCGCCCGCCACGGCCACCCGCCCGGCCGAGATGAGGACCAGCCGGTCGGCGTACTGCCCCGCCAGCGTCAGATCATGGATGGTCGTCACCACCGTCAGCTCGTCGGACAGCCGCAGCCGGTCGATCAGCTCCATCACCTGCTGCTGGTGGCCGATGTCGAGGGCGGCGGTCGGCTCGTCCAGCAGCAGCACCGACGTCTGCTGGGCCAGCGCCCGCGCCAGCACCACCCGCTGCCGCTCACCGCCCGAAAGGTGCCCCAGGGGACGGGCCGCGAAGGCGGTGAGGTCGAGGCGGTCGAGGACCTCCGCGGTGATGACCCGGTCCCGCGCGCCCTCCCGGCCCAGGTGCGGGATGTAGGGGGACCGGCCGAGCAGCGTGTAGTCGAACGCCGTCATCCCCACCGGAAGGTTCGGGTTCTGCGGCGTGTAGGCGATCAGGCGGGCCCGCTGCCGCGGCTTCAGCGTCCCGAGGTCCACACCCGCCACGGTCACCTCGCCATGGGACGGGACCAGGCCGAGGACGGCGCGCAGCAGCGTCGACTTGCCCGCGCCGTTCGGGCCGATGATCGCCGTCCACGACCCGGCGGGGGCGTCCAGCGACACACCGTTCAGGACCGGCCGCCCGCCCAGGGCCACGTCCAGGTCCCGCACCAGCACCGTCACATCTCCACCTCCCTGCGGCTCGCGCGCAGCACCGCGACGAAGAACGGCCCGCCGACGAACGCGGTGACCACACCGAGCGGAAGCTCCGCGGGCTCGATCACCGTGCGCGCCACGAGGTCCGCCATACCGAGGAAAGCGGCACCGCCCAGCAGCGACAAGGGCAGCACGATCCGGTACGAACTGCCCGCCAGGCGGCGCACCACGTGCGGGACCACGATCCCTACGAACCCGATCAGCCCGCTGACCGCGACCGCGCACGCCGTCGCCAGCGACGCCGCGACCAGCACCGTCAGCCGCACCCGCGACGCCGCCAGGCCCAGCGACGCCGCCTCCTCGTCGCCGACGCTCAGCACGTCCAGCAGCCGACCGTGCGCGAGCAGCACCACCGTCGACGCCAGCGAGTACGGGGCGATCAGCGCGAGCTGCCGCCAGTCGGCCGACCCGACGCCGCCGAGCAGCCACGAGAAGATCCGTTGCAGTTCCTCCGCCTTGACCTGCTGCAGGAACGTCTGCACCGAGGCCAGGAAGGACGACACCGCGACCCCGGCCAGCACCAGCGTCGCCGCCCCGCTCGCGCGTCCCGCCGTGTTGCCCAGCACGTACGCCAGGAACACGCCGGAGATGGCGCCCACGAACGCGGCGAGCGGCACGGCGTACCCGGGGTCGCCCGGCATCAGCACGATCACCATCGTCGCGCCGACACCGGCGCCCGCCGCCGCGCCCAGCAGGTACGGGTCGGCGAGCGGATTGCGGAACACGCCCTGGTACCCGGCGCCCGCCATCGCGAGCATCCCGCCGACCAGCGCCGCCAAAAGCGCCCTCGGCACGCGCAACTGGAACAGGATGTTCTCGTCGATGACGCTGAGCCCGCTGTCCACCTGCACGAACGGGAGCCTGTCGGCCAGCGCCTTCAGCACTCCGCCGACCGGCAGGCCGGCCGCCCCTACCAGCAGCCCCGCCAGCAGCGTCGCCGCCAGCAGCACCATCGCGACCAGGAGCGAAACCGGCCGCAGCCTGGCCTGCCCGGCCGGCAGGACGGGACGAGCCGCGACGTCCGCGGGGACGTCCGGAGACGTCCCCGCGGACGCGCGGCGAAGCCGCGGACTCACGGCCGGCCGTCCAGTGCGTCGATCACTGGACCTTCTGCACCGCGGCGCCGATCGCCTTGACGAACTCGGGCAGGCGGGGACCCCAGCGGGAGGCGATGGCGTCGTCGAGCTCGATCACGCCGCCGTTCTCGACCGCGCCCAGGTCCGACCAGCCGGGGCGCTTGGCGACGGTCCCGGCGTTCTGGCCGCAGCACTTGGTGTCGGCGAGGAAGATCAGGTCGGGGTCCTGCTTGAGGAGGAACTCGCGCGACAGCTGCGGGTACCCGCTGTTCGCGCCGTCCGCCTCGTCGGCGATGTTGCGGAGGCCGAACAGCCCGTAGACCTGGCCGACGAACGTCTTGGACGTCACCGAGTGCAGCTGGTTGTCGAGCTCGTGGTAGTACGTGAGGCCCTTGGCCTTCGACGAGGCGTCGACGGTCTCCTTGATGCTCGCCTGCATGTCCGTGACGAGCTTGTCCGCCTCGTCGGAGTGCCCGGTGGCCAGCCCGAGGTCGCGGATCTCGTCGTAGGCCTCGTCCAGGTTGCCGGCCGCCGGCTCCAGCAGGACGGGGATCCGCACCTTCTCCAGTGCCTTGACGATGCCGTTCAGGTCGTCGGACACGACGACGAGGTCCGGCTTGTACTCGATGACCGCCTCGGCGTTCGGCTTGAAGCCCGACAGCTTCGTCTTGGGCGCGTTGGGCGGGTGGTCGGAGTAGTCGTCCACCGCCACCACCTGCGGCCCGGCGCCGATGGCGAACAGCGTCTCGGTATGGGCGGGGGACAGCGACACGATGCGCTCGGGCTTGGCCGGGACGGTCACCGCCCCGTTGGCGGCCTGGACCGTGACGGTCCTGGCGCTGGACGTCGCGTCACCGGACGAATCGGTGCCGCCACCGCATCCGGTGGCGAGCGCGGCGACGAGCACCATCACCGCGCCGAGGGAACGGACGGGTCTCACAGGAGCCTCCTGGCAACAGGGAAGCCGCGGCCCGCACATGACGGATCGCCCTTCCACGAGGTCGACAATCGTCGGCGCGCTAGGAGGCGACCTGGCTCGGCCCACTCAGAGCGGGCTCCACAGTTGCGGGACAGCGCCGGATTCACACCGGACTTCGCTCCTGGCGCGCAGCATCGCAACGCTATCAGGCAGCAAATCCCCTTGAACTCCGACATCACCCCCACCCAAGCCCCAGCGACCCCGCGGCGCTGGACGGCGAGGGGCTGCGGTCGGCGGATGGCCTATGAGGTCAGCCGGCCAGGTAGGACTTGAGGAACTCTCTGGTCCGGCCGCGGCTCTCGCCGGGGATGTATTCGGCCGCGACGAAATCGGTGACGCCCGCTTTCGCCAGTTCGTCCAGCTTGGCCGCGACCTTGTCCTCGTCGCCGACGATGGCGAGGTCGGCGGGCCCGTCCACGCCTTCGCGGTCCATCATCGCTCGGTAGGACGGCAGCATCCCGTACACCTCGAAGGTCTGGCCCGCCTGCTCCCGCGCGTGCTCGGTCTCGTCCGTGACGCACACCGGCAGCACGCACACCACCCGTGGGTCCGGTCGTCCCGCCGCCTTGGCCGCCGCGGTGATGGTCGGCGCGATGTGCTCGCGGACGGTGACGGGGCCGGTCATCCACAGCACGGTGCCGTCCGTCCTTTCCGCCGCCAGCTTGAGCATCTTGGGACCGAGCGCCGCGAGAAGCACCGGCACCCGTCCTTCGTTCGGAACGGAAAGGCCGATGTTGCCCTGAAGGGTCTCGCCCTTGAACGACGCGCTTTCGCCCGCCAGCAGCGGCAACAGGACCGACAGGTACTCGTCCATGTGACGCAGCGGCCGGTCGAAGTCGTACCCGTACATGTCCTCGATGACGATCTTGTGCGACAGCCCGATGCCGAGGGTGAATCGCCCCTGCAGCGCGAGCGCCGTCGTTCTCGCCTGCTGCGCCATCACCGCCGGGTGCCGCGGGTACGTCGGCACCACCGCGGTGCCGAGTTCGATGTCCGGCACGCCGCTTCCCGCGACGGCCAGCGCCAGCTGCGCGTCCAGCCCGAAGATCTGCGAGATCCACGCCGAGGTGAACCCGTCGTCGGCGGCGCGCCGCACATCATCCGCCAGCTTGCCGAGCGCATCGGCCTCGCCGCGTTCGACCAACAGAGCACCAATTCGCACAGCGACCTCCTCGGGATACCTGATCTTTACACACTGCCCGCTCCCACCACAGCTCGCCTGATCGATTGAGCTGCGGGGTCCTCGGTGGTAAGGAGCCTTACAAGACTCCCCGGGGCGGTGAGCGATGTCCTGCACGGCATCGAACACGACATGGCGGACGGCCGTCACGAGGGCATCGGCTATCTGAAGCCTCTCCTGTCACCCGCCGCTCCTGAACCACCCGGCGGTGAGCGCCGTCGGCGGTCATCTTTCATTCCCCGCTAGAGCCCCGTCACCGACTGTCGGGGTCGCCGCCTCGGGCGCATACTCCTCCGCGAGTTTCCGGTCATTCTCGGCCCATCTGAGATGGCGCTTCGCCGACTGCCGATGCGACTCGGCCTCCTCCGGGTGCGCGTCGGCCATCCGCTCCAGCAGGTGCGCGGCCCGTTCATGCGCCTGCGCCGAGGACACCATCGTCTGACGTGCGTAGTCACCGGCGTCACGCTCGGCGGGAACCGCAGAGCCGCCGGCTCCCTCTGCGCCGTCCCGCCGGGTCTCGCGCGCCTTCACGGAATCCGCACGATCGCCGCCGCCCATACCGACCGGGCCCGAGCCCGTCGGTCACCCAGCCCTCCAGACACATCCGACTACGTACCCCGCGCACTCACCGTTCAGCCTCACACCGGCCGGATGTTCCACTTACTCCCCGGAGGGCCGCAAGGTGACGATCAGCGTTGGGCGAGGTAGAAGTGGGTGCCTTGGTCGTCGCTGCATTGCGCGGTGGTGCCGTAGGACTGCCGGGCGGGCTCCGTCGCGGTGCCGCCGGCCTCGCGGACACGGGAGACGGCGGACTGGATGTCGTCGACCGCGTACACCGGGACCACGACGGGATGTTCGGTGCCGCCGTGCATGCCGGTCATCGGCTGTATCTCCGTGCCGCCGAGTTGGACGCTCCAGCCGCCGGGGGTGTGACCCGGGGTGAACTCCCAGCCCAGGACGGTGCTGTAGAAGGAATGCGCGCGGGCGATGTCGGGGACGCCGATCGTGAGGTAGGAGATCTCGCCGTGCTGCGGAGTGAACCCGGCCCTTTCCGCGAGCCTGCGCTCGACGGGGCTGGGCGGTTGGTAGATCGAGAACTCCATGCCCTGGTCGTCCGTGCACATGGCGGACAGGCCGTAGGGCTCTTCGGTCGGTTCTTCGGCCCGGCCGCCCGCGTCGCGGATCCGTCGGATCGTCTGGTGGATGTCCTCGACGGCGAAGGCCAGGTAGGCGGTGCGGTGCTGCTGACCGCCGAACATACCGATGTGCTGCTCGGGCAGTCCCTCGACCTGACGGGCGGACGGGTCGCTCCCAGGTACCGCGTGCCATCCCAGGACGGCGCCGTAGAACGCGGCGGCACGTTCGACGTCGGGGACCCGGATCGAGGTGTATCCGACGTCGCCGTGGCGCAGGCGGGACGGGGCGGGCGCGGGCGGGGTCGTGATCATCCAGCGGTGTCCGAACGGGTCCGTGACCACACCGTTGCGGCCGTACGGGTGGTCCGCCACGGGCCGGTCGGGGGTGGCGCCGAGTTCTACTGCGCGGGAGAAGACCACGTCGACGTCGGGGACCTGCAGGTAGAGCGACTGGCTCGGGCCGCCGCGCGCCTTGGGGCCGAGCAGCCCGAGTTCGGGCCACTCGTCGGCGAGCATCATGATGGAGTCGCCGAGTGCCAGCTCCGCGTGACCGACGCGGCCGTCCTCCATCACGATGGGCTCGCCGCGGACCTCGGCGCCGAAGGCGTCCGCGTACCAGCGCAGGGCGTGCTCTCCGTCGTCGACGCAGAGGTACGGCGTGAGCGTACGCACCTGCGCGGGTGTCTCCTGGGTGGTGGTCATGGTGTCTCCCGTGGGTTGCAGCAGCGCGCGCCGCAGGCGTTCCCGCAGCCGCGCCGCGAAGATGGGACGGGCCACCCCGATGAGCCAGGCGACCGACAGCTTCGGGGGCGGCTGCTTGCGCACCGCCTTCACGGCGGCCAGGAAGGTCTCGGCCGTGAGGTCCTCGGCCAGGCCGCGCCGGCCGCACCGGGACAGCGGGTAGCCGTAGACCTCCGGGAGCGCCGCGTCATAGAGATCGAGCAGCGTCGCCCCGGGGTCTGGCTGGCGTCGTCCCGGGTGGTTCATACCCCTCCATCGTTCGGCGGGCCGCTTCTCCGACGGGTGGGCACCGGAAAAATCCGAGAAGTTGCCGATGATCTCCCGATGAAATATGTTCCCGCTGGTCAGGACGCAGGCCGGCTGCTGGACGAGGCAACGGGGGAAAGCTCATGATCGCAGGCTGATGCCCGATCATGGAGATCGTGGTGATGCCCGAATCTCTCACGCTGTACACCGCCGATGGCGTACGGATCGACGCAGGTCATCTGAGGGGCGGCGGCGATCTGTGCTTCGTCCTGGCGCACGGTTTCACGTGCTCCTGGCGGCAGCCCGCACTCCGCCGGATCGCCGGTGTCCTCAACCGGCGAGGCGGGGTCATCGGGCTGGACTTCCGTGGACACGGCAGGTCCGGCGGCCACTCCACCGTGGGCGACCGCGAGGTGCTCGACATCGATGCGGTGGTCGCCGCGGCGCGCCGTAGAGGATACGAGCGGATCGTCGTCACGGGGTTCTCCATGGGCGGAGCCATCGGTATCAGGCACGCGGCCTTGCACGGCGGGATCGATGCAGTGGTGTCGGTGAGCGCGCCTGCTCGCTGGTACTACCGCGACACTGTGCCGATGCGGCGCGTGCACTGGGCGATCGAACGACGCGCCGGCCGACTGGCGGTCAGGTTGGCCCGCGGGACCCGGATCGCCCGTAACGGGTGGGACCCCGTGCCGGAAGCTCCCCGCGAGGTCGTCGGACGGATCGCTCCGGTGCCGCTCCTCATCGTCCATGGGGACGCGGATGCGTTCTTCCCCCTCGAACACGGTCGGCAGTTGTACGACGCCGCGCACGACCCGCGCGAACTATGGATCGAACCGGCGTTCGGCCATGCGGAAGTGGCCGCCACACCCCACCTGATCAAGCGCATCGGCGACTGGGCGGCTGTCGCCGCCGGCAGGTAAGGGGGCGGTCACGCGTCCGGCCTGGCCGGATCAGTGAAGTCGACTTGCATGGCAAGCGGCCGCCGGGATCGCGCTTTCGCGGCCGCCTGCGGCTCCTTCGCCGTCTCGGTCTCTGACCTGCGGCTATCCAGACTTATCCACATTGTCGAGACCGCCTTACCGGCCGCTGCCCGCCCGGCCATCATCGGTGCCCATGGACGGATTCAGCATTTCCTGGAGACGCACGGCCGCCGGTTCGATCGTCCCCGTCGGGACCGGTGTGGACCGCATCCCCTTGATAGGAGCCTCGCTCGTCGCACGAGCCGCCGCGCTCAGCAGCCTCTTGCCGGAGGACGTCGTCATGGTCCGCCGGACCGCGGCATGGATCTGGGGACTCGATGTCTTACCGCCGGGAGTGGACGAGGCCGACTGGGACATCGAGTGGGCCGTGCTGGCCGGAACCGGATACCCGTCCGCCGTGCCGACGTCGTCACCTCTCGCTTCGTCTCCCTCACCGGCCCCTTCCACCGACTCGGGGGGCTCGTTGCTGGGCTCGAACGGGGCGTCCCTGGTCGGTGCCCGCAGCGTGATGGTTCCGGCCGACCATGTGGTGGAAGAGGCCGGTGTCCGCATCACGTCGCTCACCCGGACGGCTTTGGACTGCGCCCGCTGATTGCCTCGCTACGAAGCGGTCGCGGCACTGGACCAGTTCCTCGGACGGGGGGTGGCCTCTGAGGAGCTCACCAAGATGGCTCGTGCTCTCCCGGGCTATCGCGGAAACAAGCGCCTGCGAGAGGTCATCCACCTCAGCGATCGCGGCGCGGCCTCTCCCGGTGAGAGCTGGACCCGGGTCGCCGTCGTGAAGTCCGGGTTTCCGCGCCCTGAAGCCCAGGTTCCGGTCATGGGGCCGCATCGAAAATGGCTATACGTCGACCTCGGATATCCAGAATTCCGGGTCGGTGTCGAGTACGACGGCGAGCGATATCACAGCGGTCGGACGGCCCGCGCGCACGACGAGCGTCGGCGAGCATGGCTGGCCCGGGAGATGGGGTGGGAAATCATTCCCTTTACCAAGCACTTCTTACGCCGTCCGGCGCCCTATCTGGAGGCTCTGCTCACCGCAATGCTCCACCGAGGCTGGACGCCCGACGACGCGACCATGGAGCGCCTGGCCCTCCGCCTGGCCCGACTCGCCCGTCAACACTGACGGCGCCTACCGGTCCTCAAGCAGCTTCACCAGGCGTTTCGGTGCGATGAGGCGATAGCTGTCCTGGACGAGTTCGGCCATCTCGTCCCAGTCATGGTCGACGTCGAGGCGAGCACCCACCCATCCCTTGCTTCCCACGTACTTCGGGACGAAAAAACGCTCGGGGGCCTCCGCCACCAGAGCCTCCTGTACTCCTGGGCCGGCCTTGAAAGTCATCGAGAGTCCGTCCTCACTGGTCATTACGAACAGCTTGTCGCGAACCCTGAAGGAGGGTGCCGTGTGCCCGCCGAATGGCTTCTCCGTCGTCTCCGGAAGTGAGAGGCAGATTTCCCGTATCCGAGCCTGCGCGTCCCTGTCGCTCATACCGTGCCTTCCCCGTGATCGTGATCGCCGCCCTCCAGGTGGGCCACGTCGCACCCCTGCGGTGGCCGGCCGGCGGGTGCTGATCAATCGTAGGCGCGAAGCTGGGCCGAGGACGCCGAGTTCCGTGCCCGTGCCTTCAGCGCCACACGGGTTCCGCCGACCGGTGACTGCGGGCGGCGATGGAGGTACCGCACCGCCGCGCCGGGAACCGTGCGGACTCGCCCGCCCGTTGGCTGGCCGCGCCGCACCTACGGCCCGGCATCACGCCGACGGCCCCCGGCCTCACGCCCACGGCGCACGGCGGGCACCCGCCCGCCTCGGGCCGGGCCGGTCCGGGGGATGGGCGCGGCCCTGGGAAGCTTGGGCCGCCTCCATCCCCCGGGGGCCGGTCAGCGGGTGAGCGAAAGGGCGGTGAAGGTGTGGTCCGCCCACAGCCTGCGTGACGCCTCCTCCGGATAAGGGGCGATCGTGGGCGATGTGTCGAAAATGTGAGTGAGTCGCTGCGACGGTTCGTAGGCGGGCCAGCCCGGGTCGTCGGATGTCGCAAAACCCGTCCAGGCGGGACGGATCCTCGCCGACAGCTGCTCGGCGGCGGTTCGGTCGCTGATGAGGAGGTCGGCCAGGCCGCCTGCGAGATTGCCCCAAACCAGGGGGATGTCCAAGGCGTGACAAGCGCCGAGACCGTTCGCGGACCAGGCCAGCTCGTACAGATGCACGCGGCCCCCCGCGCCGGCCTGCGCCTCCGCGAGGTGCAGTGTCGGCATCCGGAAGAGCCAGTCGGAGTGGACGAGCTCGTACAAGGTCTCCGCGCGGGCATCGGGGTAGGCGTCGCGGTAGGCCGTCGGGTCGGGAGCGAAGGTGCACAAGGCGGTCGTGGCCTGCTCATCCGTGATCTTGCCGAGGAGCCCGCCCATCGCGATGAAGAGGCGGTACTCGTCACGGTTGTGCCCGGTGATCAGCGGGATGTCGCGGGCGGACCCTGCGGCCAGCGCCGCCCAGGGGGTTCGCGGCAGCACATCGCCGTCCACGACCGGGGAGAACGGGGTCGGGGTCATCGCCACCGGTCCCCATTGCGGATACCGCGCCATGGTGGCGGCGACGGCGTCCACGGACTCCATCAAGCGGGCGGGAGGAATCTCAGCGAGAGCCTGACGAACCGGACGGACACCGGCCTTGGCGGCGATCACGGCGCTGACGTCGTCCGCCAGAGCGGGGGAGAAGAACGTGCCCGGAACGCTTTGCGCGATCGCACGGTGGAACAGACCGGAGGCACGCGGCATGGCGAGCAGAGCCGCGATGGAGCCCGCGCCGGCGGACTCGCCGAAGACCGTGACGTTGTCCGGGTCACCGCCGAAGGCCGCGATGTTGTCGTGGACCCAGGTGAGCGCGGCGACCTGATCCAGGAGGCCGCGGTTGGCGGGCGCGCCCTCGATCTGCCCGAACCCCTCCATGGCCACGCGGTAGTTGAACGTCACCACGACGACGCCGCCCCCGCGCGACAGCACCGCGCCGTCGTAGCCAGGGTCGGAGGAGTGCCCGATGATGTAGGCGCCGCCGTAGATCCACACCATCACCGGGAGGCCCCCGGCGCCCGGGTCGGGCGTCCAGACGTTGCAGGTCAGCCAGTCGTCACCGGTCGTCTGCGGCATACCGGGCGCGAGTGCGGACGACTGCGGCGGCGCGGGGCCGAACGCGGCGGCGGGACGTGATCCTTCCCATCGTTCGGGAGGTTCGGGCGCGGCGAAGCGCAGCGAGCCCACGGGTGGACGGGCGAAAGGGATACCGCGGAAGACGGCGAGGCCGTCCTCGCGCGCTCCGCGCACGGCACCGTACGCGGTGAACACCTCGACGGTCATGGGCCACCCATCCCTGGACGACAACACATGCTCGAGATCCTTCCGGGTGGACAAGGCCGCGGACACAGGTTCTTCCGCTCGGCGGAAGCGGTGCTGACGGGCCTCCGGACAACCGGCGAGGGTCGAGACAACGCAGCAGCGAACCAAAGCCATCCTCCACATACCGAAGGACCACGTCATCCAGCCGAGGGCCACCATCGCCGGGAAGGAAACCGTCACAGCCCGGGAGGTCGCCCGAGCGGGTGGGCCGTCCGCATGGCAGGTCCGTCCGCTCGGGTGGGCTGTTCGCTCGGGAGGACCTTCCGGATGTGGAGGCCCGATACGGGGGGGCTGACTGGATGGGAGGGGCGTGCGG
>NZ_SMLC01000436.1 GCF_004349245.1 Actinomadura sp. 6K520 | reverse complement strand
CGCCGCGGCTGAGCCGCTCGCGTTCGCTGTACAGCAGGTAGGCGATGCGGTGCAGGCCCACGGCGGTCTTGCCGGTTCCGGGCGCGCCCTGCACGCACAGCGTGGTGTCCAGCGGGGCGCGCACCAGTTCGTCCTGTTCGGGCTGGATGGTGGCGACGATGTCGCGCATCGGCCCGGACCGGGGACGCTCGATCTCGGCGGCCAGGTAGTCGCCGGTGCGGCCGTCGCCGGGGCCGGTGAGCGGCTCGTCCTCGTACCCGGTGAGTTCCGCGGCAGCGGAGAAGCCGTAGCGGCGCCGTGCCAGCACCCCGTGGCGGTCGTCGCGGGTGGCGCGGTAGAACGCCGCCGACACCGGCGCCCGCCAGTCGATGACCATGGGGCGGCCGGCGCCGTCGTGCACGTGCCGTCGGCCGATGTAGAGACGGTCGCCGGACGTCGCGCCGGCCGGGTGGTGCGGGTCGGCCGCGCGGATCGCTCCCGGCTCGAAGGTGAGGCGGCCGAAGAACAGCGGCACCTCGGGCAGGTCGACCAGGGCCAGGGCGCGCCGCTCGCGGGCCTGCCGCAGGAAGAG
>NZ_SMLC01000435.1 GCF_004349245.1 Actinomadura sp. 6K520 | reverse complement strand
CCCCCACTACTGGACCCAACACATCCGCCAACCCGTCCACTTCACCCAAAGCATCCAAACCCTCCACCAAAACAACACCACCACCTACCTCGAAATCACCCCACACCCCACACTCACCCCACTCGTCCACGGCACGCTCGCCGATCTCGGTGTTCCTCCCGAGGACGTTCTCGTCACGCCGACTTTGCGCGACGGGCACCAGGAGCTGCCCACATTTCTTTCAGCGCTCGGGCACCTGCACGCCCACGGCACAGAAATCGACTGGCCACGGGTACTCGACGAATTGGGCATCCCACGTCCCGCAACACCTGCGGTCCTGCCCACCTATGCCTTCCAGCGGCAGCGCTACTGGGTGAAGGCACAGGTCGGCGCGGGCGACGTCACCTCGGCCGGTTTGGAGACGGGCGGCCACCCCCTGCTCGGTGCGTGCGTCACGCTCGCCGACGAGCAGACCACCGTGTTCACCGGACGCCTGTCCCTGGACACCCACCCCTGGCTCGCCGACCACGCCATCAACAACACACCCGTCCTCCCCGGCACCGCCTACCTCGAACTCGCCATCCACGCAGGCGAC
>NZ_SMLC01000044.1 GCF_004349245.1 Actinomadura sp. 6K520 | reverse complement strand
GGCCGGCGCGGCCTCGGGGAGGGCTGGCGGTTCGGGGGTGGTCAGGACGTCGATGCGGTCCCCAGGGTGGAGGAGGCGGACGGCATCGGCGTCGGCCATGCGGACCGGGGTGGCCACCGTGCCGGTGCCGTAGCCGCGCAGCAAGCCGTCCCCGACCACGCGGGTGTCGGTCAGGGGTTCGCCTTCGCGGACGGGGGTGGCGAGGACGCGGCCGGTGCCGGAGCGGAGGACGCCGGACGGGACGGCGGCGGTCGGCAGGTCCACGCGGCGCAGGTCGGACGCGGTGAGCGTCGTCCCGGCGGGCAGGTCGCGGGCGGCGGTGAGGACGCGGACGGACGGTGGCGGCCCCGGCCGGAGAGCGAGCAGGGCCAGGCCGGCGGCGGCCGCGGCGAACAGTGCCGCCAGGGGCCGCCGCAACCGGGCTAAGCGGGCGTTCACGGCAGTTCCAGGGGGAGCTTCATACCGTCCAGGGCGTTCGGGCAGGGGCAGGTGCGTTCGGCGGGCAGCGCCTTGACGACGTCGCCCACGAGGGTGCGGAGCCGGCCGATGTTCTCGCCGAAGACGCGGAGCACCTCGTCCATGGTGACGCCCTCGCCCTCCTCGATACCGGCGTCGAGGTCGGTGACGAGGCACAGGGAGGTGTAGCAGAGCGCGAGCTCGCGGGCGAGGACGGCCTCGGGGTGGCCGGTCATGCCGATCAGCGTCCAGCCCTGGGCGGCGAACCACTGGGACTCCGCCCGGGTCGAGAAGCGCGGTCCCTCGATGACGACGAGGGTGCCGCGGTCGGCGAGGTCCCAGTCGGCCGTCTTCGCGGTCTCCGCGGCGGTGCGGCGGCCCGCCGGGCAGTACGGGTCGGCGAACGACACGTGCACGGCGGCGCCGCGCTCGTAGTAGGTCTGGTCGCGTCCGGACGTCCGGTCCACGATCTGGTCCGGGAGGGCGAGTGTCCCGGGGCCGTAGCGGGGGGTCAGGGAGCCGACCGCGCTCGGCGCCAGCACCTGCCGGACGCCGAGCGAGCGCAGCGCCCACAGATTGGCCCGGTAGGGGATCTTGTGCGGCGGGAACCGGTGGTCGTGGCCGTGCCGGGGGACGAACGCCACGCGGCGGCCGGCCAGCTCGCCGACCGCGATGGGGTCGCTCGGCGGCCCGTACGGGGTGTCGACCCGCACCTCTTCGACGTCGTGCAGGAACGAGTAGAAACCGGAGCCGCCGATGACGCCGATCTCGGCGGCGGGCCCTGCGGCGGGCTCTGCGGCGGGCTCTGCGGCGGAAGGCTGAGAGGACTGAGAGGACATGGCGCCGACACTAGCCAGCCCGTCCCGGCACCCGGGAGGCCGTCCGCAGATTGTGGATAACTTCCCGGGGCGCGAAGAAGGGGCCCGGCCGGGACCGGGCCCCTTCGCTTCCCCGTCCCGGCCGGAGCCGGGGGTTCGTGGTGTCAGCCGACAGGGTCCAGGACCTTGGGCGGGGCGGGGACGGGTTCCTGCTTGGCCAGGCGACTCGGGGCCCAGATCCGGCGGCCGAGGTCGTGCGCCAGGGCGGGGAGCAGCAGGGATCGGACGATGAACGTGTCGAGCAGCACGCCGAACGCCACCGCGAAGCCCATCTCGACCATGAACACCAGCGGCAGCGTGACCATGGACGCGAACGTCGCCGCCAGGACCAGGCCCGCCGAGGTGATCACCCCGCCGGTGACGGTGAGCCCGCGCTGGATGCCGCGGCGGGTGCCGAGGGTCTGCGATTCCTCGCGGACGCGGTGCATCAGGAAGATGTTGTAGTCGACGCCCAGCGCGACCAGGAAGATGAAGGCCAGCAGCGGGAATCCGGGGTCGGCGCCCTCGAAGCCGAAGCCGTACTCGAAGATCACCGCGCAGGCGCCGAGCGAGGCCAGGAACGACAGCACCACGGTCCCCATCATCAGCAGCGGGGCGACGACGGCGCGCAGCAGCGCGACGAGGATGAGGAACACCACGGCCAGCACGATCGGGATGATCACCAGGTTGTCGCGGTCGGAGGCCCGCTGGATGTCGAGCATCGTCGCGGTTGTCCCGCCGACCTTGGCGTCCGCGGACGGGACGCCGTCCACGGCGGTGCGCAGCCGCTCGACGGTGCCGCGGGCGGCCGCGCCGTCGGCCGGGTCCTTCAGCGTCGCCTCGTACCTGACCAGGCCGTTCACCGTGGCGGGCGGTCCGATCTCGGCGACGCCCGGTGTGCCGCGGACGGTCTCGGCGAGCCTGTCGGACGCCGATGCCGAGCCGATGACGACGGCCGGGGAGCCCGACCCGGCGGGGAAGTGCCGGGCGACGGCCTCCGAGCCCTGCACCGAGTCGGGACGTCCGGTGAACATCCCCGCGTCCGAGGTCCCTTCGGTCTTGAGCGAGCCCAGGCCGAGGCTGAGGACGATCAACCCGAGCATGGTGGCGGCCCAGAGGACGCGCGGACGCCTGCTGACGAGAGCGGCGATCCGGCTCCAGATGCCGTGTTCCGCCTCGTACGCCTCCGGCCGCAGGTACTTGGCGTCGTAGCGGGGGATCAGCGGCCAGAACAGCCAGCGGCCGCAGATGACGAGGAGGGCCGGCAGCAGCGTGGTCATCGCGGCGAGGGCGGTGAGGATGCCCGCCGCGGCCACGGGGCCCATGCCGGCCGTGGAGTTCATCTCGGCGAGCAGCAGGCACAGCAGGCCGGCGGCGACGGTGGCGGCGGACGCGAGGATCGCCGGTGCGGCGCGGTGCAGCGCGAAGGCCATCGCCTCATGCCGGTCCTCGTGCCGGTGTAGTTCCTCCCGGTAGCGGGCGACGAGCAGCAAGGCGTAGTCGGTGGCGACCCCGAAGACGAGGACGGTCAGGATCCCGGCGCTCTGACCGTTGACGGTGAGGTCGCCGTACTTGGCGAGCAGATACACCAGTGCTTGGGCCAGCCCAAGAGCGAAGAGAGCGCTCAGTACGGGAACGAACCACAGCATGGGGCTGCGGTAGATGATGAGCAGAAGGACGATGACGACGGAACCCGCGGCCATGAGCAGGAACCCGTCGATGGACTCGAAGACCTCGATCTGGTCGGCGCCGCCCCCGGCGGGCCCGGTGACGTATGCGGAGAGGCCGGGAGGTCCGCGCTTGGCGATCTCGCGTGCCTCGTCGACGGCGCCGACCACGTCTTCGTCTGCGAGGGGTACGAGCGTCTGCAGCGCTTTGCCGTCCTTCGAGGGGATCGGTCCTTGCGCCTTCTGCGCGCCCGGCAGGTTCTGCAGCGCGGACACGTCGGCGGCGGCCTTCGCGCGGTCGTCGGCGGTGATGCCCCCGGCGCGCTCGTAGACGACGACCGCGAGCATCGTCTCGTCCGTGCGGAACTGCTCGTCCAGTTCGACGACCTGGGTGGATTCCGCTCCGTCGGGGAGCCAGGCCGCGGCCTCGTTGTTCTCCACGTCGCCGAGCCTGCCCGCCAGCGGTCCGAGGGCGGCCAGGAGGACGACCCACAGGGCCAGCACGGCCCACTTGGTGCGCCGGCCGGCGATCAGTCCGGCCAGGCGATGGGCCCACGTCCTGGGGGGAGCCGGGCTCTGTCCGCTCATGGTTCCTCTCCTGCTATCGAGATATATCGCGTCTCCGGAAATTTCTCGCCTACCGAGACGAATGTCAAGTACTATCGCGAGATTTCCGGCGAATCCCCCGCTCTCGTTCTCGACACAGGAGATTCACGCCGCAGAGCTGAACGCGCGGGGAGGGGCCCTGCCCGGGGCCTCTCCCAGCCACTCAATCGTCTTATGGAAGACCCGTCCGCGCCTCCGGCGTGAGGCTTGATCGCGGCTACCGCCAGCGGGGTAACTCCACGCCGCGGCTACGTCTTGAGACGGAGGCCGGGCATGGCCCGGCAGACACCAGCGGCGGAGGGCGCCCTCCTACTGAACGGGGAGGGCGGCCCCTCGGCGGGCGGACTGACCACGCGGCCGGTGTCCGGGCATGACGAAAGCCGGGGGACCCGTACGGCCTGCGTGTAGGACGGGCAGCGGATCCCCCGGTATGAGCCCTAGAGAATCAGGCGACCTTCTCGGAGGAAGAGGAGGACGTGCTGGAGGACGACGAGGAGTCGCTCCCGGAGGACGACGAAGACGTGTCCGCCTTGGACGAACTGGAGCCGTCCCCGTTCGAGGAGGACTCGTTGGACGAGGATCCGTTGGACGAGGCGCCCACCGTCGAGCTCTTGCCGGAGCCGCGGCTGTCGGTGCGGTAGAAGCCCGATCCCTTGAAGATGATCCCGGCGGCGGAGAAGACCTTGCGGAGCCTGCCGCTGCACGCCGGGCACTCGGTCAGCGCGTCGTCGCTGAACTTCTGCACTATCTCCAGAGGCTCGCCGCACTCGGTGCAAACGTACTGATACGTCGGCACGGTTCCTCCTCGCTGACTCAGCCCGGCTGAGCCCCGGACTGGCACTCACTATGAACGACTGCTAATGGTACCCGTGGCTGCAACATGTTTCGCCCCCGGCCTGTTCCCAGACCGGTCTCCGTTCGGCAAGCCGCCGGAGGCGATCCCCGGGCCAGCCCCGGTCACAAGCCCGTCTCCCCGAACCACCCGGCCAGCCGCCCCTTGCGGCTCACCGCGCGCAGGCGGCGTTCGGCGGCTTCCCGTACGGCGTCGGTGGCCACGACCAGGAGGGTGTCACCCGCCTGCAGAGGCGTGGTGCTCTCCGGGACGAAGCTGGACCCGTTGCGCACGATCAGCGTGACGGACGCGCCCGCCGGCAGCCGCAACTCGAAGATCTCCACACCGCTCAGCATGGAATCCGGCGGAATCCGCACCTCCAGGAGGTCGGCGTGCAGTTCCTCCAGGGGCGCCGCCTCGACGTCCAGTTCCCGCGTCTGGTCGTCGCCCTCCAGCCGGCACAGGCGCGCCGCGAGCGGCAGCGTCGGCCCCTGGAGCAGCGTGAAGACGACCACGATCGTGAAGACGATCGAGAAGATCCGGCCGGACTGCTCGACCCCCTGCGCCATCGGAATGGTGGCGAAGATGATCGGGACGGCGCCGCGCAGCCCCGCCCACGACGCGAAGATCTTCTCTCCCCACGACATCCCGAACCCCACCGTGGAGAGCGCGATCGAAACCGGCCGGGCGACCAGCAGCAGCACGAAGCCGATCAGCAGCGCGGGCACCATCTGCCCGGGAAGTTCGCTTGGGGACGCCAGCAGGCCCAGCATCACGAACACCCCGATCTGTGCCAGCCAGGCGATGCCCTCCGCGAACCCGCGGGTGGCGGGACCGTGCGGTAGCCGGGAGTTGCCGAGGACGAGCGCGCTGACGTACACGGCGAGGAACCCGCTGCCGTGCAGCAGCGACGCGACGCCGTAGGAGGCGACGGCCAGGGACATGACGGCGATGGGGTAGAGGCCGGAGGCGGGCAGCGCCATCCTGCGCAGCCCCTGTGCCCCGAGCCAGGCGATGGCGACGCCGATGACGGCGCCCGCGGCGAGCTCGTAGACCATCAGGCCGAGGAGCTCGGCGAGGTTCGGCGCGGTGGCGTGGGTGCTGAGCGCGATCACGACGATCACGACGGGGGCGTCGTTGAAGCCGGACTCGGCCTCCAGCAGCCCGCACAGCCGGGACGGCAGCGGCAGCCGCCGCAGCACCGAGAACACGGCGGCCGCGTCGGTCGGGGCGAGCACCGCGCCGAGCAGGAACGCCGGCCGCCAGTCCATGCCGATCAGCCACATGGCGGCGACCGCCACGATGACGATGCTGATCAGGGTGCCGATGGTGGAGACCACGATCGCGGCGGGCACCGCGGACCGGACACGCCGCCAGTCGGTCGTGACACCGCCCTCCGCCAGGATCAGGACGAGGGCGGCGAAGCCGAGCAGATGGGCGAGCTCGACGTCATCGAAGGTGATGTGCAGCGGCCCGGACTCCCCGATGAGGAGGCCGAGCCCCATGTAGACCAGGAGGGACGGCAGCCCGACCCGGTGTGACAACCGGACCGCGAGGATTGCGCTGAGTACGAGGGTGGACCCGAGGAGTAGCCAAATGTCGAGATGCACATCCCACCCTTCGCGGGGCCTTCACAGCGGATCGTTTAGCAATCCTATTCATTCACGCGACGAACGCACATTTGCGGTTGAGGGACGGCCCGGACCGAACGCCCGCTACCGCCGTGTGACCTGCGGCTCCAGCCCGTTGATCACGTTTTGTACCTCGTGTCCCCGAACGGCCGCGGTGACGTTGTCGCGCACGACCGACACCAGGTTCAGCTGTGACTGGACGGACGACCCCGCAGAGTGCGGAGACAGCAGGACCTCCTCGTGGCTACGCAACGGGTGCCCCTCCGGTAGGGGTTCCTCGTCGAACACGTCGAGGGCCGCCCCAGCCAGCCGTCCCGACTCCAGAGCGGCGAGGATGGCGTCGTCGGGCACGATGCCCCCGCGCGCCACGTTCACCAGCAGCGCGCCCTCCGGCATGAGGGCGAGACGTTCGGGACCGATCAGACCGCGCGTTTCGTCTGTCAGCGGTAGGGCGAGCACAAGGATGTCGGACTGTGCGAGCAGATCGTCCAGCTCCCTGTACCTGGCCACGGCCTCGGGACGCGGACGCCTCGTCCAGTAGGAGACGGCGCAGCCGAGCGCGGTGAACAGCCTCGCCGCCTCCGCGCCGATCGCGCCGAACCCGACGATCCCGACGCGCTGCGTGTGGAGCTCCCGGGGCCGCCGGGCGACCACCTCCATCTGCGGCCAGCCGCCCGCGCGGACGCCCCGGTCCGCCCAGGCGAGGTGGCGGCACAGCGCGAACGCCGCGCCCACCGCCCACTCGGCGACCCCGCGGGCGTTGAAGCCCGCCGCGTTCGCGACCGGCACGCCCGCCGCCGTCAGCGCGGCGACGTCGAGGCTGTCGGTCCCGACGGCCGGCATCTGGACGAACGCCAGGCGCCGCGCGGCCCGCACCGCCTCGGCGTCCAGGGCCAGCCGGGCGCTGAAGTCGCCGATCACGATGTCGGCGTCCGGGAGCGCGGCGATGAGCCCGGCGCGGTCCCTGGTCTGCGGGAACGTCACCTCGGCGGCGTCCCCGAGCGGCTCGAACAGCCGCCGGACGATCTCGTCCGCGATCGGGGGCAGCGACAGGATCCGCCACGGCGCCGTCATCTCGAACCTCCCGTTTCGCCCACCATGCCCGCCTCCGGGCGATCTTGCCCCCAACTCTATTGAGCCGCCAGGGGCGTTCCGTCAGCCGAAGCGCAGCAGGCCCTCGGCCGGGGTCGCGGCGGCGCGGATTCGCCGGTCGTGCGGTTCGGCCGGGACCGTCTGCAGGACCTCCGGGTCGTACAGCGGCGCCACGGTCAGGATCGCCGGGCCGACGCGGGCGAGCGCCCGGTCGTAGGAGCCGCCGCCGCGCCCGAGCCGCATGCCGGTCCGGTCGGCGGCGAGCGCGGGGACGATCACGACGTCCGCGCTGGCCACGGCGCCGGGGCCGCGGGGCGGCTCGGACGGCTCCAGGTTCCCGCGCGGCCCCGGGACGAGCGAGTCGGGGCCCTCGTAGGACGCCCAGTCGAGATCGCCGTCCGGGAGCAGGCGGGGGAGGATCACGTACGCGCCGCGCTTCCACAGCGCGAACAGCAGGCCGCGCGTGTCCGGTTCGGTGCCGGTCGAGACGTATGCCGCGACAGTCCCCGCCATCTCGACCTCGGGGACCGACAGCAGCGCGTCGCGTATCGATCTCCCGGCCGACGCGCGGGCGTCCGGCGTCATCGCCGCACGCCTGCGCAGCAGTTCGGCTCGTAGGTCGCTCTTGGAAACGATGTCCTGCACGCTGCCGTCCTCGTGGGTGGCTAGGGTCTGTACATGGCCGACAATGCACCTGTGCTCAAGGCGGTCGTCCCGGCGGCCGGGCTCGGTACCCGATTCTTGCCCGCCACCAAGGCGACTCCCAAGGAAATGCTGCCCGTCGTCGACAAGCCGGCGATCCAGTACGTCGTCGAAGAGGCGGTCGACGCCGGCCTCAGCGACGTCCTGATGGTCACCGGCCGCAGCAAGCGGTCCATAGAGGACCACTTCGACCGGGCGTACGAACTGGAGGAGGCGCTGCGGGCCAAGGGCGACGACGAGCGCCTGGAGGCCGTGCACGAGTCCAGCGACCTGGCCATCATGCACTATGTGCGCCAGGGCGAGCCGCGCGGGCTCGGGCACGCGGTGCACTGCGCCCGCCAGCACGTCGGCGACGAGCCGTTCGCCGTGCTGCTCGGCGACGACATGATCGACGCCCGCGACAAGCTGCTGCGGCGCATGATCGAGGTGCGGCAGCGGCACGGCGGCAGCGTGGTCGCGCTGATGGAGGTCGAGCCCGACCAGGTCTCGGCGTACGGGTGCGCGGCCATCGAGGCGACGGACGAGGACGACGTCGTCCGGATCTCCGACCTCGTCGAGAAGCCCTCGGCCGAGGAGGCGCCCAGCAACTGGATCATCATCGGCCGCTACGTCTGCGACCCCGCGGTGTTCGACGTCCTGGAGAAGACCCCGCCGGGGCGCGGCGGCGAGATCCAGCTGACCGACGCGCTGCGCACGCTCGCCGACACGCCCGCCGGCCAGGGCGGTGGCGTCTACGGCGTCAAGTTCCGGGGACGCCGCTACGACACGGGCAACAAGCTCGAATACCTGCGGACCGTCGTGCAGTTCGCCGTGGAACGCCCCGACCTGGGGCCCGACTTCCTCCCGTGGCTGCGCGAGTTCGTGCGCGAGCACGACGCGGCCGGCTCCGGGGACGCGTGACGGCACGCCATGCTGGGACCGTGGGCATGAGATCGGTCGATGAGCATCTGACGGAGATCCTCGGCAGTGTCGCGGTGCTGCCGCCGCTCGACATGGCGCTGCTGGAGGCGCAGGGGACGGTGCTCGCGGAGCCGGTGTCCGCGCAGGTTCCGCTGCCGCCGTTCGACAACTCCGCGATGGACGGGTACGCCGTCGTCGCGGCCGACATCGCCGCGGCGAGCGAGACCGCCCCGGTCACGCTGCCCGTCGTCGGGGACATCGTCGCCGGCGACACCGGCGTGTCGGCGATCCGGCCGGGCCTGACCGCCCGGATCATGACGGGCGCGCCGCTGCCGGCCGGCGCCGACGCGGTGATCCCCGTCGAGTGGACGGACGGCGGCAACGCCACCGTCCGGGTCTCCCGCTCCGCGCCGGCGGGCAACTACATCCGCCGGGCGGGCGAGGACGTCCGCGCCGGGCAGGTCGTCGTGGCCGCGGGCACGCGGCTCGGCGCCCCGCAGATCGGCATGATCGCCGCCGTGGGCCGGGCCCGGGTGACGGTGCGTCCGAGGCCCCGCGTGGTCGTCGTCGCCACCGGGGACGAGCTGCGCGAGCCGGGTTCCCCGCTCGGGCACGGCCAGATCTGGGAGTCCAACGGCTACATGCTCACCGCCGCTGTGGTCGAGGCAGGCGGAGTGGGCTTCCGGCAGGCCACCGTCGTGGACGAGCCCGGCAAGGTGCTGGAGATGCTCGAAGACCAACTCGCCCGCGCCGACGCCATCGTCACCACGGGTGGTGTTTCCATGGGCACCAA
The DNA here is from genome assembly GCF_004349245.1 of Actinomadura sp. 6K520. Lineage (GTDB taxonomy): Bacteria > Actinomycetota > Actinomycetes > Streptosporangiales > Streptosporangiaceae > Spirillospora. The sequence goes on along the minus strand of NZ_SMLC01000044.1, from coordinate 38,774 downwards.
GGACGTGGTCAAGGAGGTCTTGGCCGGTACCGGGACGGTGAACTTCCACAAGGTGCGCATGCGTCCGGGCAAGCCCCAGGGGTTCGGCCTCCTCGAAGGCACGCCCGTCTTCACCCTCCCTGGCAACCCCGTCAGCGCGTACGTGTCGTTCCAGGTTTTCGTGCGTCCCGCCCTGCGCGCCATGCAGGGACTGGTACCTGACCCACTGCCCATGGTGAGCGCCGTCCTTGCGGAAGAGATCACGTCCCCCGCCGGACTGCGTCACTTCCTGCGCGGCAAACTCTCGTTCGACCGCGGTACGTACACCGTCACCGCGGCCGAGGTGCAGGGCTCACACCAGTTGGGGTCGCTCGCCACCGCGAATTCGCTCATCCAGGTACCGGAGGACATCGAGACCCTCCCCGCCGGTTCCCACGTCGACGTCATGAGGTTGCCTTGAGCGCCAAGGGCCCCGAGTTCACCCACCTGGACGAGGCGGGCGCGGCCCGCATGGTCGACGTGTCGGCCAAGGACGTCTCAGCCCGCACCGCGACGGCCACGGGATTCGTCCGGCTGTCGCCCGAATGCGTCGCCCTCCTGCGCGCCGGCGACGTCCCCAAGGGCGACGCGATCTCCGTCGCCCGCATCGCGGGGATCATGGGCGCCAAGCGCGTCCCCGACCTCGTCCCGCTGTGCCACCCGATCGCCCTGCACGGCGTCACGGTCGACCTGGAGATCCGGGACGAGGGCGTCGCGATCACCGCGGTCACCCGCACCGCCGACCGCACCGGGGTGGAGATGGAGGCGCTCACCTCCGTCACCGTCGCGGCGCTGGCGCTGGTAGACATGATCAAGGCGGTCGACCCCGCTGCCGTGATCACCGACGTGCGGGTCGAGGAGAAGACCGGCGGCAAGAAGGGCGGGTGGCGCCGATGATCAGGGCGATGGCGGTCACCGTCTCGAACCGGGCCGCCGCGGGCGTGTACGCCGACAGGTCCGGCCCCGTCCTCGTCGAGATGCTGGCGGACCTCGGCTGCCAGGTGGACGGCCCGGTGGTCGTCCCCGACGGCGAACCGGTCGCCGACGTCCTGCGCGACGCCGTCGCCACCGGCTACGACGTCGTCGTCACCTCCGGCGGGACGGGCCTCACCCCCACCGACCAGACCCCCGAAATGACCCGCCGCGTCATCGAATGGGAAATCCCGGGCATCGCGGAGGCGATCCGGCTGGAGGGCCGCGAGAAGGTGCCCGCCGCGATCCTCTCCCGCGGCCTCGCCGGCGTCGCGGGCGGCACCCTCATCGTCAACCTCCCGGGCTCGACGGGCGGGGTCCGCGACGGCATGGCCGTTCTCGGCCGCGTCCTCGCCCACGCCATCGACCAGATCAAGGGCGGCGACCACCCGCGCTGAAAAGCGACCGCGTACGAGAACGTCCCGCGTGACCGTTTTCTCGGGGACAATTGATGGCGTTCGGACGTCCGACCAGGGAATCATGGAACCGTGGAACGTTTGCGGGGATGGCCTGCCACCCTGACCGAGGGTCCCGTCGGGCTGCGCCCGCTACGGCACCGCGACGCCGCCGCCTGGCGTGAGCTGCGGGTACGCAACGCCGACTGGCTCCGCCCGTGGGAGCCCACGAACCCCGAGACGCCGCTGTTCCGCAGCGGCCTCGGCCCCTACGTCAGCATGGTCCACACCATGCGCCGCGAGGCCCGCCAGGGTCTCGCGCTGCCCTGGGTCGTCACCTACCAGGACGCGTTCGCCGGCCAGCTGACCATCGGCGCGATCGTCTGGGGTTCGGCCAGATCCGCCCAGATCGGCTACTGGGTCGACAAGCAGGTGGCGGGCCGCGGTGTCATTCCCACCGCCGTCGCCCTCGCCGTCGACCACTGTTTCTTCACCGTCGGCCTCCACCGCCTGGAGGCGAATATCCGCCCGGAGAACACGGCGAGCCGCCGCGTCGTGGAAAAGCTCGGATTCCGGGAAGAGGGAATTCGCCGCCGCCATCTGCACATCGACGGAGCCTGGCGCGACCACATCTGCTACGCCCTGACCGTGGAGGACGTGCCCGGTGGCCTGCGCGCACGCTGGCTGGCCGAGCGCAAACAGGCATTTCCCCGGCGCACTTGAGTCCGCCGTGGCTTTCCCGCCGTAAAAATCCTGCGATCGAGAAGCCGCGGTAAACGGAGAGTAACGGCGAGATCGATCTCGCGACACACCGCCCCTTATGCTCGTCAACCTCTGACACCCCCTCGTACCGTGCGGGGCGTGACCCTGCTCCCAATGCACGTTCGCGCGCCGAAAGTCGGCCCGCCTCTTGAGCGTGCCCTGGGACGGTGGTCCCGATGAGCAGCGCAGTTCTTTATCTCGCCATCGTCGCCGTCTGGGCCATGGTCCTCGTGCCGATGTGGCTGCGCCGCGACACCGAGACGACCGGATTCACCCGCCTCCTCCACAAGCGCCCCGACGAACCCCTCGTCGAGGACGACGAGGAGGAGCCCGAGGACGTCCCGGCCCCCCGGCCCCGCCGCCGGTCGAGCCGCGCCGCCGTCATCGCCCGGCGCCGCCGCCGCACCACGGGCCTGACCGCCCTGCTCCTCACCACCACGGCCGCCACCGCCACCGGCCTGGCCCCGTGGTGGATCACCGTGCCCCCGGCCGCCCTCATGGCCGGCCACCTGGCGCTGCTCCGCGTCGCCGTCGGCATGGACACCGCCCGCCGCCAGTCCGCCGCCCAGGCCCGCGCCCGCGCCAGGTCCCGCGCCCGCGAAGCCCTCCTCGCCACCGAAACCGCCGAGGTCATCGAACTCCCCACCCCCGAGGAGGTCTTCGACCAGTACGCCCCCGACCGCCGCGCCGTCGGCGAATGACCCGTGCGCGAACACCCCCCGAAGTTTGCTAACCTTACGGAGTCCTCGGGGCTGTGGCGCAGTCCGGTAGCGCACCTCGTTCGCATCGAGGGGGTCAGGGGTTCAAATCCCCTCAGCTCCACCGAGAAACCCCAGGTGAGAGGCCGGTTTAGGAGAGATCCTAAACCGGCCTTTGATCATTTGCCGCCACGTCGCCACCAAGACCACCCGACACCAGCTGGCACGTCCCTGCCACCCGAACATCACCCCCACGCCACGCCGCCGCAGTCACAGACCCGTGACGCAGGCTCACCCGGTGCGCAAGATCGTCACCTCAGGACGCCTCTATAGCCCCCTCGGCCAGGACCACCGGAGCAACTCGGTCACCGATACGGACGGCGAGGCCCGTGCGCGTGACCCGTGCGCCCATCGCCCGAGTGTCGCCCGCTTCCAAAGCAGCGCGGTCGCCGCGTCGAAAAATCGAGCGTTCCGCGGCGCGGTTTGACCTTAATGCTCATAGAACTTCAAGCAGCCAACACAGGCTCTTACGACTCGCCTGGCGGCTCCTACGCGAGTGCCGCAATGACGTCACACTTACCAATACTCGGCCATGTGGTGTATGACACGGCGGGTGACAGAACTCAGCATCATGTTGGACGAGCTCGCAGAGCTCGTTCCCCCCGGACGTTCCCGACCTCGGGACCAAGAGCTGGGACACCGTGTTCACCGAGCTCGGCGGCCCTCTACCCGCGGACTTCATGCTGCTGGTCGAGCGGTACGGCAGCTTCCAGATCGGCGGCTACGGAACCGACTGGAGGGGCGAGAACAGGCACCGCCTCGAATACCTGGGCGTGATGGACCCGCGATGCGCGGGTGGCAGCTGGGCGAAGGGCGCGGTACACATCGGGGACGTCTACCGAGAGCTCAGGCAAGCTCATCCGCCTAGCTATCCCATGGCGGCATGGCCGGAACCCGGTGGGTTCCTGTCATGGGGCAACACCATCGACGCCCGACCACTTCGGCTGGCTGACCGTCGGCCAGCCTGACGACTGGCCGATCGTTCTGTGGGGACGAGGCGACCAATGGGCCGACCAGGAGCCCCTTCAGATCACTGTGACCGAGTTTCTTGTGAACTGGTTCTCAGGTTCTCCAGACCTCCCGCAGATGGCCGAGCTGTGGCCAGGCGGTAGCTTCGGCCCGGTTTGGTGCGACGCCCTACTCATGGAGCCCTGACAAGCTCAGTCCACAGCACCGAGCGAGGCCACCGGAGCCGGATTATCAGGGGAGAGGGGCGAGCGGGCCGGTGTCGGGGCGCATCAGTGCTCGGAAGTGGCGGACGAGGCTTCGGACGGCGGAAGGCTCGCACAGGACCACCGTATAGGCGCCCGTGGTTGCGGGGGTCGTGCTCGGAGCAAAGGGGGTTTGAGCTGCACAGCTTGCCCGGGTCGAGCGCCTGCCGGATCAGCGGACCGAGCCGCTCGGCGTGGCCGTGGGGTTTGGCTCCACCGTGGGTGGTGGGGTGAGACGCTGCGGCTGCCCGGGAGCATCTGGGGGTGGACGTGGTGCGTGAGCACAAGCTGGAGATGTTCGCGGCCGTCCGCTGAGATTTGCGGCGGGAGGGCCTGTCGGTGCGGGCATTGGACCAACACCTGCACCGCCCCACGCCTCTGCGGCGTTATCGTCGACCGACTCACCTTCAACGCCATCATCATCGAGACCGGCAGTGCTTCCTACCGTTTGGCCACACCCGCGTCCGCCAGGCCACCGGACCCGCCTGAGCGCAGCGGGCTCCTGCTCATAGCCAGGTGGAGGAGGAAGTATGCGTCATGCCGACTGGGGGGTACTGTCCCCGCGGTGGGCCGGGATCCGCAGCCAGGAGATCGATGTCTGCGGAACCAGCGTGCACTTTCTGAGCGCCGGTGCCGGCCAGGCGGGGCCCACCCATCTGCTGATTCACCCGATGGCGGGCAGCGCGTCGATGTTGCTGGATCTCATCGCGCCGCTGAGCGCGCTGGGGCCGGTCGTCGCCCCCGATCTGCCGGGAACGTTGTTCGGCCACACTGTCTCGCCGCACTCTCGGGCGGCCAAGGCCGCGCCGAACGCACGCTTCTTGAGGGCCTTCGCCGCTCGGCTGGGCATCCAGGACGCGGTCGTCCATGGTTGGTCCATGGGCGGGCTGGTGGCGGTGCTGTTCGCCGGTTCGGCCCCCCGAACGGGTCGGACGGGTCGTGCTCGCGGCCCCCGCGCTGCCCGGTCCGCTGCCCGCCGGCGAGGTGCTGTTCTGGCGCACCCTGGGCAGGATGGGCCTGGCGGTCGGGCCACCGGTGGCGCGGGCCGTGCTGCGCCTGGCCGGTCGACGCCTGCTCGACCTCAAGCTGAAAATGGTCACCGACTCGGGCAACCGGGGGAGCGGCAAGATTGCCGGTGGGGACCTGTCGTGGTTGTCGCCGGACATGACCGCACTGCTGAACGCCGAAGTGCGCAGCGCGCAACCGCAGCGGCTCGGGGACGCCGTCACGGCCTTCGCCTCGGTGATGTCGGCCTTGTTCATCGACCAGCGGCCCATCCACCAGGCGATCGCCGCCGTGGACGCGCCCGTGCTGCTGCTCTGGGGTGACCAGGACGGCCTCATCCCCCAAAGCGCGATCGACGATCTGGCCAGACGGCGACCCGACTGGGAACGGCGCGTCTTCGCGACGGTCGGGCATCTTCTGCCGCTGGAAGCGTCAGGCGGCTACGTCGAGGCGGTCGGCCAGTGGCTGGCCGCTGGGGAAGACTCGCCCTGATCATTTGTGTTCGGCCGGTCTGTGACTCAATCACCCCCGATCCATTAGCGCGATTCTGGTCGGTTTGGATGGGGCGTGGTGGTTCGGGTGCGGAGTCGTGCGTGGAAGCGTTCGGTGTTGATGACGGCGCGGCGGTGGGTTCCCTGGCAGACGGTGGCGTCGTCGTGGGCGTGGACGGTCAGGGTGGTGTGGGGCTTGGCGGCTGAGGTCGACGTGGACGCCCAGGGTCTGTTCGTGGACTTCCCACCGCGTGGTGGGAGGGGCTGGCGAAGACGGAGAACAGTGCCCAGGCCAGCAGGTCCGCGTCGGCCGTGGTGAGGGCGGGCCGGGCCGCCTGGATGACCGTGGCGGTGCCGACCACTTCGCCGCCATGCCCCCGTCCTGGCCACCGGCTACCTGGTCGGCATCGTGGAATGGACCTGCATGCGCGCCCTGCACGGGCACCTCGTCCACCCCCGAGCAGGCCCTCGCGCTGCTCCTGCGGTCCTACATCGAGCTGACCGTCACCTCCAGCCACCTCACCGGCGCCCTGATCACCGAGGTCGTGCACCTGCCCGACGAGCAGCGGCACGCCATCCGCCGCCTGCAGCACGACTACGTCGGCGAATGGGGCCAGCTCCTCACCACCCGCCGACCCGGCCTCACCGAACCCGAAGCGCGCGTGATCACCCAGGCCGTTCTCGCCATCGTCAACGACCTCAGCCGCATCGGACACCTGCGCAGGCGCCCCCCGGCTGAACGACGACCTCGCAGCCTTGGGCCAGGCCGTCCTGGCGGCACGGCTGCCATCGGCCGCTTCCTGAGCCGGCGCCACGGCGCCCGGGTTGCCGACCACGCCCTCGAACGGGCTCGCGACGACTTCGACAGCGGCTCATCCTGCAGTCCGCCCGCCGACACCGAGAAGAAAGGAACACCGTGACCACAACTGCGCACCTGCCCGAGGCGCCCGGCGCCTCCTTGGACGACCCGGCTGGGCAGGCGGTGCGGGCGTCCGATGTCCAGCGCTCGTTCGCCTCGGCAACGCTGCGCGGGGTCGCCGCCGACGCCCGCCACGTCCTCACTCGGTTGCGCAGGCAGACGCGCACCGCTGACCGCGCATTGATCAGGACGGCGTCGCGGCCGACGGGCTCGTGACGATGCTGCCCTGAATCTCGCAGGTGGCGACGAGGGTGTTGTAGACGGTGCCGTGGCGGCGCAGGTTGCGGTGCAGCAGAGCGCTTGATTTCAGAATGCGGGTTTCCGGGAGCCCTGGTCGCTTCGGTGTCCTGTCAGTTCCGGTAGGGCGATCGCCGCGTCATTGTTGGGACGTCGCCCGCAGTAGTCCGTTTTGTGTGTCACCACGGCTCTCTGCCAGCATGAAGCCCATGCGCCACCCCCTTGACACGCTGGACTGGCCGATCTCGACCGACCGACTGCTGTTGCGCCGGGCTGCCCCCGACGACCTGGACGCGACCTGGGCCTTCCGGCAGCTGCCGGAGATTCAAGAATGGGTCGTGGCCGCCACGCCGACGTACGACGACTACCGTGAGCGTTTTCTCAGCGAGGAGCGGCTCGCAGACCTGCTCATCGTCGAACTGGACGGCCGGGTGATCGGCGATCTGACGCTGCGGGTCCAGGACGCTTGGGCCCAGGAGGAGGTCGCTGACCAGGCGAAAAGCGTCCAAGGAGAGCTCGGGTGGACGCTGGATCCCTCCTACGGTGGCAAGGGCTACGCCACCGAAGCTGTACGCGCCCTCATCGACGTCTCCTTCAGGGGTCTTGGCCTGCGCCGCCTGTACGCGGAATGTTTCTACGACAACGAACCTTCGTGGCGGCTGATGGAGCGGGTTGGGATGCGCCGCGAACAGCACACGGTGAGAGAGTCTCTCCACCGCACCAAGGGGTGGCTCGACGGTCTCTCATACGCGCTCCTGGCCGAGGAATGGCCCGCTCCCGAATGATGGACCGCCCCGCTGTCCGGTCTGCCGGACGAGCATCCGCTTTCCACATGGGTGATCACCCGACCGTTCACTGACATGACCTCGTGGGCGGTGTCGGGTCAGCGGCCGTCCTTCTTGACCGATGTGCCGCGTTCACCTTCCCGTCGCGGCCGATGTCGGCAGCGTTGACGGAATGCTTCTTTGTCGGCAGGTGCATTACGTCGCGACTTCGATGATTCCGTAGAGACGGCGGAATGGCTGACGGGCATGCAGTACGAGGAGGAGGGGGGTCTCAGCGTTCCGCCGACTGGTCGCCGTCATGGGCGGTTGTGCGTTCCGGAGCGCACTGGCTTGGCGAGATCACCGAGCCGCAGACGGCCGACACTTCATGGTCGAGTTGCCCACGCGGTCCTGGAGAGGCACGAAGCTGCCGGCTCATCTGGTGGCCAAGCTGGAGCCGACGAACGTCTACATCGATGTCGCCGCTCATACGATCTACGGGAGTTGGAAAGAGGTCCTCTACGGTCTACGTATGGCGGACGGCCGTTGAGAGAAGGGCGCGCATGGCGAACGAGACGGAGCGGCTGGCGGGTTTCCTGTACGAGATCGGGCTTCTCAAGCGCTACAAGCGCACCGGGTGGCTTGTGGCAGGTGTGAAGGACCCCGAGAGCATCGCCGATCACTCGCTCCGTACGGCGATCATCGCGAGCGTCCTGGCCGCGATGGAGGGTGCCGATCCCGAGCGCGCCGCGTTGCTCAGCCTCTTCCACGACACCCAGGAAACGCGCCTCACCGACATCCCGTATCTAGCCAAGCCGTATGTGAAGAAGGCGCCCAACGAGCAGGTCACCGAGCGTCAGACGCGCGGTCTGCCCGAGGTGGTCTCTGCGATGATCACGGGTGTCGTCGCGGAGTACGAAGGCAAGGTCAGCGCCGAGGCGATGTGCGCCCGCGACGCGGACAAGCTTGAGTGCCTCATTCAGGCAGTCGAGTACCGGGAGCACGGCAACCAGAACACCCAGCCGTGGATAGACAGCTCACTCGCTCAGCTTCAGACCGCGTCCGCGAGGCTTCTCGCCGAGGAGGCGCAGAAGACTGGTTCTCTCGACTGGTTCATGCGAGCTTTGAACGGCGACGAGGACGCGTAAAGGCGTAGGTACCTGGGCATTCGGTGGTGCTGCTGTACAGCGGTTGGGTTGCCGCCGAGGTCTTCGGCCGAGCGTCCGTCGGGCTGACGGTTCGTTCTCCGGGTGCTGCGGTCACAGCAGGGTGATCTCGGCCTTGAGTTGGAGGTACTCGCCGTACTGGCCGGCGGCATGGTTCAGGGCCTCGGTCTGTGACGGTGTCAGGACGCGGTAAGGGCGCAGGTCGAAGCGCACATGGTCGCGGCCGATGGTGCGCTTCATTGCGGCAAGGAGCTGTGCGTCGACCAGGGCCATCCCGATTGCGGACTCCCGGGTGCGCGGCACGTCGCCGGCGGCGTCCAGTACCCAGCGGGAGTCCTGGTAGCCGCGGTATGTCTCGTCCAGGATCTGCAGAAGATGGCCCGCGGGGTCCTGCGGTTCGCGGGGAGCTTCCGCGGGGGCGTGCCAGAAGGTGCGCCCGTCGTGCTCGAACGAGTCGAGCCGATCACGCACCTGTTGCAGGCCGGAGCGTACGTCGGTGAGGGTGAGTGTCGCCCAGTAGGCGAGGTCGCGTTCCGTGGCCGGGCCATGCCCGGTGAAGTAGCGCAGCGCGAGTTCGGCCAGGGCCTCGGTCCGGGAGAGCCGCCGTGGTGTCGGCACGCGCTCGGCCATCAGCGCGTAGGTGTGCTCGCCGTCGACGACCCGGCCGCTGCAGATCAGACCGTCCAGTTCGGCGTGGGCCAGCAGGATCACCAGCATCTGCTTGCTGCCCCCGACACCGCGCTCGCGCAACTCCTCGGCCAGTTGCGCGCGGGTGAGCTGTCCCCGGCTCGCCAGTGCCTCCGTGACGGCGGCGATGGCCCGGTCGACGGAAGGTTCGTCGAGGCCGTGCGTATTGCGTAGCTGCTGGCCGGTGACCCGCCGTACGCGGGGTCCGGTCAGGTCGAGCAGCCAGCCGATGTCCTCGGCCCGCACGTAGTGCCACGTCGGGCGCAGCACGTGCGTGCGCAGGACGGCGCCGTCGTCGAGGAGGGACGCGAGGTCGGCTCGGTCGGGTTTCTGTGTCCGCGAGGCCACCGCCCAAGCCACCTGACTCGGGTTCTCTGCCTGGACGGCCAGCAGTGACCCCACCGCCTCACCTGCCGACCCGGCGTGGGGCCAGACCAGGTGCTGACTGCGCAACCGCCAGCGAGCAATGTCGACGTCCCGCACTATGCCGCCCCTCCCAGGCCCGAACCGGGGACAGCCTAATCAAGCCCACCGACGGTTCCGGCCCGGGATTCCTGGCGAACTGGTCGCCGAAGATACCCCGCCCTGGTTACCGGAGGTGTCCGGGACGTACCCCACGGGATGCTCGCTGCCGCTCGGACGACGGCGAGCGGACGGGCGCACCGCACGAGGTGCTGCGACCGGCCGTCCCGCCAGGTTGCGGCTTCCGTACGGGGCTGCGACCCGGCCCGGTCCGGGCCGGTGCCGCGGCGGTGTCAGCGCAGCTTGCCGAAGAATTCGCGGATGTCGCCGACGAGCAGGTCGGGGGCCTCCATGGCGGCGAAGTGGCCGCCGCGGTCGAACTCGGACCAGTGCACGATGGTGTGTTCGAGTTCGGCGGTGCGGCGGATCGACACGTCCAGGGGGAAGACCGCGACGCCGGTCGGTACCGTGGAACGCTCGCTCGCGGCCCAGGCTCCGGCGTGCGCGGTCTCGTAGTAGCTGTTGGCGGAGGATCCGGCGGTGCCGGTCAGCCAGTACAGCGTCACGTTGGTGAGGAGCATGTCCCGGTCCACCGCGTCTTCGGGGAGTTCGGCGGCCGGGTCGGTCCATTCTTTGAACTTCTCCACGATCCAGGCGAGTTGCCCGACCGGGGAGTCGTGCAGCGCGTGCGCGAGGGTCTGCGGCCGGCTGATCTGGATCATCATGTAGCCGGACTGCTCGGTCTTCAGGTACTCCAGGTGCTTGAGCCGTGCCCGCTCGGCCTCGGTCAGCTCCGCGGTCTCCTCGGGGTCGACCTCGGTGAACGCGGAGAGCCCGTTGGCGTGCACACCGACCACCTTGCCGGGGTTGAGCCGGCCGAGCCCCGGGGAGATGACCGCGCCGGTGTCGCCGCCCTGCGCGCCGTAGCGGTCGTAGCCGAGCCGGTTCATCAGCTCGGCGAACGCCCTGGTCACCCGGCCGGTGTCCCAGCCGGCCCCACCGGTCGGCCCGGAGAACCCGCTCCCGGGGATGGAGGGGATCACCAGGTGGAACGCGTCCGCCGGGTCGCCGCCGTGCGCCCGGGGGTCGGTCAGCGGGCCGATGACGTCCAGGAACTCCACGACCGAGCCGGGCCAGCCGTGGGTCATGATGAGCGGCAGCGCGTCCGGCTCGGGCGAGCGCGCGTGCAGGAAGTGGATGTTCTGCCCGTCGATCTCGGTGGTGAACTGGGGCCAGGAGTTGAGCCGCCGCTCGTGGACGCGCCAGTCGTAGCCGTCGCGCCAGTACTCGGCCAGCCCCTTGAGGTAGCTCACCGGCACTCCGCGGCTCCATCCCGCATCGGGCAGGTCGGTGGTCCACCGGGTCCTGGAGAGCCGGTCGGCCAGGTCGTCCAGGTCGGCCTGCGGGATGTCGATGGTGAAGGGCCGGATCTCGCTGTTGTGCTCCATGAAGACGACGCTACGAGGCGGTTAGGTCAAGTTCGGTCCTAGGTAGCGGGCAGACTGCACGTCATGTGGGAAACCTCGGCACGGCTGCTGCGGCTGCTCTCGCTCCTGCAGACCCGGCGCGACTGGTCCGGCGCGGAACTGGCCGAGCGGCTGGACGTCACTCCGCGGACCGTGCGCCGCGACATCGACCGGCTGCGCGACCTCGGCTATCCCGTGCTGGCCACCGCGGGCACCGCCGGCTACCGGCTGGGGGTCGGCGCGGACCTGCCGCCCCTGCTGCTGGACGACGACGAGGCCGTCGCGGTCGCGATGAGCCTGCGCACCGCCGTCGGCGGTTCGATCACCGGGATCGAGGAGACCTCGGTGCGGGCGCTGGCCAAGCTCGAACAGGTACTGCCGTCCAGGCTGCGCCACCGGATCAACGCGCTGCGGTCGGTGACGGTGCCGATGGCGGCCGGCGGCCCCACCGTCGACCCCGGCACCCTCACCGCCATCGCGACCGCCTGCCGCGACTCGCTGTGCCTGCGCTTCGACTACCGGACCCACGACGGAACCGGCGGCGTCCGCACGACCGAGCCGCACCGGCTGGTGCACACGGGCCGCCGCTGGTACCTCATCGGCTGGGACGTCGACCGCCGGGACTGGCGCACCTACCGCGTGGACCGCCTGGTCCCGCGCACGCCCACCGGCCCCCGCTTCACCCCGCGCGAACCTCCGGACCCCGATCTCAGCGGCTACACCTCCCGGGCGATCTCCACCTCGGCCTACCGCTACCAGGCCCGGTTCACCCTGCAGGTGAGCGCCGAGACCGCTGCGGAACGGATCGCCCCGACCACTGGGACGCTGGAGCCGATCGACGAGCACAGCTGCACCCTGCGGGCCGGATCCGACTCCCTGGACGAACTGGCCATCTACGTGACGACCAAGGGGTTCGACTTCCAGGTGCACGAACCCCCGGAACTGGTCGAGCACATCCGGACACTGACGGCCCGCCTCACCCGTGCGACGGACTAGTGCCGCGGCCAGGGCGAGGCGACGGTCGACAGCCCAAGTCCGATGCCTTCGCCGGGTGCGCGGCGGAAGGCGTGCAGGTGCCGGCGGCCATCAGCCGTCCTCCCGCCCGCGGGGCTCAGCTCTGGCCGGCGCAGACCATGTCAAGTGCGAGCCTCTCGTAGCGCAGCGCGATCTCGGTGCGACTGAGCGGGCCCTCCGGCGAGAACCAGCCGGCCACGCCGGTGCACATCACGACGATCGCGCGGGAAGCCTCCAGGGGGATCGGCGTACCGAACGCGCCGCGCTCGGTGCCCTGCACCACGACGTCGTCGAAGAAGTGCTGCTGCTGGTGCCGCTTGCCCAGATGACGGGTCCGCACCGGCTCCTCCAGGGCGCGCAGCTCGCTCGTGCCGAGCATGGTGCCCCGCTGGTCCTCCAGATGGAACAGCACGTGGGTCCGGACGATCGCCCGCAACCGGGCGGCGGGGGCGTCCCCGGCCTCGGCGAGGGCCGTGCGGGTCCGCCGCAGCAGCTCCTCGATCCCGCGCTCCATGATCGTCGCGAGGAGTTCCTGCTTGGACTCGAAGTGGTAGTAGAGCGCGCCGGGACTCAGCCCCGCCCGCACCGCGATGTCGCGGACCGACGTGCCGTGGTAGCCGTTCTCGGCCATCACCGCGACCGCGGCCTTCAGGATCCCCTCCTCGCCGGGCCCCGGTGCCGGGCGCGCCGGCGTCGCCGGGCGGGATCGCGCGGGCGCCGGGCAGGCGTCGGGATCGGGCACGACACCACTCGCCACGCGACCACCTCCCGCCGGCCACCCTAGCCTCGGCGGGCCGCCGGCCGGTCCTCGTCATCCGGTGTCAGCCCTGCGCCCTGTTCGGCCCGGCGAAGCCGAACAGGTAGCCGGCGACCCTGCGCATCTGGATCTCCTCGGCGCCCTCGGTGATCCGGTAGCGGCGGTGGTGGCGGTAGATGTGCTCGAACGGGGCGTGCCGGGTGTAGCCCAGGCCGCCGTGCACCTGCATCGCTCGGTCGGCCGCCTCGCACACGAACCGGTTGGCCCGGTAGTTGCACATCGAGACCCGGTCGCTGATCTGCATGTGCGGCACCCGGTCCAGCTCCCAGGCCGTCTTGCGGATCAGCCCGCGCAGCATCTCGGCCTCGGTCTGCAACTCCACCAGCGGCCACTGGATCGCCTGCCGGGTGGCCAGCGGCCGCCCGAACGTGACGCGTTCGCGGGCGTACCGGACGCTGCGGTCGATGCAGTACTGCCCGGCACCGACACCCGAGGCCGCCTGCCGGATCCGGTTCTCGTGGACGAACGTCTGCGCCACCGCCAGCCCTTCGCCCTCCGCGCCGAAGATCGCCGAGTGCGGCACCCGGACGTCGCGGATGGTCACCTCGGCGTGGTCGGTGGGCATGTTGAACGTCCACCAGTGGTAGTCGACCGAGAAGCCCGGCGTATCGGCGGGCACGAAGAACGCGGTGATGCCGCGGGCGTCGCCGTCCTTGCCGCCCGTGCGGGCGAACACCACGTCGTGGGTGGCCGAGTGCATCCCGGAGTTGAACCGCTTGGCGCCGTTGATGACCCAGTCCCCGCCGTCGCGGACCGCGGTGGTCTGCATCCAGGTCGCGTCGCTGCCGTGCTCGGGCTCCGTCAGCCCGAACCCGATCCGCTTGGCGCCGGTCAGCATCGGCTCCAGGAACTCCTGCTTCTGCTCGGGCGTCCCGAACTCCAAGAGCATGTGCGCGAAGGGGAAGTTCCCCACCACGGACGCCTCGTTCTGCAGGTCGTTGTGCAGTCCCAGACCCCGGTGCGCCAGGTGCTCGCGGATCACCGCCATGTCCAGGTTCGTCCCGCCGGAGCCGCCCGCCTCCTTCGGCAGCCCGTAGCGCAACCAGCCCGCCGCGTCCGCGCGGCGGAACATCTCACCCAGCAGTTCCTCCCACTCCGGACGGGGCACGCCCCCGTTCTCGAAGTCGGTGCGGGAGTACTCACGGCGGTGGTCGAAGAAGCGCTCGTTATCGTCCTGCGCCTGCAGCGGCAGGATCTCCCGATCGATGAACGCGTCCAGGTCCGCCAGGAGCCGGATCAGGTCGTCGGGCAGCGCGAAGTCCACAAATCCTCCTGAACGTTTGTTTAACCAGCATTACACCAACCGGCTCGCCGAGCCAAGAGGGAGCGGGGATGTCCGCTACGAGACGGCCGACGGCATCGCCTCGGCGTCCCCTTCGCCGTGGAGCGCACCAAGCGTTGATGGGCGCCCTGCTCGACTGGCGCACGTCCAGGCCGACCGTTGTCAGGGCTCGCCAATGCGCTCTCGGTGCCGGTCGGTGTTCTGTTCCAGGGCGGCCTCGTAGGCGTGCAGGGCGGTGATCACCGTGGCGCGGTCGGCGGGGGTCAGGTCGCGCATGACGCGTTCCCAGGCGGAGGCGTTGCCGGAAAGCCATTCGGTGATCGGTGCGGTGTAGGCGGGGGCTATGGCGACGATGCGGCGGCGGCGGTCGGCGGGGTCGGCGGTGCGTTCCAGGACACCCCGCCGCGACAGCTCGCTCACCATGAGGCTCACGGTCGTCGGGGCGACCTCCAGGCGGGCGGCGAGCTCGTTGACGCTGGCGGGGCCGTCGTACTCCAGGTGCGCCAGCAGCGCCAGGTGGCGCGGCGCCAGATCAAAGCCCTGGAGTGCCTGGGGGACGGGCAGCCGCTTGGCGCGGCCGACGAGCCGGGGCATGAGCAGCAGCAGGGTGCGGACGGCCTCGTCGACGGCCGGGCCGTCCGGGGCGGTGGACATCGGCGACCCCTCCAAGTACCTTTAAATCTAAAGCCTTTAAGGTCAAAGGGAACGAGGTTCGCCGTGCCGCATCTGACCGTGCACCTTCCAGAGAACAGGCTGTCGGGCAAGGAGCCCGAACTCGTCACCGCGCTGACCGAGGCGATCGTCGAAGTCTACGGCGAATGGGCCCGCGACCTGGTGGGCATCCGCCTGGCCGGGGTCCCCGCGGGTCGCTTCGCGCAGGGCGGCAGGACCGTGGACACCGGCGCCTCGCTGACGATGGGCGTCCGCGCCGCCGCCTTCGAGCGTCCCGACGCCGACCAGATCACCGCACGCCTCGGCGCCGGCCTCACCGACGCGATCACCGACGTCCTCGGCGAGGAGTTCCGCGCCGGCACCATGGTCGAACTCGTGGCGTCCCCGCAGGAGCGGACGTTCGTCGGCGGCGCCCGCGCCGAGTGACCGCGGGTGGCGGCGCCGGCTCCAATGTTCTGCTACAAGTGTGGTTGAAAGTGCCCGTACCGGACGGGACGAGCCGGAGCGCGGCGGTTTCGACGGCCGGGGCGCAAGCGGAACGTGACGATGGTCCGGCCAGGGGCGCACCGGATGGGATGCTGCCGAGTCGGACGGCGGCCCGACGTATCGGGGGAGTACGTGAGCGTCGAGGGAAGTACGAAGGCGGTCGTCACCGCCCTGGGCGCGAACCTCGGGATCGCGGTCACCAAGTTCGTGGCGTTCGCGCTGACGGGCTCGTCCTCGATGCTGGCCGAGTCGATCCACTCGGTGGCCGACTCCAGCAACCAGGCGCTGCTGCTGATCGGCGGGAAGCGGGCCCGGCGGGGCGCCACCGAGGAGCATCCGTTCGGGTACGGGCGGGAACGCTACATCTACGCGTTCATCGTGGCGATCGTGCTGTTCAGCCTGGGCGGGTTGTTCGCGCTGTACGAGGCGTGGCACAAGATCAGCGACCCGCACGGGATCACCGAGTGGCAGTGGGTGCCCATCGTGGTGCTGCTGACCGCGATCGTCCTGGAGTCGATGGCGCTGCGCACGGCGGTCATAGAGTCCAACCGGAGCAGGGGCAAGGCGGGCTGGGTGCAGTTCGTCCGGCGGTCCAAGTCACCCGAGCTGCCGGTGATCCTGCTGGAGGACGCCGGTGCGCTGGCCGGTCTGGTGTTCGCGCTGGCCGGGGTCGGCCTGACCCTGGTCACCGGCAACGGTGTCTGGGACGGCATCGGCACGGCGGCGATCGGCGTCCTGCTCACGGCCATCGCGATCGTGCTGGCCACCGAGGTCAAGAGCCTGCTGATCGGCGAGTCCGCCACCG
This sequence comes from Actinomadura sp. 6K520, assembly GCF_004349245.1. Lineage (GTDB taxonomy): Bacteria > Actinomycetota > Actinomycetes > Streptosporangiales > Streptosporangiaceae > Spirillospora. The sequence continues at coordinate 22,385 of NZ_SMLC01000044.1, read as the reverse complement.
CCGAGCAGGTGCGGCTGATCAGGGACGCGATCGTGCAGAGCCGGGACGTCCCCGCGGTGATCCACATGCGCACCATGCACCTGGGCCCGGAGGAACTGCTGGTGGCCGCCAAGGTCGCCGTCGATCTGCAGGACGACGCCCGCGAGGTGGCCGAGGCCATCAACGGCGCCGAGGCCCGCATCCGGCAGGCCGTGCCCATCGCCCGGCTGATCTACCTGGAGCCCGACGTCCTCCGCGCCAAGGGGTGAGGAGGCCCGGCACCTGCGCGAGATGCTCGAAGCCCCGGGGTAGGAACGTGGTCATGGCATTGGCCGCCGACCGTGGGCCGCCGGCTCGTGGCCGGTCGTGGGAGACCTAGGCGTATATCGTCTACAAGTGTAGTTTTTCGTGCGACGCGGCCGTGAGCGTGTGGGTGGAGGGCTCTGCGATGGGGGACTACTGGCTGAACATCGCGCTGGTCGCGGTGCTGATACTGCTCAACGCGGTGTTCGCCGGCAGTGAGATCGCACTGATCTCCCTGCGGGAGGGGCAGGTGCGGCAGTTGGAGCGGCGGGGCGGGGCCGCCGCGCGGACGCTCGTCCGGCTGGCGCGCGACCCCAACCGGTTCCTCGCCACCATCCAGGTCGGAATCACCCTCGCCGGCTTCCTGGCCTCGGCGACCGCCGCCGTGTCACTGGCCGAACCGCTGGTGTCCCCGCTGGACTTTCTCGGCGGCGCCGCCGACGCGGTGGCGGTCGCGCTCGTGACGATCGTGCTGACCTTCGTCACCCTCGTGCTGGGCGAACTGGCGCCCAAGCGGCTGGCCATGCAGTTCTCCGAGCGGTGGGCGATGATGGTGGCCCGCCCGCTGGACGTGCTGTCGATGGCGTCGCGTCCGGCGATCTGGGCGCTGGGGGCGTCCACCGACCTGGTGGTGCGGGTGCTCGGTGGCGACCCCCGCGCCGACAAGGAGCAGCTCAGCCCCGAGGAACTGCGGGACCTGGTGACCGGGCACCGGGGACTGAACGCCGAGCAGCGTCTGATCATCTCCGGCGCGCTGGAGATCCATGAACGCACGCTGCGGGAGGTGCTCGTCCCGCGCCGGGAGGTGTTCACCCTGCCGGACGACCAGCCGGCCGGCCGGGCCTGCACCGCCCTGGCCGAATCGGGCCATTCCCGCGCCCCGGTGATCTCGGTGGGGGAGCTGGACGACGTCGTCGGCGTGGCGAACCTGCGGGAACTGATGGCCGGAGACCCCTCCGCGCCCGTCGCGGACCTGGTCCGTCCCGCCGTCGTGTTCCCGGACACGGTCCGGGTGTCGGACGCGCTGCGCCGCTTCAAGGTCGAACACCAGCAGATGGCCCTGGTGGTGGACGAGTACGGCGGCGTCGAGGGCATCGTCACGCTGGAGGACCTCCTGGAGGAGATCGTCGGGGAGATCTACGACGAGACCGACCGCGACGTCATGGCCGTGCGGACCGAGCCGGACGGGGCGCTGCTGCTCCCGGGCACCTTCCCCATCCACGACCTTCCGGACGTCGGCGTGGAGGTCGCCGACCCCCCGCCCGGTGACTACACCACCATCGCGGGCCTGGTCCTCGCTCTGCTCCGCCGTGTCCCGGAACGCCCCGGCGACCACGTCGGCGTGCCCGGCTGGAGCATCGAGGTCACCGAGATCGACCGGCGCGCCATCACCGGCGTGCGGATGCGCCCGTCCGCCCGCGCCACGCCCGCCGCCGAACCGGCGGCGGACCAGAACCCGGCCGGCCGAGGCGGAGCGGAGCCCCACGAGGACTGACGCTCGACGGCCGAGGCGGTGAAGGACCTCCGGTGGAAGGGCGTCAGTCGATCTACTACATCCGTGATAGTTCCCGTGGGAGCGAAGAAAGAGCGACCTGGAGTTCTCCCGCCGCCGGAGCGCCAGGGCCGCCTGAACGAGGTGGAACTGACGTTCGTCGCGAGCCCGCATGGGCCGGCCGTCGTGCTGGAGGCCGGCGAACGCGGCGGCCCTCGGTGCCGCGGGGTGCCGGGCGGGCGCGGTCAGAGTTCGAATTCGGCGGGCGGCAGCCCCACGGCGTGGCACGCCTCGCGGACGACGGCCTTCTCGTTGTCGTCGAAGTTCCCGTCGGCGCCGCCGATGATGATGCCGATCTGGATGACGGCGCGGGCCTCGGCGGGCTTCTTCTTCGCCTTGCCGATGTCCTGGAGGACGCCGACCTTGCCGAAGGCGAAGTCGGCGGTGAGCTTGTCGACGTAGCCGTTGAACCGCCGCTGCAGGTCCTCGGCCGGGAAGTTCTGCAGGACCTCGTTGGAGGCGATCAGTGCCGCGGTCCGCTGCCGTTCGCTCGGGTCGACCGAGCCGTCGGCGGCGGCGACCAGCGCGCACATCGCCATGCTCGCGTCCCGGAAGGCGCCGCTCTTGAGGTCGTTCTTCTTCGCCATCAGCTGGGTCTGCATGGTCTGAGAGGACTCGCGCAACTTGTCCCAGAAGGCCATCGGGAAACTCCCTTTCGGCTAGCCGCCGTATCGAACTCCGGCATGATCTACTACAAGTGTAGTAGCATAATTCCTCCGTGGTTGCCACACGGGAGTTGGTTTCCTGCGGACGGCGTCCAGCGTCGTTCCCCGCAGGCGTTCACCCTCTCGAACGGTCCTGCCCGCCCTTCGGTTCCACGGCGGCCCCGCACGACGACATGAGGAGAACATCATGGGAGTGAGCCTTTCCAAAGGCGGCAACGTCTCGCTGACCAAGGAGGCCCCCGGACTGACGGCGGTCGTGGTCGGACTCGGCTGGGACGTCCGCACGACCACGGGCACCGACTTCGACCTCGACGCGAGCGCGCTGCTGCTGGACGAGTCGGGCAAGGTCCCTTCCAACGGGCACTTCGTCTTCTTCAACAACCTGAAGAGCCCCGACGGCTCCGTGGAGCACACCGGCGACAACCTCACCGGCGAGGGCGAGGGCGACGACGAGCAGATCAAGGTGAACCTCGCCGCGGTTCCCGCCGAGGTCGCCCGCATCGCCTTCCCCGTCTCGATCCACGACGCCGACGCGCGCGCCCAGAACTTCGGGCAGGTCCGCAACGCGTTCATCCGCGTCGTCAACCAGGCCGACAACTCCGAGCTGGCCCGCTACGACCTGTCCGAGGACGCCTCCACCGAGACCGCGATGGTCTTCGGCGAGCTGTACCGCAACGGCACCGAATGGAAGTTCCGGGCGACCGGGCAGGGCTACGCGTCCGGGCTGGGCGGTGTCGCCTCCGACTTCGGCGTCAGCGTCTGACCCGGGCCGCCCGGCCGCGATCCGAGCCGCCACCGATCGCTTGGGAGGCGGCGCCGAGGGCGGGTGCCGCGCGACACGGCGTCCGGTACTCGCCCTCCTCGGCGACCGCGCCTGGTGGCCCGCCCGCAGGGCCACCAGACGTCACGACGGCGTCCACGGGGAACGGTCCTGATGCGGGACTTCACCGCGCCCGGTCGGTTCCAGCAGGGCCGTGGCGCCGACGAGTGCACGCCGGTGGATTTGGGTGCGTGTCGAGTCTGTCGGCGGGCACGCGCTCGATGCGGGTCCAGCCCTTCCAGCCCCGTTCCTCCAGAATCGCCACCACCCGCTCGGCGACCGGTGAGGACTCGACCACGATCGCGTCCAGGAAGTCGGCGAACTGGTCGTCGATGCCGTCGGCGCCCACCTCGCCCACCTCGCCGGCCTCGACGGCGCGGATCATCGCGCGCTCCAGGACGTCGGCGAGCTCGACGACCCGGGGATCGTCGGGCCGCCAGTCGAGCGCGCCGCTGACCAGGTGGTAGAGCCGCTGCATGTCGGGGTCGTCGAGCTCCCGGTGCTTCTTGGCGATCACGTCGTCGATCAGGTGCGGCACCTGGGCGGCGATCATGATCCAGCTGTCCCGCTCCAGCTCGATGTACCGCTCCTCGACACCGAGGCCGCGCAGGCGGTCGAGGTAGTCCACGACACGCTGCGGGAGCGCCAGATGCTCCCCCGCGGCGAGCCGGGCGAGCCGTTTGCGGGTGCCCTGAAGCCGCCGGATCGTGGCGCGCAGCTCTTCATCGATCTCCTGGACGGCGGCGGCGAACTCCTCGGGATCGGCGTCGAGGAGTTCCTGCACCCGGGCCAGCGGCACGCCGCCGTCCGCCAGGGCGTGGATCCGGATCAGCCGCGCCACGGCGGCGGCGTCGTAGCTCCGGTAACCGGAACGGTCGCGTGCGGGCTCCGGCAGCAGGCCGATCCGGTGGTAGTGGCGCACCGCCCGCACCGTCACCCCGGCGTACGCCGCGAGCTGGCCGATGGTGAGCATGACGCGGTTCTCAGGCGGTCTTCCGGCGGTAGGTGGCCATGGCGAGAACGTACGCCACGACGAGGATTCCCGCGCACCACGCGAGCGCGATCCAGATGTCGTCGCCGACCGGCCGCCCGGCGAACAGGTCGCGGATCGTGTCGACGATCGACGTCACCGGCTGGTGCTCGGCGAACCAGCCGACGGGGCCGGGCATGGTCTCGGTGGGGACGAAGGCCGAGCTGACGAACGGCAGGAAGATGAGCGGGTAGGAGAACGCGCTCGCGCCCTCGACCGACCCCGCGGACAGGCCCGCGATCACGGCGATCCACGTCAGCGCCACGGTGAACAGGAGCAGGATGCCGGCGACCGCGAGCCAGGCCGGCAGACCGGCGCCGGAGCGGAAACCCATGAGCAGGGCGACGCCGACCACGATCACGAGCGAGATCGTGTTGGCGACCAGCGAGGTCAGGGTGTGCGCCCACAGCACGCCCGACCGCGCGATCGGCATGGACTGGAACCGCTGGAACATCCCGCTCTTCATATCCGTGAACAGCCGGAAGGCGGTGTAGGAGATGCCCGACGCGATCGTGATGAGCAGAATGCCGGGCAGCATGTAGTCGACGTACCGGACCCCGCCGGTTTCGATCGCGCCGCCGAACACGTAGACGAACATCAGCATCATGGCGATCGGCATGACCGCGGTCGTGATGATGGTGTCCATGCTGCGCGTGACATGGCGCAGGGTGCGTCCCGTGAGAGCCGCGGTGTCGCCGAAGAAGTACGTGCTCATCGCTGTTCCTTGGTCGCTCGTGCCGTCGCCTCGTCGCCGTCGCCGTCGATGATGGCGAGGAAGATGTCCTCCAGGGTCGGCTGCTTCTCGACGTACTCCACCTTGGCGGGCGGGAGCAGTCGCTTGAGTTCGGCGAGGGTGCCGTTCGCGATGATGCGCCCCCTGTGCAGGATCGCGATGCGGTCGGCCAGTTGTTCGGCCTCTTCCAGGTACTGCGTGGTGAGCAGCACCGTCGTCCCGGACCCCGCGAGCCTCCTGACCGTCTGCCAGACCTCGATGCGCCCCTCGGGGTCGAGCCCGGTCGTCGGCTCGTCCAGGAAGATCACCGCCGGGTTCCCGATGAGGCTCATCGCGATGTCCAGCCGACGGCGCATCCCGCCCGAGTAGGTGGCCACCTTCTTCGCGCCGGCTTCGGTCAGCGAGAAGCGGTCGAGCAGGTCCTCCGCGACCGCGCCCGGGTCCTTGAGGTGCCGCAGCCTGGCGACGAGCACGAGGTTCTCCCGGCCGGTGAGGATCTCGTCGACGGCCGCGAACTGCCCGGTGAGGCTGAAGGACTCCCGCACCCTCACCGGTTCCGCGGCGACGTCGAAGCCGTTGACGGCGGCCGTCCCCGCGTCGGCCTTCAGGAGCGTGGCGAGGATGTTCACGATCGTGGTCTTGCCCGACCCGTTCGAGCCGAGCAGCGCGAAGATGCTGCCCCGCGAGACGTCGAAGTCCACGCCGCGCAGCACCCGGAGTTTCCCGTACGACTTCTGGAGCCCATGCACGCGAACCGCCGGATCCGCGGTCGACCGACCCTTCATGGAGGGGACCCCCTTGTCTTCGCGATGGCCTCGAAATCCTTCGAAAGGCCCCTGCCGCAAAGGATGAAGGGTTGACCCAGCGTCAAGGTCAACCCCGGCCTTGACCAGGGCATTCGGGCATGGCCGACGGTATCCAGGTTGGACCGAGTCCGGCCGCGGCGGGCCCGGTGGCTCATCCCCTCTGCGAAGGAGGGGCAGGGAACGAAGCGGTAGCCCATGCCGGGCTCAGTGGGGCACTCCGCCGGAGGCGGGCGCCACGCAGGTCAAAGGCCGGCCCCCTAGGGGAATCGGCCTTTGCGACAACACTTGAGGTGCGGGCTCGTCGGGGCGGAGAAGTCGACCCTTTCCCTACAGGCGGACTTCCTTTCCGCCGCTCCGGGTGAATCCGGCAACGACCTCTTTGATATCGACCTTTTCCAATTCCTCTATGAGCGTCCCCAGCATCTCCTTCGCGCCGACGAGCAGCTCTCCGACGTTGTCCACGTTCACGTAGGGATACGTGGTGAAGGCGGGGTTCTCTGCCACCACCGACTGCACGACCTGCTGGACCAGGTCACCCCACATCCGGGGGCGCACCACCACCGACAGGTGCAGTGACACGCCGCCCTCCGCCATCGCGACGTGCGGAGTTCCGTAGGGCATGTACATGACGTCTCCGGGTTCCAGCACCTCGCTGAGCAACGGGTCGCCGAGGTCCTCGCGGGAGAACTGGGCGGCATCGCCCTTCCGCGTCTCGGGGAGGCCCCACACCTGCCACCGCTTCCGGCCGTGCAGGTGCACCACGAACACGTCGACCGGGTCATGGTGTGGACGGAAGCCCTCGGTTCCCGACGGTGTCAGGAAGGCCACGGCGTCGCACTTGGTGGAGAACTTGGCGCCCAGCATCGTCGTCAGGCCCCGCACGCCCGCGTGCAGGTGGTTGATCGTGTTCCAGGTGATGGTCGCTCCGGACCGGAACAGACCGAGGACCTGCTCCGGCACCACCGCGTCGGCGAAGTACTCTCCCTGTACCCGGAGCAATTTCGTGTAGCTCATGGGATGCACCGGGTCGCCGTTCTTGGTGACCCGTACGTAGGGCAGCCGTGCCGTGCCCGACCTCAACAGGCCGTCCAGATCGTCGACCGTCAGCAGCTCGGCGTGCTTCTCGCGCAGCGCGCCTCGCCGCAGGATCGGTTTCTTGTTGAAGACGGAAGAGAAAAACTCGGATTCCTCACCCACGAGATCGGCGAATTCTGGTACGTACATGTCAACCTCCGCTTCAACTCAAAGAACAACGGGCAAGGCGTTCGGCGTCCGGTAGATCTTGCCGTGGAAGTACGGCTCCGGAGCCGACGGATCGAGCCGCAGTCCCGGCAGGACGTCCAGGACCCGGTTCACCAGGGCGACGACCTCGAACCTCGCCAGGTGCATCCCCAGGCACAGGTGTGGCCCGTGCCCGTAGGTCACGTGCTGTAGCCCGCCGCGGTGCACGTCGAAGGCGTCCGGGTCGGCGAACTGCGCAGGATCCCGGTTGGCGGCGAGGAAAGAGGTGTACACCACAGCGCCGGCGGGCACGGCGACCCCGTCCAGGGTCGTCGGGCGCCGGGCGATCCGCAGGCCGCCGGCCACGGCGGGTTCCCAACGCATCACCTCCTCCAGCGCCTTCGGCAGCAGCGACCGGTCCGCACGTACCTCGGCCAGCAGCGCCGGGCGCTGTAGCAGGGTCAGCAGCAGGCTCGCGGCGGCCCGGTGGGTCGTCTCGATGCCCGCGGGGATCAGCAGAAGCAGGAACGACACGAGCTCCTCGGTGCTCAACCGGCGAGGCGTCCGGATCGCGAGCAGGTCGCCCAGCAGGTCGGGTCCGCCCCCGTGTGCCGCGACGAGGTCGGTGAAGTACCCGGCCAGTTCCGTCCGCGCCTCGGCCACCACGCGCCACTCCGAGGCCACGTCGATCAACCGCAGCGCGAGCGCGCAGAATTTCTCCATGTCCGCCCCGGGCACGCCGAGCAGCCCGCCGATCACGCGCACCGGCACCCACGAGGTCAGGTCCGCCAGCAGCTCGGCCCGCCCGGTGAGCCTGCCCACTCCGGCGGCGACGACCGACTCCACGAGCTCCCGGTAGCGGCGGCCCACGACCGACGGCCGCAGCAGCGGCGCGATCAGCCCCCGGTACTCGGAGTGCTCGGGCGGGTCCAGTTCCAGCATCGTCCGCCCCGCGAACATGCGCATCTGCGGCGCGTACGCGAGATTGGAGAACCGCGCCGGGTCACCCATCACCTCCCGCACCAGCGCGTGCGTGAACACGTAGAACTGTCGGGACGCGGGGGACTCGGCCGTGGCGGGCACGTCGACGGCGGCGACCGGGGTCTCGGCGCGCACCTCTGCCATCAGCGGGTGGACGTCGCGGTGGAACATGTCCGCGCCGAGGAACCGCTCCAGCGGTGTGGCGATGGCCGTCATGCGTCGACCCTCGGGTGCGCAGGGCCGAGCCTGTCCTCACCGAGCGCCCGTTCGGTGGCCTCCCACAGCCGCCGCGCCAGCACGGGGTCCCGCCAGCGTTTGAGGCTCCGCACCGGTTTCGTGCCGTTGAACAACGCCCCCGGATGCTTCACCCCGTCCTCGCCGGTCGCGAGCTCGGCCAGGGCGAGCGCGGCGGTCTCGACCGGCTGGAACAGGAAGGGGAACGCCCGGCGGAACGTCCGGTACGGCACCGACCCGGAGGCGAAGGCGGTCCGCACCATGCCCGGGTGGCAGCACATCGGGACCGGCCCGGCGGGGCCGGTGAGCCCGGCGAGGCGCACCGCGACCAGCGCGTTGGCCTGCTTGGAGGCCTTGTAGGCACCCCAGCCTGCCCGGCGGTGCCGCGTGCGGTCGAGGTCGTCGGGGTCCAGTCCCTCGGCCAGCAGCGAGCCCGTCTGCACGACCCGGCCGCCCGGCCGCGCCGACAGCAGCTCCCACAGCAGGCTGGTCAGCAGAAACGGCGCCAGATGGTTGACCTGATTGGTGATCTCGTGCCCGTCCCCGGTCAGCTCCCAGCGCGTGGTGTGCACACCGGCGTTGTTGACCAGGACCTCGATGGCCGGATAGTCCCCGTGCAGGACGCGGGACAGCTCCTCCACGTCGTCGAGGCGCGTGAAGTCCGCGCGCACCGGGCGCGAGGGGGTCGGCGCGACCTCGTTGACCGCGCGGGAGGCCGCGAGCAGGCGGGTCTCGTCACGGCCGACGAGCACCACGTGCATGCCCCGCCTGCCGAGTTCCAGCGCGGTCGCCGCGCCGATGCCCGCGCTGGCGCCGGTGACCACCGCAACCGTGTCCGTCATGTGCTCTCCCGATGTCCCGTCTCGACCGTCCAGTGGTGTTCCGTCCGGCCCTCGAGCACGTACCGGTACGGCAGCCAGGCGTGGCCCATCTCGCCCCAGCCGGTGCCCCAGCTGTTGCGGACGCGCAGGGCGCCGCGCCGGTCGTCGTACCCGACGGCGAGGACCACGTGCCGGGCACAGTGCTCGGCGCCGGGCGGCAGTTCGGGGATCTCCCCGGTTTCGCCTCCCGGGGCCTGCACGGGATTCAGCGGGTAGTCCACCGTCACTGGTGCGCCCGACGCGAGGTGCTCGCGGATGCGTTCAAGGCGTGCCGTCCCGGAGGTGCCCGCACCGTCGAGCCTGCGGTAGCCGATGCCCCGGTAGGCCTTGGCGCGGACGAAGGCGTGCGCGTCCGGCATCCGGTCGATCGCCGCCGCCGTGAACGGCCAGCTGGCCTCGTCGGGGATACCGAACCGACGCCACGCCGCCAGGCACCAGTCCACCCGCGAGCCCTCGCCCCGGATGAAGTCCCCGACGATCCGCGAGGTGAAGTAGTTGAACAGCACCGACGGCCGCCACACCGAACCGGTGAGCCGGTGCGCGTGGAAGGCCGCCAGTGTCGCCGTGACCGCCGCCGCGCACGTCGGGTACCGCTGGTGGTCCTCGACGGGCGGGAACGCGGCCGGGTCCAGGGCGACCCGTTCCGGGAGACCGGTGCCGGCGATCATCGGCTGACCGCGACGAAGTGCCTGTCCCGCGCCAGGACGGCCTCGTGGAAACCGCGCAGGGCGGCCGCGCCGTACTCGCTGCCCGGCGGTTCCTCCAGGGCGAACGAGCCCGGCGCGGCACGGCCGCGGACGAGCAGGGCGCTGTCCGGCGCGGGGAGTTGCCGCAGTGCCGGGCTGATGTAGTCGATGGCGAAGCACACGCGGTCGGCCGCCGCCGCGCTCGGCCCGGAGGAGTGGACCGTCGTGGGCGTGTGCACCGACGCCTCGCCCGGCGCGAGCAGCACGTCGACCCCGGCGGCCTCGTCGAGCTCCATGTCCACCTCCAGCCCGTGCGCGCCGCCGCTCGGACGGTGCGGCACCAGTTCCCGGTTGTGGGGGCCGGGCAGGAACCGCATCGTGCCGTTCTCCCGGGTGGTGCCGGTGAGCGCCAGCCACACCCGCACCGCGGTACCGCGCGGGTTCACCCAGCCGTAGTGCAGGGCGTCCTGGTGCCAGGCGAGCCGCTCGGTGCTGCCCGCCGGGCGGGTGAACACAGTTGTGGACCACACCAGGACGTCCGGGCCGATGAGCCGGGTGACCACGTCGAGCAGCCGCTCGTCGCGCACCAGGGCGTCCGCCCATGGCGCCAGCAGGTGGATCTTGGGCGAGTTCCACCGCTGCGCGACCCGGCCGCCGACCCGCCGGGAGATCTCCTCGTGCCTGCGGACGGCGGCCAGCAGCCCAGCGGCCTCGTCCGGCGGCAGCAGCGGCACCGGGAAGGCGTAGCCGTCGGCCAGCCACCGTTCGCGCAGGTCCAGCGCCACGCTCGTCATGCGCGCACCCCCGCGGGGGGCTGCCCGGCCGCCAGGTCCCTGCCCATCCGCTCCAGCAGCAGGAGTGCGTCAGCGCGCTTGGTGTCCGGCGCGCTCGTGCGCAGATACGCGGCCAGAGCGTCCACCTCTGTGGCGGGGACGTCCCGCCGCAGCACGTTCAGCACGGCGGCGGCGGACCGTCGCGGGAAGTACATCTCCTTGGCCACGCGCAGGAACCGCTCTCCGAGCTCCGGGGTCGCCGAGCCCGCGCGTACCGCCGCCGCGATCGCGAACCGCAGGTTGATCAGCGGCTCGGACAGCGGTTCCAGCGTCTCGGTCGAGTAGGTGATGGCCACCTCGTCGTCCTCGTCGGTCTCTCCGGACCGGAAGGCATCGAAGATCGCGCCGATGCCGACCATGCCGTACGGGGCGCACTCCACCCCGCGCAGCGCCCCCATGCTGGACGAGCCGTAGACCGCGACGCCGGCGTCGAGCGCGCGCAGGATCTCCTTGGGAGAGATGGACAACGACTGGAAGAACCGGCCGTCGACGATGCCGATCATCTCCGGCCGCCCGGGCCGTGCCAGCAGCCGGTCCACGTCGCCCTTGCCGACCGGTGGCAGGTACTCGGCGTCGAGAACCCGCGCCGCGTCGGCGTGGCTCAGGCTGGTACCGCAGAACACCGCCGCGCGCATCAGACCCCCCTCCCCGCGGCCGCCGCCTCGGCGGGCCGGGCCAGGCCGGTGACCGTCTCGTTCCACAGCCGGGCCGCCCGCGCACCCAGCCTGCTGTGGTCGACCGACCAGGACTCCAGGCCGGGGACGACCACTCTGGCCACCGAGGCGGGCACCGTCGGCGGGCTCAGGTCCACCACGATCACCCGGTCGAGTCCGCAGGCGACGAGCCGGTCGAGCAGCAGCCGCAGGTCGGTGGCGACGTCGCCGGAGGGGTGGCTGGGCACGTCGGCCGCGGTGGTGAGCACGTCGGTCGGCTCCCACCACCAGCCGGACTTGTTGATGGTCTTGGCCCGGTGCACGTGCTGCAGGTGCTTGGGAACCTCCTCGTCGGGGGTGCTGATGTCCTCGCGCATGGCCTGGATGTCCACCGCGCGGCTCTGCGCGCATTCGGTCAGCGCGCGGATCATCGCCACTTCGACGTCGGGGTGGGTGCCGAACCCGCCGTGGCCCTGAGAGTCCAGGGTCGGGCCGAAGGTCTCGACGGTCGCGCACCAGACGCTGGGCACGCCGAGCTCCGAGGTGATGTCCACCATCCGCACCTCGACGTCGGCGGCCCGGAAGAGGCCCACCACCTCGGCCACCGCGGGTGGCAGCCGGTCCATGTCGAAGTGCGGGTGCCGCGACCGCATCGCCGCGGTCACCGCCTCGGGCTGGCGGGGCACCGAGGTACCGGTCCGCAGCACGCCCTCCAGGTAGGTGGTGACCAGTTCGGCCAGGGTCATCGAGTCGCGTTCGATCAGCTCGCACAGCGCGTGGGTGACCGCCTCCTCAAGGGTGTTGCCGGAGGCGAGGCCATTGGTGGAGGCGATGTGGTACACCGGCGACTCGTGGTACTGGTCGCTGTAGATGGTGCCGTGCATGGAGACGAGCACTGGCTCCCTGCGGACGAGGTCGTAGCCGGTCAGCCACGACACGGGCAGGTCGTCGTGGTAGCGCGCGTGCAGCCTGGTGTTGCAGTCGGCCGGGTCGAGGACCGCGGTGGCGCCCCTGGCCAGTTCGTTGTAGGAGGCGATGGCGGTGGGCGTGCGCGGCAGCCAGGCGGCGAACCGTTCCACCGCCTCCATCACCGCCGACACCTTGGCGTCCACGGGCCGCAGGCCCTTGCCGTTGTAGACCGATATCAGATCGCGCGAGCGGGGCGAGATCGCGTTGTACACCGGGATGCCGATGGAGTCCAGCCAGGTGATGTTCGCGACCCGGGTGACCCCGATGTGCCGCAGGTACGGCCAGATCCGGGACGCGGTCTCCTCGGCGGCCACTTCGCGGTGCGTGCCGCTGCTCGCGTACTTCGGTGCGTGGTCGCGGATTCTCACGCCGTCACCTCCTCCAGCGCCGCCAACCCGGCGAGTTCGACGGCGGCCCGGCCGTCGCCGGTGTAGTGGTACGAGAGGGCGACCGCGGTGCCGGGCGCCACGTCGGCCGGCCGGGGGAACGCCCACCCGGCGGTGAACCAGTGACTCTTGTCGCAGCCGTCCGCCGGGTCGGTGGACAGGGTCGTGCCCGGGGACAGCCGGGCTTCGAAGTGGATGATCACGCCGTTCGCGGCCCCCGCCCGGTCGGCGACCACCTCGGCGGTGCCGGTGAACACGCGGGCGCGGCGGTGCAGGTCCACGTCGAACAGGGGGGTCGGGGGGGACAGCCGGGGCCAGCGCGCGGCGAGGTCCGGCGGCTCGTAGAAACCGGCCACCCGGTCGCGGTCGTGTTCCAGGAGCGGCGAGAAGTCCATGCCGTAGCGGGCGTTCCACTGCTCGACGTGCTCGGGCACCACCCGGTGCGCCGCGACGAACTCCGACGGCAGGTCCACCAGGGTCGCATAGGCGTTGATCAGCTCGGGTACCAGCCGGGCGCCGGGGACCAGCAGGCGCTCGCGGGCGTCCTGCACGGTCTCCCAGATGGCCATGTCCAGCGCGTCGTTGCCGACGATGTCGGTGGTGAGGACGTCCGCCCTCTCCGGCAGCTCGACCGAGGACGACCAGTCGCGCAGGAAGGTGATCCGGTCGGCGACGCCGTTGCGCTCGGCCACCGCCTGCGCCACGCCGATCGACTGCGCGGGCTCGACGGCGTAGACGAGCCGGGCGCCGGCCTGTGCGGCGGCCACGGCGAGGATGCCCGAGCCGGTGCCCAGGTCCAGCACCACGTCACCGGGCTGGACGACCTCCTTGACCGCGCGTACGAACAGCCGCTTGCGCATCGGGTCGTCCAGCATCCGGATGTTCGGGTAGGCCATGCCGTAGCCGCCCATAGGGAACACCAGGTCGGTGAAGCCCAGCCGGTGCTCTGTGGCCAGCACCCCCGCCGAGACCAGCTGGCTCAGGGTGCTCACCGCCTCGTCCAGCGCCCGCGCACCGGCCAGCCTCGGCGCGAGCAGGCGCAGCGCCTCGCCCACGGTGCGCGGCTGCCAGAACACGTCCAGCAGGGCCGGCGCGTGCCTGCCGAACTCCGACACCACCCTGCCGTGGTGCACGCGGGCGGTGTTGGCACTGTCCAGCTGGACGATCAGGTCCGGTCTTCTCATCAGCACCGTGTCCTTGGTGATCACGGTCGCTCCTCTCCCCAGGGTGTTGCCGAGCGGGTGGCGATCAGCGCGCGCACCAGCGGGCCGCGGAAGTCGCCGACCGAACCCAGCTCCAGTTCGGATGTGCTGGTCGAAATCCCCTCCTTGGGGTCGACGACCTGGTAACCGTCCGCGACCAGCTGAGCGACGTTGCGCCGGGTGGCGGGCTTGTTCCAGGTCGTCTCGCTCATCGATGGCGCTAGGATCACCGGGCAGCTCGCGGCGGCCACGACGGCGGTGAGCGTGGAGTCGGCGATGCCGTTGGCGATCTTCGCCATGGTGTTCGCGGTCGCGGGCACCACGAGCACGACGTCGGCGTGCGCGGCGATGCCGACGTGCGACCTGGTGCCCTCGGGCAGGTCGTACCAGCCGGTGACGACCGTGCAGTCGGCGACCGCGGTCAGCGAGGCGGGGGTCACGAAACGCTGTGCCATGTCCGACAGGACGACGGACACGCCGGTGATGCCGAACCGGGTGCGCAGCCACATCAGCAGGTGCGCGGTGCCCAGTGCGGCGACCGAACCGCTCACCCCGAGAACGATCCGCGCGCCGGACAGGTCGATCCTGTCGCCGTTCATCGGTGCGCCACATCCGCCGGTCGCAGTGCGGTCCAGTACCGCTCCACCTGGGGCAGCGCGGCGGCTGCTCCGGCCAGGTCGCCGCCGGCCCACACGCCCTGCGCGTAGTGCTCGACGATCCGGCGCGCGACCGCGTCCCACAGCGGCGCGAGATCGGCGGGTGCCAGGTCCCGGTAGCCGTCGAGGAAGGAGTCCACGCGCGCCCGCGCCACCGCCGCCGGGCAGTTCACCAGCGCGGCGGCCTCCACGATCTCGGCGACGAGGTGTGCCAGATCCCGCAGCGGGTCCCCGATCCCGGCCTCGCGCCACGCCAGCGGCACCGGGCCGTCCGCGCACGATCCGGCGGAGAACCGGCCGTGGACCAGCGTCGCGGGGGCGGAGGCCGGCGGGCGGGCCGCGGCCGCACACAGCTCCGGTGCGGTTTCCAGGGGAAGCAGCTCGCGATGGGCCCGCACCTCGGCGGCGACGGCCTCCTCCGCCAGCCAGGCGGGGCCACCGCTGCGGTCGGGCAGGGCGGCGCGCAGCTCCTCGGTCAGCGGGGCCCGGTGCACCCTGGCCGCCTGCGCACCCAGTACACGCAGGATCCGCGGCCAGTCCGGGTCGTCCTCGGCGAAGGCGGGCGCCAGCATCCGGTCGCTGAGCAGTGCCGGGGACGGCACGGCGGGCCACACCGCCACCGCGGCGGAGCGCACCCGCGGCAGGTGCGCGGCCGGGAGTGCCCTGCCCAGCCGGGACAGCTGGGCCGCGTCGAGATACTGCGGGCCGGGCCGGTGGAGGCGTTCGACCCAGTGGAAGCCCGATGGCGTGCGCAGGCACAGCCGATCGGCGATGGGGCCGCGGATGTCGCGGACGCACTCGGAACCGGTCACCGCGCGGGCTCCCCGTTCAGGTAGGGCGTGCGCACGTCGAGCCCAGCCGCCCGGTACCGCGCGCGGATCGCCTGGAAGCGCTCCGCCGCGGTGCGCGCGCCGGCGTCGAAGGCGTCCAGCAGTCCTTCGGCCACCAGGAGGCTGCGGTGCTCGCCGAAACTCATGGTCCCCTCGGGGAGGTCCGGGTCCTGCGCGTACGACAGGCCCTTGTCCAGGCGCAGGGCGAAACGCGGGTAGTCCTCACGCAGGTCCGCCTCGTGCGTGCGCCTCAGGTCGGTGAAGAACCCGCGGTGCCGCTCCCATTCCGGGCGTTCCAGGTAGACGACGAAGGAGTCCCGGCGCAGCAGCGACGCCGGGTTGTTGACCGTCTTCGCCTCGAAGGCGATCCGGTGCCGGTTCAGCTCGTCCAGCACCGCCGTGAGCAGGGCCGGGGCGGCGTCGGGGTTGTCGAGGCAGAAGTAGATCCGCACCAGGTCGGCGCTCTTCGGCCTGCCGACCTCCCCGACCACGCAGTACCAGCCCGGCACCCGGTAGGGGTGGTCCGTGCGGAACCGGACGCCGAGCATCTGCCCGGCCCGTTCGGCGGGCTCCGACAGCTCGTGCGGCCGGGCCAGCAGCGCCAGGCCGTCGCGGGCCACCACCGCGTCCGGGCCGCGCAACTCGGTGACGGTCCAGCCGCCGGACCACTGCCCGTAGCGCCTGGCGGCGTGGGAGAGCCGCTCGGCGTGCTCGGCGTCCTCCAGGTCGTGCACCGCGCGGGCGGCGTGGCCTCCGCCGAGGAACAGCCGCGCCGACGGCTGATCGCCCGCGTGGTAGAGCAGGTACACGGTGCGGCACAGCGGAACCAGCAGCGGCCGGTCGGCGGTGGTCTCCAGATCCCGGGGCGGGGTGAACGCACCGAGTTCGCGGTGCCGGAACCTCTCGGGCGACTCCACCACGAGATCGGCGGCGATGGCTCGGAACAGGTCCTCGTGCCGGATCACCGCGCACATCCGGTGGACAGGCGGTCGGCCAGCGTCTCCGGGTGGCGGAGCAGGCCCTCGGCGAGCAGCAGGCACAGGTGCCCGGTGCGGCCGAGTGAGCCGAACAGCTCCAGGCGGGCGCCGGCATGCTGGAGCAGCACGAGCCCGGCGTATCGCACGACGGTCCGCACCGCGTCGCGCCCGCCGGGGGTGTGGGTGAAGTAGGCGGCGGTGAACCGGTCGGCCATGCCGAGGGCCTCGGCGGGCAGCGCGGGACGGGTGCCGGGACGCGAGCGCAGCGCGTGCACGACGAACTGGGCCACCAGGTAGCCGACGTCGTAGCGCGGGTCGCCGACGGCGGCGAACTCCCAGTCGATGATCCGCACTCTCCCGCCTGAGCCGTAGAGCACGTTGTCGTCGCGAAGGTCGAAGTGGACGAGCGAGCGAGCGTCCCAGTCCCGGTGCAGCTCGGCGAAGCAGTCCGAGAGCCGCTGCATTGCGCGGATCCAGACGTCGAACTCCGCGCCCACCCCCCGGGAGTACTCCTCGACGGTGAGCAGCGTGGTGCGCGGCGCGGGGACGGTCATCCGCATGTCCGGGTCGTCGAACACCTCGGCCGGCCACGGCGCGGCGTGGAGCCCGGCCAGGGCGGTGGCGAGGGCGTCGATGTGCCCCGGGCCCAGCACGCCCGCGCCCAGCAGATCGCGCAGGCTGACGGCGGGGTGGACGGCGTCGTAGGCGCGCACGCGTCCGGGGGCGTCCAGCGGCACCGGGCTGGGCAGGGCCAGCCGGGTCGCGGGCGCCAGCGGGGCGGCGTGCAGGAGGTCCAGGATCTCGGCTTCCCGGCTGCCCGTCCGGTCCAGGTCCTCGTCCGGCCACTTGAGCACGATGTGACGTCCGTCGACCAACCCGGCCAGCGCGACGGGGCGCCGGGAGACGCAGGGCCGCACCCACGCGACCGGGGCGCCGAGTTCCAGGCCGTGCACGCGGTCGGCCACCGCGGGTCGATCGGCGGTGCGCTCGGCACGCCAGTCCTCAGGGGGCTTCGGATGGGCGCCCGGACGCCGGGTGTGAAAACCCAGCGCCCGGACCCGCATCCGCTCATCGTGATCGATGGTCGGATTCATGCGAAGGCCAGATCAGCAGTGCACGCCGATGGTGACCGCGAAGCCGATGACGCTCTGCTGCACGCCGCTCGCCGCCGTGACGCTGGCCTTTTCCTCGAGGAACTTCTGCAGTTCCTCGTCGCTCAGTCCGGAGATCTCGGCGAACGACAGGTCGACCTCGCCCAGTTCGGCGTTCGCCGCGTCGTCGGCCTGGATCTGCTGAACCAGTTTCTCGATGTCGGCCTCGGGAACCGACGCGGTCACCACGTCCTCGTTCTTCTCCATGACTCCCCATTCGGCAGGAGCGCGGCGGTCGCGCTCTCCGGACCAGAGTGTCGCCATTGGCGGCATTCGTCCAGATGATCAGTGGTGACTCTTCGAGGAACCATTGATGGGCGCCGGAGGTCTTCGCAAAGGGGGCGCATGCACATATGATTCAGGTAATCCGAGCGCGGATGAGTTGGACGGCGCGTGCCGGGTCATCCGCCCAGAAATCCACTTGGTGTGCCGTTTTTCGGCCGCGCAGTCCGAGATCCACCTGGTGCTCGCGGTGGAGGGTGACGGAGACGTTGGTCGCCCGGGAAACCTCCAGAATCAGCACTCCGTCGACGACTTCGGCCGACCGCCTCATCGAGCGTCCCCGCCGGGAGATGGAGACGGTCTCGATATCGGTGACCGGCACCCGGAGATCGAAGAACGAGCAATAGCGCAGCCGCAGCCGACGCGGATCGACGCTGTGCGGGTACTTGTACAACGTCGCGATCAGCGCGAGGAACCAGAGGGCGCTCAGCACGCCGAACACGACCAGGACCAGCCGCAGCGGCGGCCACGGCACCGCGAGCTCCACCAACGCGATCTCCAGCGGGCCGAGCACGAAGAAGACCCACATCATCGGGCGCAATTGCCCGCTGTAGTGAATCGCCTTCCCGTCTGCGGGCACATCCCGCCCTCCCCGCACCGCCAGCCAGAGTGCCCGAATCATCAGCAGGCCGTGCTTGACCACCGTAGCGGCGAGATCCGGCAGCACCGGCTTGTTCCTTCGCTTTTGCGCACCCACCGTGTTCGCCGTCACCCTCCCACTTCCGGTTGCCGCGAGCGATTCAGCAGGTCATAGGCCGCCGACCTGATCTCCTCCGGTGAAGCCCAGCCGACCCGCCCGGCCTGGACGTCGCCGCCACCGCCCACGAGGGAGTGCAGCAGCTCAGCGGCTTTCGCGGGTGGGAGGCGGCCGAGCGTGATTCGCAGCGGATCGAAGCGGGCGTGCACGGTGGTCAGCCGCTCGCGACTGGTGATCGCCACACTGTTGCCGCCGCCCGCGCCGGGCAGCAGCGGGATGACCTGCTCGTCGTCCACCGCACTGTCCAGCACGACCAGCGTCCTGGCGCCGTGCAGGAGTGAGCGGAACAGGGCGGCGGACTCCCGGACGTCCTGGGGTATCCGATGTCGCTCGATGCCCAGCGCTGCCACGAACCCGCGCAGCACGACGGCGGGATCCACCCGCCGTCCGCCGCCGCCCAGGTCGGCGAACAGCGTGCCGTCCGGAAACCGCTCGGCCTGCTCGGCCGCCCAGCGCAGCACCAGCGCGGTCTTGCCGATCCCGGCCGGGCCGTGAACCGCCAGGATCGGCACTCCGGCCTCTCCCGCCCGGCGGGTGCGCGACCAGGCGCGCGCGCTGGCCAGCTCCGCCTCCCTCCCGACAAACAGGGAGGGCCCGGCCGGCAACTGCCGGGGCCGGGGCCAGCGGGTGCGCGCCAGTTGCGCCCGCTGGACCAGGGCGGCCAGGTTGCTGTCCGGGCCCAGAATTTCGTCGCACTGCTCGGCCAGAGGCAGTGTGAGCGCTTTGTCCCCACGCTCGATCTTGCTCAGATAGGTATGGCTGTAATGGACGCGCCGCGCCAGTTCGCGCAATGAAATATTGCGTCGAAGCCGGGCGCTGCGCAATGCGGCGCCCAGCGACCGGCAACAGCCCGTGGCCTCGTCTTCGAGGGCGCTCGTCGGCTGAGTGGACCGAATTGGCGTCTTCATGCGAATACGTCTTCTCCGATGTGAGAAACCTGTCTGCCGCGATGTGTGAACGAGAGGATCCGCTGCGACCGGGGAAGAACAGCTCTGATCAACCGTGGTCACGGTGCCGTTGGCGCGGGGGACGATGCGAAGAGCCTCGGGTGGCGGAACGGCAGGGCAAGTAAGCACGAAAGCCGCGGTGAATTCGCTGCCGTAGTCGTCATCCTTCGGGGCGGGAACCGGTGGTAGGGCGGGTTCCACGCCCCGTGGACTTTGCGGCCAGGGCCACCACGCACGTCACAACCTCTTTCAGTGCAAGCCAGCCGGGAGGGAGCGCATCGTTCGCAATCCGAACTGTGGCGGGCCGGGCAGGAGGCAGTGAAGCACCCACCCGCTTCAGATCGGCTTCATGTCCGCTTCGCGCCCGGTGTCTCGCGACGGCCGAGGGTGATGGGCGGGCCAGGGTCCGCACTGACGGCGGAGCGTGACCGCCGGCAGCCCCCATCCGCGTGGACGCGCACGCCCGTGCGGATGCGTGCCAGGGCCCTGTCTCGCCTGGCTCCTGCAAGGGCGGCCGGGCGGACTGGGGGGACTTGGCGGCGTTCTGGCAGGTGGGGGTGGCTTTGCGGGGTGTTTGCAGTCGCTTGAGCTTTTGGTACGGTCTGTCCGAATCGGTGCCTGCCAGGCGCCGTAACCATCGATTCGTGTCCGTTTCGTCTGGAGCAGGCCCTGGCCGGACGGGACGGCTGCGCCGAGTCCGCGTGATGCGCGGAGCCGGGGAACCAGCGCGACGTGCGGTCCATGCCGCCTCGCAGGGGTGAATCGACGCCTCCTCGCCACGCGCGACGAGGGTCGTAGGGCGACTTCCATGCCCGAATCCGTCAGCTAACCCGGTAGGCGGCATGGAAGGAGCAGACGCCGTGATTGGTCGGCACCGTAGAAAGAAGATCGAGACCGCACCCGTGCTGAGCGTCGTCCTCGCGGGCGTCTTCGCGGGCTCCGTGGCCCTGGCGCCGCTGGACGGAGATTCGGGGGACGAGGGCGCGGGACGCGGGAACTCGGCGGAGGCCGGCGAGACCCGGCCCACGAAGGCCGCCGCGGAACGTACCGAACGGTCGTCGCGACGAGCCGATGAGCCGCCGCGCAAGGCACCGGACGACTGCGACCCCTCGAAGAGCACGGCCCGGTACGCCAACGGCCGGATCCCGGTCGACCAGCTCTGCGAGCTGCCCCAGGGCGGGGAGTACCTGCGCGCGGACGCCGCGGTGGCCTTCTACAAGCTCAACGCCGCGTACCACGAGCGCTTCGGCGACCAGATGTGCGTGCGGAGTTCCTACCGCGGCTACAACAAGCAGAAGCGGCTGTACGAGAGCATGCCGGCGGGGATGGCCGCGCGTCCCGGCAACAGCAAGCACGGGATCGGCATCGCCGTCGATCTGTGCGACGGCGTCCAGCGCGAGTCCTCACCCCAGTTCAAGTGGCTGGAGGACAACTCCGAGAAGTACGGCTGGATCCACCCCAAGTGGGCCTACAGCAGCCCGTACGAACCGTGGCACTGGGAGTTCGACGTCGGCCAGGAGTAGGGGCGTCACCTGTCGCGGAAGAAGCCGTGGCGGGCCAGGATCTCGGCGAGGCGCCGCCCGGCGGGGGTGAGTACCGCCCCGGAGCCGCGGCATGTCGCACAGGCGGTCTCCTCCGGGCCCTCCGGCCGGGCCCTCATGTGGTCGTCGATCGCGCGGTCGATGGCGGCGACGATGGAGGGCTCGGCGGGGCCCAGCCTGACCGAGCCGTACGAGAAGTCCTGGTGCGGTGCCTTGTCGGGGGTCATCTCCGCCGCTCTGCGCGCCGCCTGCGCGACCCGGACCAGCTCGTCGGCCTGCCGGTACCAGGCCCGCCACTGCTCGCGGACGACGCTGCCCGTGCCGCCGCACGTTCCGCATCCGGTTTCGAGCGCCGCCAGGAACGGTGCCCACGGATCGGCGGGGCCGGGCGCGTCGCCGGTCATCTGACGCGCGCCTTCACGGTTCTCCGCCGACCGCGACCCCGGCTCCCGGCTGGTCTCCCACGGCCGGTCATACGGGGACCGCTCGCCCGTGGTTCGACACGGACCGAAACTCGCTCGGGAGGCGCCGGCCGCGGCCCCGGCTAGTTGATGTTCAGGTCGCCCTGGACGTCGCGGAGCTGGACGACCTTGTCGGCCCGGCCGTTGAAGACGTTGACGACGCCCTCGTCGTTCGCGGACGCCTTCGTCTGGGCCTGGTTCCAGAGCGTTTCCAGTTCGGCGCGGAAACCGGGATCGTCGTCCAGGAGGCGCCGGACGGCCCCTTCGACGGCTTCGGGGTCCTCGGCGGCCCTGGCCAGGGCCGCCTCGTCGGCTGGACGTCCGCGCACCCGCTCGCGCACCCGCCGGCACATCTCGGCGACGGCCGCGCGGACGGGTTCGCCCGCGACCTCGACGGCTTTGCCGGCCATGGCGGTGGCGATCGCCACGGTCATGGGATCTGTCATCCGTTCAGTTCACCACGACCGGCGCCCCGTGTGCGGGGAACGTCCCTAATCGGCCCCGTCCCTGCCGGTCACCACATGAAAATGTACGGAATGGCGGAGATGGCGGTTATTGCATCGACGATCATCAGCACTGATTACCACCTGGGTGTGCGGGGTGGCCCGGGCGCCGTTGCGCAGGCCGGGGCGGGCGCGGCCGACCATGATCGGCCGCCGCGTCCGATTGGCGATCTTAGCCGGTATTGATCAACCATGTGCGATTACGACGGACATATCGCCATGGCACCGCTCATTCGAAAGCTGTAAGCCCGATTTGTGAATTTTCAATCGCTTGTTTGGGTGATTCTCCTGTCATCTGGCGTCCCGGCGGGGGGCGGCGGTGCCGCCGCGCCGCCGGGCGAACAGG
>NZ_SMLC01000434.1 GCF_004349245.1 Actinomadura sp. 6K520 | reverse complement strand
GGCGCCAGGGGGGCGCGGAGCGGGTTCGCGCACGAGGTGACCGGGCGGCCGATCTGGCGGCTGCTGCTGCGGGGCCTCGGCGTCTACCTGCCGGGCTGGGAGATGCCGGCGGGGGCGCTGCGCGTCCGGGACGGGTTCGGCCCGCCCGCGTACCTGAACGGCGACGCCGGGTTCGGCGTGCAGATCTCCGGACGCCGCCGGGGGCTGGAGCCCGACCGGGAGATCTACGTCCGGGGGCGGGAGAATCCGAGCTTCGGCATCGTCGTGGCGGGTCCGGCGGCGGCCATCGGCAGCCGTGTCGTGGACGCGGAGGTGCTGATGCGGTTCGCGCGGAGGCTGACGTTCGAGGAGCTCTTCGACACCGGCGACGCCGATTCCGTCCCGTACGCGGTGCGCGGGGCACGGGCGGTGGAGAACGCGGTGTTCCTCGACCGGGCGGCCGGGATCGGGCTCTGCGCGGAGGTCGATCCGGTGACGCGCGCCCCGAGGTGTCCGCTGTATGTGCGGCTGGGCGGGCCGGCGGAGCGGACGGTGCGGGTGTACGGTTCGGCAGCCCAGCCGGCCGAAGCCCGTGGCTGATGGGCGGGGCGGCCG
>NZ_SMLC01000433.1 GCF_004349245.1 Actinomadura sp. 6K520 | reverse complement strand
CAGATGTCTTAGGGTCTCATGGGCTCGGAGATGTGAATAAGAGACAGCGCAATGCCCCGGATGCAACTCCCCCGCCACCCGCTGGAACCGGTTCAGCACCGGATTCAGCACCGTCACCCCCAAC
Source organism: Actinomadura sp. 6K520 (assembly GCF_004349245.1). Classification (GTDB taxonomy): domain Bacteria; phylum Actinomycetota; class Actinomycetes; order Streptosporangiales; family Streptosporangiaceae; genus Spirillospora. The sequence goes on along the minus strand of NZ_SMLC01000433.1, from coordinate 482 downwards.
TGCAGATGATGGCCCGGCACACCCTCGTGGAACATCGTCGCCGGAACGCCCCAGGTTGCCACACCCTCGAACGGCTCCGGCACCGTCCACCACACCGTCCCCGGACGCGACAGGTCCTCCGCCGGCGCCAGATAGTAGATCCCCGACTCCACCGGCGGAATCCGGCACTCGATCCGCCGCAGCGGCCCCGGAATGTCGAAATGCACCCCGTCCAGCTCCGCGATCGCACCATCGGCCAGCTCCTGGATCCACCCCAGGAACTCCTCCGCCCCCGCGATCCGGTACGCCGGATCGGCGTCCAGCGCCGCCAGCACCGCCGACACCGGCTCACCCGGCGCCACCCGCCCCGCCGCACCCGCCATCTCCGACTCGATCCGCGCCAGCTCCTCCCACCCCCACGCGTAGGTCTCCGCCAGATCCAGCTCCGTCCCCAGCAACTCCCGCACCCCCAGCCGGTACCGGTCCGCACCCAGCGCATCCGG
>NZ_SMLC01000432.1 GCF_004349245.1 Actinomadura sp. 6K520 | reverse complement strand
GCCCCCGCGCAGCCACCACACCCTGCGCGGCCCTTCGAGCCGAGCCGTCGAACATCCCGGTCGCCCCTCCCGACGCACCCCGCGAGAACGTCCCAGAAGCACCGCCCTCCACAGGCACCGCCTCCCGCCCGTCCGGACCCGGCCGGGCCGATGCTTCCTCCGGCACCGGCCGTCCGTTCCGTGTGCGAGCTTTCTCGGCACATACCGGTTCCTGCGCGGACGTGCTCTGCCGCGTGTCCTGGGTGTGCTCTGCGAGCCTTCCGGTCGAGGCTGCGGATGCCCTTTGTGCGGATGTCCCGTTTTCTGACATGCCGTCCTCTATGGGCATCGCGTCATGCGTGGGCGCAGCCTCTGGCTCGTCCGGGCTCGCACATGTCCCATCCGACGCGGGCGCTACGTCCTGCGTGGACACTCCATCCTCTGGAGCAGGTCCATCCTGGGCCTGCATGGCGGACTCGTCGCTCGATGCCGGTTGCCCGCTTCGCTCTGCTGGGCTGTGCTGGGCGGGGACCTCGGCAGAAGTCGGCCGCAGCGCGGACTCCGGTTCGTCCGCGGCACAGGCGAGGGCTTCCTCAGCGGTACGGGGGGCCGGGACAGGGGCTGTCTCTTATACAC
>NZ_SMLC01000431.1 GCF_004349245.1 Actinomadura sp. 6K520 | reverse complement strand
CACCACCCCCCGCCCCCCGGTCGACCTGCACGCCATCGTCGCCGCCATCGTCCACCCCACCGCCGGTGAGCTCCGAACCCCGGAAGGCCGCGACTTCCTCCGCATCACCGCCCAACTCGCCGGACGCGCCGGAATCCGCGACCACCGCCTCCCAGCCGTCCTCCACGGCACAAAGCTCAGCCGCCAGCTCCACCACCTCGAAACCGCCTGCCGCGCACACCTCCCCGAACCCGTCGCCCTCGAACGCATCGCCCTTTTCGTTGCCTTCCTGACCGCCGCCCTCGCCGACCGCACCGACCGCACCCAAGATCACAACCCCCGTAACATCCTCCTTGGCCACGACACCTTCGTCGCCGACCTCACCACCATGCTCACCGCCGCCCTCCAGGCCCCCCACCCCAACCGGTTTGCCTAAGCAACCCCAGCCCCATAGGCTTAGAACATCACCGCGGGGTGGAGCAGTTCGGTAGCTCGCTGGGCTCATAACCCAGAGGTCGCAGGTTCAAATCCTGCCCCCGCTACGAGTCTGGGGTCCGTGTGGTCGGATGCTTTGCATCCTTCCGCGCGGGCCTCTTCGCCGTTTTTGGGGGGACGACCCCCCAATCCCCCCGGTTCCTCCGCCT
>NZ_SMLC01000430.1 GCF_004349245.1 Actinomadura sp. 6K520 | reverse complement strand
CGCCGCCGCCACCCCCGCCGGCGCCGGCGGCGTTTCCTGAACGGCGTTCCGCGCCGCCCGCGTCCGGCTGAACCCCGGGCCCTTGGGCCGGGCCGGGGCCGTCACCGCCGGCCGGGGCGTCCGGGTCACGCGGGCGGCGCGCCTGCGGCGCGGGCGCGCAGGCGGCGCAGCATGCGGGCGTCGGTGAAGCCGACGGCGCGGGCGGCGGCGTCGGCGGTGGCGCCCTGCCCGATCAGGTGCCCGGCGCGTTCCAGCCGCAGTTCCTGCTGGTACCGCAGCGGCGTGAGGCCGGTCGCCGCGGTGAAGCGGCGGGTGAGGGTGCGTTCGCTGACACCGGCGGCGGCGGCCAGGTCCGCCAGCGGCAGCGGCCGGGTGTAGGTGGCGTCGATGATGTCCTGGGCGCGGTGGACGGCGTCGCTGAGGTGCCCGCGGTGCCGGAACATCACCCCGGCCTGCGGCTCGTCGCCGTTGCGGCGCGCGTACACGACCATGGTGCGGGCGACGCGGGCGGCGGCGCCGGGCCCGTGGCGGGCGGCGAGCAGGTGCAGGGCCAGGTCGATGCCGCTGGCGATCCCGGCGGAGGTGACGACGCGGCCGTCGGTGACGTACAGGACGTCGCGGACGACGGT
>NZ_SMLC01000429.1 GCF_004349245.1 Actinomadura sp. 6K520 | reverse complement strand
GGACGGGGGAGCGGACGCCGCCGCCTGCCCGCAGTGCGGAACGCCCCGCTCCGGCCGCTTCTGCGAGGTCGACGGGTACGACTTCGAGACCGGCGCCGCCCACACCGCCGAGCTGTACGCCGCCCGCATCGCCCGGCAGCCGCCGCTGGTGCCGCCGCAGCGGGCGAGCAGCCCCCGGCTGACCCCGCCGGGCCCCTCCGCCGTGATCATCGCCGACCGCGGCTACTTCGGCACGGTGCTGGCGCAGCTCGGGCCGGACGCGCCGGACCTGACGTTCCCGCCGTACTGCCCGGAGCGCCGCGTCCCGCTGCTCGGCGACCAGGTCCGGATCGGGCGGCGCAGCACGTCCCGCGCGATCCTCCCGGAGATCGACCTGAGCGTGCCGCCGGAGGACCCCGGCGTCTCGCACCTGCACGCCGTCCTGCTCGCGCAGCCGGACGGTACCTGGCACCTGGTCGACCCCGGTTCCACCAACGGGACCACGGTGAACGGCGGAACGGAGCCCATCGAGGTGAACACGCCTGTGCCGCTGGCCAACGGCGACCGCGTCCACGTCGGCGCCTGGACGACGATCACGCTGCTCCTGCAGGAGGGCCCGCCATGACGATGACCCCGCCCCGCGGGCCGGGGGCGGCGCGCCCCGCGCCGAGACCGCC
>NZ_SMLC01000043.1 GCF_004349245.1 Actinomadura sp. 6K520 | reverse complement strand
GCTGAGCGGCTACCAGACGCCGGCTGCGATCCGCCGCAGCGGCACCAAGCGGCTCGAGGCGTGGCTGCGAGGCCGGAAGATCAAGAAGGCCGCGGTCATCGCCCAGGCGGCCGTCGAGGCCGCACAGATGCCCCTATAGATGTCAAGCCGCGGACGTGATGTCTTGTGGTTGTCGGATGGGGTGGATCAAGTTGAAGATCTCGCGCGCGATGTAGCGCTTGAGGCAGCGGATGACCTCGCGTTTGGTCTTGCCTTCGGCGGTGCGTCGTTGCAGGTAGGCGCTGGTGCGGGGGTCGTAGCGCAGGCGGGAGATGACGATGCGGAACAGGGCGGCGTTGGCCTGGCGGTCGCCGCCGCGGTTGAGTCGGCGCCGTTGGGTCTTGCCCGAAGACGCCTCGACCGGGCTGACGCCGCATAGCGCTGCGAACGAGGCTTCGTGGCGGAGCCGCTCGGGGTTGTCGCCGGCTGCGATCAGCAGTGCTGCGGCGCTGTCGGGTCCGACGCCGGGCAGCTCCAGCAGGTCGGGGTTGTGCTGGCTGATCAGTGTCTTGAGTCGTGCAGCTCGTAAGGCTCGGCCTTGAGCCGCAGGATCCGCTCGGCCAGCAGCCGGAGTGTGTAGATGACGGTCTGCTCGACGGCGGTGGCGTTCTCCGGTCCGGCCAGGCCCGCGCAGCGGCGGATCAAGGTGGCCGGGCCCAGCCCCGCCAGCGATTCGCGTAGTTGCGGGTCGGCGCCGACGATCACTGCCTTGAGCTGGTTGATCGCCTTGGTGCGGGCGTTAACCGCCGAGTCGCGAGCGAGCTTGAGCAGCCGCATCGCCTCGACCAGCCCGGTCCCGGTCTTGGCGACTACCGTCGCCCGGCCCGACAGAACAGTGCGGGCGGCGCCCTCGGCATCGAAGATGTCGGTCTTGCCGCGGGTGCGGCGGGCCCGCTTGTCGGGCTGGTTGACGTCGAACACCTCGACGTCCTGGCCCTGCAGCATCCGGCTCGGCCCCGCCCCGTACGAGCCGGTGCACTCCACCCCGGCCCGTCTCACCATGCCGTACCGGCGGGCCCAGCCGAGCATCGCGCGATAGCCCTTAGTGGTGGCGGGGAAGGTGCGGGTGTCCAGAAGCACGCCAAGCGCGCTGACCACGGCGGCGCTGTGGGTGTCGCGATGGGTGTCCACTCCCAGAACGACCTCAAGGCCGCAGGAGGAGGCGGTATCGGGCAGGCTGGAGGGGCTCATTCGGTTTCCGATCGGCTCGATCACGGGGGCTGGATGGCCGACGTCGGACCGGCTCGGGCGGTCAGGACTGTGACGGTGCCTGTCGCGAAGGCCCCTATCGGGACACGCTCTGGCCGGTCCGGCGGCAGCGAGGACCGCCCCAAACCACGGCCGACAGATCGGCGCTCAAGACACCACGGTCAGTCGCAGCACGGGTCAGGCTGCGGCCCGGGACGGCACCCCATGATCTTCACAGTCGCAGCAGGCGATGAGGATGTCGCGGACGCCGCGGTTGCGCAGGTCGGTCATCACCTGCCCCCAGAACCGGGCCCCCTCGGCGGCGGTGGCCGACTCCGGCGGGGTCCGCGCGAGCCAGATCCCCAGCACGTGTTTTTCCCCGTCGGCGTCGATCCCGACCGCGGCGTAGGCGGGCTTGTTGGTGACGACATGGTTGTCGCGCACCTTGACCACCAGGGCGTCCAGGAAGACGACGGCGTAGACGGGGCGGTTTCCATCGGGCGGGTCTGCCAGACCTTGACCTCGTCCATCACCTGGTCGGTGATCCGCGAGACCTGCTCGTGGGAGAGTTCGTGCCGTAGACCTGCCCCAGGTGGTGCAGGATGTCGCGCAAGCTCATGCCGTGCGTGTACAGGCTGATGATCATGTCGTCCAGTCCGCCGGCGACCCGGCCCGCCCGCTTGGGCACCAACACCGGCTCGAACGTGCCCGCCTGGTCGCGGGGCACCGACGGGCGGACCGAACCGACCCCGGTCTGCACCGTCTTGCCCTTGCCCCCGCCCGTTGCGAGAGCTCCCCGAGTTGTTCCCGGACTGGTCGTGCTTGCCATAGCCCAGGTGCGCGGTCAGCTCGCCCTCCAACGCCCGCTCCAGCACTGCCTTGACCAGCTGCCCCAGGATCGAGCCCTCACCGGTCAGCCGCAGCTGCCCCGCCTCGTCCTTCGAACGCTCCAGCAGCACATCCAGCACATCGTCGCCCAGCAGCTGACGGATCGGCACATCCCGGCTCCCGCCCGACACCGGCCCCGGACTGGCCGACACTCAGGGCTCGGCGTTTATGGTGAGTAACTGTTCGTCGGGGTTTTCGACCATTGCGCTGACGGCGGTGCGCATCGCGTGGAGCAATCGCTGGGCGAAGTCCTCTCCGAATCTCTCGGCATCCGCCGTCACCCGGAGGCCCAGCCCTCCGGCCAGCGGATCGTTGAGTGCTTCCACGCTGATCGCCAGGCTGGTGTAGTCCCTCATGTCCTCCTCGGATGCCACGAGACCGGCGGCGAGGAGGTCATCACGAGGGTGGAAATGGACGTAATTGAAGTTCGCGGTGAAGGGTTCGGGGCCCAAGACACGTCTCAGTTCCGAGTGCGGGAAGCGGCGGTGGGGTAGCAGTCCCCTCTCCGCGTCCAGCGCCCGCCGTGCCGCTTCCCTCCAGGTCGTCCCCCGCAGGTCGAGACGCAGCGGTAGCTGGTTCAGGAACAGTCCCAGCGTCGCCTCCGAGCCGGTCATCTCCGGACGTCCGTTTACCACCATGCTGACGACCGGGGTGGTCGTGCCCTCCACGGCTCCGACCGCGGCACAGCACACCGTCAGCAGCAGGCTCTTGACAGGCAGGCCCCACGCGGCGGCATGCTCTGTGAGCGTGCGGGAGTAAGTCTCGGGGAGCGCGAGACCGGCAGTGCACCGGACCGTACGCTTGGGGGCGGTCTCCTGCCGCTCCGACGGCTCCCCCCAAAGGTGGTGGAAGTAGCGGACGGTCTCCTCGTCGGCGAGTGCCGCGCGTTCCAGGCGCACGAACTCGGCATAGGAGATGGGCTGGGGGAACTCCGGCACATCTCCCTCCAGCAGCCCTGCATAGGAGCGGACCAGTTCGTTGAAGAACACCGCCTCGCTCCAGCCGTCCAGGATGGCGTGGTGGAAGGCGTAGGAGAACCTGAACGCGTCCGGTCCGGACGGTACCGCGTGCACCCGGAGCAGTGGCGCGGTCTCCGGGTCGAACGGTTCGGCCAGCCGCCGCATCACCTCCTCGTGCTCGTCGGCATCCGCCAGCTCCAGCGGGATGACCGTCGCGGTCTCCACGAGCTGCATCGGTTCGCTGAAGGAGGCCAGGTCGAACCGGCTGCGTAGGACGGGGTGGCGCCGTGCCATCAGGTCGAGCGCCGCACGCAGCGCCGACGGGTCGAGCGGACGGTTGACCCTGCGGGAGATCACATCGACGTAGGCGCCTCCGGCGCTGAGGAGGCTCTCGTAGATCAGACCGAGCTGGAGCCGGGCCGCCGGCCACGCCCGCTCCACTCCTTCGGGCACCCGGGCCTGGTCCAGCGGGGACAGCAGTTCGACAGACGGCTGCGGATCTCCGGCACGCGCCACGACCTGACGACATCCGCGCAGGGTCGGGTTCTTGAACAGGTCCAGCAGCGTCAAGGGGATGTCGCGCTCGGCCGCGGCACCGACCACGGTGATCGCGAGCAGGGAATCGCCGCCCAGGGAGAAGAAGTCGTCGTCGGGATTGACCTGTTCGACTTTCAGGACCTCTTTCCAGATCTGGGCGAGTATGTCCTCGGAATCGGTCATGGTTCGTTCGTTCTCCCGCACGGGGTCGGTCTGTCCGGTCATAGCTGTCCCAGTTCTCTTCCGTTCACCTCAATTTCTCCAGTGGAGAAGGCGAAGCGATAACGCAGTGTGGACTCGACCTTCTCCACGATCGGAGGCAGGTCCGCGAGGTCGTCCACCGCGCCGAGCACAATGTCGATCTCCTGGGTCTGCACCTCACCGGTAAACCGGTACCCCGCTCGTACATACGGCCGGTACAGCGTGACACCAGGGATCGTTTTGAGTACGTTGACGCCATCGACGCCGAGCAGCGTGCCCGGTCGGCGCGGTGTCGAGTGGAAGATGTGGAAATGAGTCCGGCCCCGGTAGAAAGGAGGGACCTGGACCGGGAGGCCGAGTGCCGCCCGAGCGGCCAGCTCGATCAGGTTGACGCCCATGGCCCGCTCGGCCAGATAATTCATCCCGCCACCGAGCCTGCCGTTGACCTCGATGATCCGCGGCCCATCCGGGGTCAGCTTGATCTCGGTGTGGGTGATGCCGAGAGTGATGCCGAGCGCCGTTACCGCGCGACGGGCCAGGTCCCGAACGCGGTCCTCCTCTTCCTCCGCCAGCGGGGAGGGCCAGAAACGGCCCGTCTCCCGGAATGGCGGGACCATGGGAAGCTTTCCGGTCACGGCCACGTCGTGTACGTGGCCGTCCAGCACCAGGCTTTCCACCGAGACATAATCGCCGAACGGTCCGCAGTCGCGGCCTCGGAGGTATTCCTCAAGCACAAGGGTTCCGCCGGCGAGCAATCCGGGACGTTCGAGCGCCAGGAGTTCGGCGGCACCGCGCCGTCCCTCCTCCGCATCGGTGATCAAGAAGGTGTTGCGGCTGCCTCCCCCCTGCGCGGGTTTGAGGACGGCGGGCAGCCCGGTCTCGGCGACCGCCGCGTCCCAATCCGAGAGGTGCCCGACCCGGTGGCACCGCACTACGTCAACGTTGGCGGCGTTGAGCGCGGCGCGCTGTTGCCACTTGTCAGTGAGGCGTTCGCAGAGGTCCAGGGAGTGAAAGGGAAGGTCGAGTTCCAGGGCGAGCCGGGCGGCGAGAACGATCGTCCGCTCGCTGTAGGTGACCAGGCCGTCGGGTTCGAGCGCTCGCAGCCCCTCGACCGCCCGGTCGATGCGGTCGACGACCACCACCTGGCCGAACTGGGTGAGCAGGGGCCGCATCGTGAGGTTGTGGTCGTTGGGCTCGACGACGAACACGCAGTTCGCCCATTCGGCGAGGCCGACGGCGATGTCGGCCGGACGCGCGGCTCCGTCATCGTAGACGACGAGAATCGTGGGTCTCTTCATGGGATCTTCTCCGTTGGATCGCCGGCTCTGGGCGGATCTGGGGGCGGCTCACAGAGGTCTCCTTCAGGAGGGGGTGCGGCAAACGCCCTGGCCGGCGGCTCACGCCGGTGAGGGCGCGCTCTGCTGGTCCTGTGAGCGTTCGATCCGCATGGAGCGGACATCGGGCAGGGCGATGATGGCGAGGTTAACAATGACCACTAACGCCGCCGACGCCAGCAGCGGTGTCGCCGTACCGGCCAGGGTCGCCATGGGGGCGGCGACCGCCAGACCGAGCGGTCGAGCCGACAGTGAGAGCAACTGGTCGTAGGAGTCGGCTCGGGCAAGCGTGTGGGGCGGGAAGTTCAGTTGCAGCGCGGTCATCCACAGTGTGTTGAGCGCGCCGATTCCGAGCATGGCGATCCCATAGGCGGCGGCGTTGACCCAGGTCGGCGCGGGTGCCACGAAAGTGATCAGCGGTAGTGCCAGCAGTGCGCCGCAGACCGAGGTCGCCACCAGGGGACGCCGTACCGGCAGCCGTGGCGCCACCAGCGCACCGCCGATCATGCCTGCCATTCCGACCTGGTAGATCACCACCCAGGATCCCTCGCCGCCGAGGTCCCGCACCGCGATCAGCGGTCCGAGCGTCATGAGCACGCCGGCGGCCAGGTTGGCGGCCCCGTGTCCGAGGAGGTTGCTCCAGAACCAGGGCCGGCTGCGCACCTCGCTCCAGCCATCGGCCAGGTCCCTGAAGAAGGACGTGTCCTCGGGAGCCTGCTCGCGGGCGGGGGCTCGTATCCCGCCCAGGGCGACGGCGGCGATGACGCAGAGCAGCGCGGTCACCACGAAGGACCAGCCGCCCCCCACCGTGATCACAAAGGTTCCGGCGATGCCCGGACCAGCCACGAACGCGACGCCGCGCACCACGCCCAGATGGCTGTTGGCCCGCAGCCGGGACGCAGCGGGCACCGTGGCGTTCACCAGCGGTGACATGGTGGGGATGCTGAAGGCGATGGCCGCGCCGGTAACGGCGGAAAGCAGCGCCAGGTCGACGACACGCACCGAGCCGAGTATCAGTTCCACACCGATGACAAGTTGGGCAATCCCACGAACCAGGTCCGCGCCCAGCGCGACGCGTTGGGCGGAGAACCGGTCGGCGATCGCTCCTCCGACGGGAAGCAGCAGCAACTGGGGGACCAGTTCGGCCGCCAGCACCAGGCCAAGGTCCGAGGCACTACCGGTGGCCTGGATCACCACCAGGGTCAGGGCGGTCGGGATCAGAGCGGTGGCAAGGAATGAAGACGTGCGGCCGACCAGCAGTCGCCGGAAGCCGGGGCTGGTGAGGATGGTTTCCATCAGATGGCACCGGCGAGATGTTCGAGCAGGCTCGGGGGGGCCGACAGAAACTCGTAATGGCCGCCGTTGAGCACGAGGAACCGGACGTCGTCGCTGTAGTGCTCCCAACCCTTCAGCTCAGCCTCGGTCACCTCCGGATCGTCGCTCCAGTGGACCACACTCAGGCCAAAAGGTGCCTGAACCGGCTCGTGTCTCTTGTAGACGCGGTTGGCGTACAGGTCCTCCCGTAGAACCGCCAGCGTCAGGTCAATCATCAAGGCGTGTATCTTGCCTCCCTGGGAGATCACCAGCTGTTCCAGCTCACCGCGGAGTTGCTCCTCGGTCATGTCGAGAAAGCGATCACGCGGGCAGTCGTGCGGAGCCACCTGCGCCGAAACGAACACCTGGCGCGGTAGTGGTCCGCCGTCCCGGGCCAGCAGCACCGCAGTCTCGAAGGCCGGCAGCGATCCGGCGCAATGTCCGAAGAAGACGAAGGGACGATCGAGGTGGGGGATCAGCGCGTCCGCGACGTCGACCGCAAGACGCTCGTAGGTGCCGTAGTGGGGCTCCCGCATCCGGTTCTCCCGGCCGGGAAGTTGAATGGGGCAGACCTCGACGTCCCCGATCATTCGCGGCCAGCGGTTGAACATGGAGGCGCCGACTCCCGAGTACGGAAAGCAGAAGACACGTGCGACCGCGTCATCGGAAGGCTTGCGGAGCAGCCAACGAGATGTGTCGGCATGGGTTGGCGTCATGAATCATCTTCCTGTGGTCAGGTGCCGCTGGCGGCCCGGGGGTCACTGTCGGTAGGCGCGAACGGGTAGGTGACGCAACCCTGAGATGAAGACCGAACGGAGCCTTTCGGCCGATCCGGCGGCCTCGACCGCGGAGAAGGAGGAGAAGAACTCCTCGAACAACAGTCGGAAGGTCATCCGCGCCAGCCCCGCACCGAGGCAGTAGTGCGGCCCATATCCGAAGGAGACGTGGCGGTTGTCGGCCCGTCCGACATCGAACCGCTGGGCATCGGCGAAGACGTCCTCGTCCCTGTTGGCGGAGCCGACCCAGGCGGTGATCGCCTCACCGGCCCTCACCACCCCCCCGGCGATCTCCACATCGGAGACCGCGTGCCGGAGGAAACTGCTGGCCGGGGACGTCCAGCGCAGTCCCTCCTCGACCAGCGACGGGATCAGCGCACGGTCGGCGGCGACACGGCGGAACCCCTCGGGGTTCTCCATCAGGGCCAGCAGTGTTCCGGACACCGTGTGGGGCGTGGTGGCGTTCGCTCCCAGCAGGATGCTGTAGCAGTTGTAGATGACCTCTTCGTCGGTCAGTGGGGCATCTCCCGCCGTCATGGTCATCAAGTGGCCGATGAGGTCGTCGCTCGGTTCGTCGGGGCGGCGACGTCGCAGGTGCCGAGCGAAGTACTCGAATAGCCGGTGGTGGGCGATCGCCAGGGTCGCCCCTTCACTGCCGACCCGAAACGCACAGTCGTCCGGCGCGGCCGCCATCCCGGTCCACTGGGTCAGATCGTTCCAGTCGTCCTCGGGCAGTCCCATCAAGGCGCCCGCGACGGTCATCGGCAGGCGACGGGAACGCTCGGCGATGTCCCAGACTCCGCCGTCCAGGCCGGGGCGCAGGAACTCCCGCATCGCTCGCCTGATCCTGTCCTCCCAGGCGGCCAGCAACCGGGGAGAAAGCCGGCGGTTCAATGGGCGGCGAAGCTCACCATGGCGCGGCGGGTCTGTGGAGACCAGCATCTGCCCGGCCGACACGTCGTCATGGCCGAGCTGGGTGAGGATGCTGCCACGTTCGGACGTGAACGCCCGATGATCCCCCAGCACGCGGCAGACGTCGTGGTATCGGGTGACCGACCAGAAGGCTCGGCTGTCCACCGTCGTCTGGCGGTACAAGGGAGCTCGCCGACGGAGTAACGCCCACACCGCGTGGGGGTCGCCGGTGGCGTGGAACCCCGGATCGAACAGGTCGATCTCGCCCAGGTCCGGACCGAGGGCGGCGTTTGTTCCTCCGCTCACCGGTCTTCTCCGTCGGCGAACTCCATCGACGCGGCCAGGCCCGCCGGTGTCGGCCTCAGGTAGAAGTCGACCGGGGAGACCTCCACTCCGTACTCTCCGTGCAGGTCGTTGATGATCTGTACTCCGATCAGGGAGTGTCCGCCCAGTTCGAAGAAGTCGTCGTCAGCGCCGACAGGGAAGATCCCCAGGCGGTCGCTCCATAGCGTGGCCACGGCCTTCTCCAGCGGCGTGGTCGGTTCACGGAACTCCACCGACAATTCCGGCCGCGCACCGCTTGGGTCGGCAGCCAACTTGGCACGGTCCCACTTCCCGTTGGCGGTCAGGGGGAGTTCGTCTACCCAGCGGATGAGGGCGGGCACAGCGTACGAGGGCAGGATCTCGCTCAGCTCCGAGCGCACGCGTAGTGGTGGAGGTGGGTCCTGACCCACGCACGTCACGAACGCCACCAGCCGCCGCCCGCCTCCGGGTTCAGCCTGCGCGACCACGGCGGCTTCGGCGATGTCGGGCATCCGCGTCAGCGCCGCCTCGACCTCACCCGGTTCCACCCGGAATCCTCGGATCTTCACCTGCTGATCCACCCGACCATGGAACTCCAGCACGCCGTCAGGACGGCGTCGCACAAGGTCGCCAGTCCGGTACATCGTCTGTCCGGGGCTGTCGCCGAAGGGATCTGGGACGAAACGCGCCGCGGTGAGCCGCGCGTCTCCCAGGTAGCCGTGAGCCAGGCCCTCTCCGGCGGCGTATAGTTCGCCCACTTCGCCGTCGGGAACCGGTTCCAGCCGCTCATCCAGCACACGAACGGTCGTCCCGCGAATGGGACGGCCGATGGGCACGATCGCGTCAACGGACTCGGTGATGCGGTGGCAGCAGGTGAAGGTGGTGTTCTCGGTCGGACCATATCCGTTGATCAGCACGGTGTTGGGTAACCGCTCCAGCGCGCGCCTGACATGGGACGCCGACAGCACGTCCCCTCCCGCCAGGAGGTGGCGCACCCCCCTCAGGTCGTCGGTTCCGGCATCGACCACCTGCTGGAAGAGACCGGCGGTGAGCCACAGCGCCGTCACGCCCTGCTCTCTGACGTAGCGCGTCAGTTCCCTCGCGGACAGGTCTTGCGGCGGCGCCAGGACCAGACAGCCCCCATTGAGGAGGGGACCCCAGATCTCCAGCGTGGAGGCGTCGAAGGCGACGGGAGCGAAGTGCAGAAACAGGTCGTCGGGACCGATGGCCAGGAAGTCGGAGTCGATGACGAGCCTTGACACCGCGCGGTGCGGCACGCACACACCCTTCGGCTTGCCCGTCGACCCGGAGGTGTAGGCGAGGTAGGCGATGTGCTCGGCGGACACCTCGACCTCGTGGGGCGGGAGATCGGGCCACTCTCCCTCAAGGGAGTCAACCCTGATGCCAGTGGGTGCGGACGGCGGTCTGTCGGAATGGGCGAGCAGGAGCCGGACTCCCGCGTCCCGCATTATCTCCGCCTGACGCGCCTCGGGATGACGTCGTTCCAGCGCGAGGTAGGCCGCTCCGGCCTTCACTACCGCGAGCAGAGCGACGACGGTCGAAAGCCGGCGGACCGGGTCCACGGCCACCACGTCACCCGGTCCAACACCGAGATCCTGGATATGGCGGGCGAGCTGATCACTGCGTTTCGCCAGTTCCGCATAGGTGAGTTCGCCCCCTTCTCCCCGGACCGCCGTCCGGTGGGGGCGCTCCCGGGCCCGGCGAGTGAACTTCTCCCCCAGTGGAAATGCAGACGCTCTCACCGCGTCAATCATTAAAGCCTCCCGACCTTGGCTTTCATACGCCGCGACTCCACGCCGCAACTCAGGGTGTACGCACCAAGACGCAGGATTCAATAGTGAGTGCCGATCGCGCCAGGCTGTCGCACAGTTACTCTGACCTGCTAAAACTAACTCCCGCTCCCTCTCAAGTGACCATGATCACCTTACCAGGCTGGTCAGAAGAGGGTCAATCCCTATTCTGTCTACCCTTTGCTCAGATAACTTGGCCAACCGCTATCCAGGAGGGTTTGATCATCTATCACGAATAGACACCTCTGTCAAGAGACAGATTTTCGTTTTTAGGGGCTTGACTGACAGAAACTCAAATGCCATACCATCTCATGGCAGTATCAAAGCGATGAGAGTTGCCGACGCGGCTGTCGGCGCCCTCTTCTCAATCCGTCACCGGTCGCAAGGCAACGCGTTATCAGCACGAAGGTCCGCCTCAGGGAGACAGTCCATGTTCGGGGATTCGTTGGCGAGTACGTTCCGGCAGAGAACTCCGCATATGTCCTCGGCACACCTCTTTCGGGAGGTGGCCCTCGCGGTAGCGCATCGTCCCGCGGTCCGACACCTCGCGACGCTGCTCACCTACGAGGAGTTGGCGGAGGCAGCCGGTGGCGTGGCGGCGTGGCTACGTTCCCGCGGGGTCGAACGAGGCGGGATCGTGGCCACTCTCCTGGACCGCTCGCCCTGGTGCGCGGCCGCTTCGCTCGGCGCCTGGGCGGCCGGGGCCGCCTACGTCCACCTCGACCCCGCCGACCCCGATGAGCGCATCGCCTCGCTGTTGGCCAACCTGCGTCCTGACGCTGTGCTGACCGACCTCCGCAATTGGCAACGGCTCTCGATGGATCGCTCCAGCTCGCTCCTGCTGGACCAGGCGCGCCCCGCCGCCCGCTACACGGTCACGCCGCGAGCGGACCTGGACGACCTCGCCTATCTCGTGCACACCTCCGGTTCCACCGGCGTTCCGAAGATCGTCGAGGTCCAACACCGAGCCCTGCTCAATCAGCGCGACGCCTTCTGGCGCTTCGTTGAGCCGCTCACCGCCGACAGTTTCGGCCTCGCGACGACGTTCGCCGCCGACCTCAGCTTGCACTCAGTCTGCGGTGCGCTGTTGAGCGGAGCCCGCCTGGACATCTACGACACCCACGTGGTACTGGACGCCGTGGCACTGGCCGCGGAACTGCGTGAATACCCCGTCGACCACCTCAACTACACCCCCTCTCTGGTAGAGGCCCTGGCCGCCCAGCACGACTTGGTCGAACTTCTGCCGGATCAGATGTTGTTCGTGGGAGGAGAGCCGTTTCCGCCTCGACTGGTGACAGCGTTGCTTCGGGCGGCACCCGATTTGGCGGTATTCAATGCCTACGGCCCCTCGGAAGCCACCATCGAGATGATGATGCATCGCGTGACGCCTGGGGACGCGTCCCGTTCACGGGTTCCGGTGGGCACACCCCTCGACGGGACCGAAGCCCGCCTCCTCGACTCGGAGAGGAAGCCCGTGCCTCCGGGGACCGCTGGCGAATTACATATCGGAGGCCTTTGTCTGGCCAAGGGCTACCGAGGAAACCCCAAGGCGACGGCCGACAGGTTCTGGGTCGCAGCCGACGGAACACGCCTGTACGCCACCGGGGACCTGATGGTCCGCGACGAGAACGGCTCCCACGAGTTTCTGAGAAGGGTCGACCGGCAGCTGAAGATTAGAGGACACCGGGTCGAGCCGAACGAGGTCGAGACCCATCTCCTCGCTCTCCCCCGAGTTCGACAGGCCCTGGTGACGGGCGAGCGAACCGGCGACGACGCCGGACTTGACCTCGTCGGCTACTTCGTCGCCGACCCTCCGGTCGAGGCGGGCGATGTCCGGCGAGCACTGAGCCTGACCCTGCCCCCGTCCATGGTCCCCGGTCGTCTTCACGCAGTCGCGGCCATCCCCACCACGACCAACGGCAAGGCGGACCTCGCAGCGCTGCGCACCATGGTGGCCGATCGCGCCGGTCCCGCGACGGTGACCGATCCACCGCGTTCGGAGAACGAGGTCATGGTGGCCAACGTCTGGCGTTCGGTCCTCGGTGACCAGGAGTTGAGCAGGTCGGCCCGGTTCATGGAGATCGGCGGCGACTCCCTGAAGGCCCTGCGGGTGTTCGCGCTGCTCCGTCGCCACCACCCCCAGTTGACCATCGGCACACTGTTCGAGCACCCGACCATCGCCGAACTCGCCACTGCCCTGGAACGATCACAGGCTGCGTCTCGGGAAGAGCACACGACAGACGGGGACGTCGCCGCGAAGGTGGTGCAACTGTGACCCGGGACAGCTCATCCCGGGACGATGACGCGGCGGCAGTGATCGGCCTGGCCTTCGAGTTCCCCCGCTGCCGCGACTGGGACTCCCTCGTCGCGTTACTCAGAACTGGGGAGACGGTCACCGGCCCCATGCCCCCCTCCCGCGCCGAACTGGTCGGAGCCACCCCCTCCGAAAAGAACCAGGAAGGCGGTTGGATGGAGGACGTCGCCGGGTTCGACCATCGGCACTTCGGTCTGGCGCGCGCCGACGCCGAACTCATGGACCCACGGCAACGAAGGTCGCTGCAACTGGCCGTGCATGCCGTTGAGAACGCCGGATACGCGCCTGGCGAACTGCGCGGCCGTACCGCTGCGGTGCTGGTGGCGGGCCATGGCGGTCCCGAACCCTCGCTGTACCATCTGCTCGACGAGCGGGACCGCCGGCATGGCGCGGCGATCACCGGCAGCGTCCCGGCCTTCGCTGCCGGACGCGTCTCGTACCTGCTCGATCTGCGAGGCAGCGCACTTGTCATCGACACGGCGTGTTCGTCGTTTCTGGCCGCCCTGCACGAGGCTCGGCAGAAACTGGTGCGCGGGGAAGCCGACCTCGCCCTGGTCGGCGGCTACGAGATGGTGCTGGGACCACCACCCCCTCGAGCGACCGCCGCCGACGGTCTGGGGGTGCTGTCCCCGCAAGGACGCTGCCGCCCCTTTGACGAGTCGGCCGATGGCGCGACCTTCGGGGAGGGCGGCGGCTTCGTCCTCCTGAAACGACACCGCGACGCGCTACGCGATCGTGACGTGGTGCATGCCGTGATCCGGGGCAGCGCCGTCAACCAGGACGCCGCCCGCTCCAACGGGCTTACCGCGCCGAGCCCGGCGGCCCAGGCGGACGTGATCCGCCTAGCCCTGGCCGACGCCGGGGTCGAGCCCCGTGACATCGGATACGTCGAGGCGCACGGCACCGGAACGAAGATCGGTGACCCGATCGAGGTGGAGGGGCTGACGGCCGCGTTCGGGCGTGCGCCCGGCACCCGTCCGATCCCGATTTCCTCCGTCAAGGGCAACCTCGGCCACCTGAACGGGATGGCGGGCTTCGCGGGCCTGGTTCGGGTGGTCGCCCAGTTCCGCGAGGAGGAGATCTTCCCGACGTCCGGCTTCCGGCGCGCCGGTTCGCTGCTCGGCCTGGAGGGCACGGGGCTGCGGATCGCCGACCGCGCCGAGCCGTGGCCGCCCGACCGCGTCCCGCGCAGGGCGGGCATCAGCGCCTTCGGCCTGAGCGGGACCAACGTCCACATGATCGTGGAAGAGGGGCGGAGCGTCCCGGCGGCGCCGGCCCCGGGAGGCCCGCGACTATGCGCGCTGTCGGCCCCTGGGCGCCAGGAGTTACTCGTCCTGGCGAACCGCCTGCGCGCCCAGATCGCCGCCGACCCGGCGGCCTTCCCCCTCGACGCCGCGGCGGCGACGCAGGCGATGGGGCGTGACCATGCCCCCTGTCGGACGGCGTGGGTGGTCGAGGATGCCGCCGGACTGAGCGCCGCGCTCGACGAATTCGTCCGCACCGGTGGCGCGAAGGCGGTGACGGCGGTCGAGGGTACCCGGTCGGTCGTCCTTGGCATGGGCGATCTCGCGGACCACGGCGCCTGCTCGCTTGATCTGCTCCGCGATCGCGCCCGCGCGCATCCCGCCTTTGCCGAGATCGTGCGGGCCGCCGCCGCCGTGGTCGCGGCCGAGCAATGGACGGGAGCCCAACGGCACGCCATCCGTCTCATCGGCGAGCACGCGGTGCTCACCCGCTTCGGCATCGTCCCCGACCTCGTGCTCGCGCACGGAACGGGGAAGGCCGCCGCGGCCGTGGTACACGGGACGGAGGACTTGGCCGCGGCGCTCACACGGTGTGACGCGGCCGCGGCCACGACCGCACCTGACCTCGACGCGCTGGAGGCCGCGCTCGCAGAGCTCGACGCGGCTCCCGTCGTCCTCGATCTGGCCCCCGGAAGCGCCCTGTCCGGCCTCCTCGGGACGCGTCCCGGCACCGACTCGCTCCAGGACGCACTGCGTCTGGCCTACCTCCGCGGCATCGACATCGACTGGAGAGCCGGTCTTGGCCACCTGGATCACGGCCGTCTCGAATTACCCGTCACGCCGTTCGCCGAAGAACGCTGCTGGCCGAGCCTGCCCGCGTCCGATCCGATCCATCGGACGGCCGGACCGCCCCCTGACGACGCGGCCGCCGAACCGGCGATGGCCGCCGAACTGGTCCTGGAGATGGCTTGTGAGGTCCTGAAGGAACCCGGACTGACCCTCGCCGACGACTTCTTCGACGTGGGCGGCGACTCCCTGAACGGTGTTCAGCTTGTCACCCGCGTCAACGAGCGTTTCGGCACCGGTTTCGAGGTGCTCGACCTCTTCGACTTCGCGACGCTGCACGACCTGGCGGAAGCCGTCGAGTCGACCGCGCCCGCGGTGCCCGCCACGGCCGCGAGCGAGTGTGCGGAGGACGGCGAGGGCAGCACATCGCCAGGAGACGGCGACCAGGATCCGCTGTCTGGGCAGCAGTCCGCCATCTGGGCCGCCTTGCAGTTCATGCCGGGCTCCAGTGCCTACAACGTGTCTACCGCGCTGAAGTTCGACACGGAGATCGACCGGGACGACGTCACCCGCCGCCTGGCGAGGGTGGCACGCCGCCATCCCATGATGCGGGCACGGCTGCGAGAGGGGCCTGACGGGCCGCGCCAAACGGTCGGCCCGCCCGAGACCGCCGACCCCGAGCTGACCCTCGTCGAGTTCGACCTGACCCGCTCGGCCGAGCCTGAGGCGGCGCTTCTGGACGGGCTGCGGGAACTGGTGGACAAACCACTGCGCGCGTATGGCGCCCCGCCCGCGCGCTACGAACTGGTCCACGTGCGCACGGTCGACTCGTCCTTCCATGTTCTGGTGCTGACCTTCCACCATCTCTTCTTCGACGGCCACTCCTGGGACGTGTTGCTGGCCGACCTGTGTGCCGAGGAACCACCGCCGCCGCCGGAACGCACGTTCCTAGACTTCGTTCGCGACCAGCGACGGATGCTGTCCGGAGAGCGCGGTGCGCGGCTCACCGAGTTCTGGGCCGAGCTGCTCGCGGACGTGCCGCTGACGCACCTGCCCGTCGACGGACCAGGGGAGCCCAGCCGACCGCCCGGGGAGGGCGCCAGCCTGCCACTGGACCTCTCCACGGACCTGACCAGGCGCCTGCGGGGTCTGGCCCGCGGTGAACGCGTCACCGTGAACATGCTGCTTCTCGCGGTGTGGACGGCGCTGCTCTGGAAGATCGGCGGCGACCGCGACGTGTGCGTGGCGACACCGGTGGAGAACCGCGGCGCGCAGGACCAGGACATCATCGGCTGCTATGCCAACACCGTCGCGGTCCGGGTGCTGCTCAATCCGTCCGCGCCCTTCGCCGACCTGCTGGAATGCGTGCGCACGGCACAGGCGGAGGCGCTACAGCACGGCGATCTGCCCGGAGACCGGATCATCCGCCTCGCCCGGCCGACAGCGGCGGAACCGGTCGCCACGACGAACTTCGGCTTCCAGCGCACCCCCTTCCTCTCTGGCCGGCTGGGCGCATCGGGATCCGCCTTCGAGCTCCTGGACGTGGACCCGTCCGCTCCGACGTTCGCGCTCAACATGTCGGTCCTGGGGTTCGACGACCGGCTGACCGCGGTCCTGAAGTACTCCACCGAGCTGTTCCGCCCGGCGACGGCTCGCGGATGGCTGGCGGACTACCGGCTCCTGCTCACCCGGCTGGCGGAACTCGGCACCGGCTCCATGCTGTACGAGCTCTTCGAGCCCGAAGCACCGGCCGCACGTGTCCCTTCCGTTCCCGACTTCGATTTCTGAAAGGCGTGGATGTGGCAACTGCCGAGGACGTCGACGGCCGCGCGAACACCTCCGCGGGGCTGGCGACCCGCGACTTCTGGCTCCAGCGTGCGGCTCGCATCGCCGCTGGCGCCGCGGCGACCGCAGAAGTCCTCGGCGCGGCGGAGGCGGCGGGCTCCGGTCGGTACCGGGCCGCCACCCGCACGCTCACTCCAGAGACCGCGACCGCCCTCGACCGGGTGACGGCGGGGAACGCGACGTTGTGCTGGACGGCCGCGACGGCGGCGACCGCGCTGGTACTGCGCAGGCTCGGGGCCGACGACGCCGTCGTGATCACCTCCGGCGCTCCGTTGCACGCGGGGCTGCCGGTACTGCTGGAGCTCACCCCGGGCGCGACGTTTCGCCAATGGCTGGGCACAGTGCGCCACGCCGTTGTGGAGGTCCTGGCACACGCCGGCGCCGACGACGCCCTGCTGGCGCGGTGCTTCTGCGAAACACCACCGATCGTCGTGGACGCCTGCCCTTCGGGGACGAGGTCGACCGGCTCCCTGCTGGACGTCGCGGTCGCCGAGGGCCAGGTCAGTGTGGGCTCGGCAGTTCTGGGCCCCGACGTCGTGGAGATGTTCGCCTCGGCGGCCGCGACCGTCCTGGAACAGGGTCTGGCAGCCCCGGACCGGTCCCTGGCCGACATCGGCATCCTCGACGAGGAGATGAGGCGAAGGGTCCTGGTCTCGTTCAACGAGACCTCCGAGCTGGACGCCTCCGTGCCCTTCCGCGACTTGGTCCTCGCGCGGGCCTCCGAACGTCCCGAGGCCGTCGCGGTCCGTGACGAGGTGGAAACCTTCGACTACGCGCAGTTGTGCGCGCGAGCGACGGCGATCGCGCTCCGGCTGCGCGAGGCGGGGCTCGCCAAGGAGGAACTGGTCGCCGTCGCCCTTCCGCGCGACGCGTGGTTCCTCGTGGTCGCCGTTGGTGTGCTGTTCGCCAACGGCGCCTACGTCCCCATCGACCCGGCGATGCCGGCCAAGCGCCGCGAGCAGCTCATGCGCGGAGCACGGATAGTGATCGGCGACCCGGGGCTGGCGGAAACGGAACCACTGGACACCATCTGGATCCACCCCGGCGAACTACGGGACCTGCCAGCCCCCCAGAGCGGTGCCGTCGACCGCCTCGGGGACGCTCCGGACTCCGGCGATCTGGCCTACGTGATGTTCACTTCGGGGTCCACGGGAGTGCCGAAGGGCGCCTCGGTGGAGCACCGGTCCTTTCTCAACCTGCTGGCCACGCGCGTGCGCGACTACGGGTTGCGGGCCGGCACCCGGGTGCCGCAGACTGCCCCGCTCACGTTCGACCTGTCGATCTGGCAGCTGTTCGCGGGTCTCACCTGCGGTGCGACGGTCTGGGTCGTTTCCGACGAGACGGTGCGCGATCCGGCCGAACTCGCCGCGCTGGCCATCGAACAGCGATTCTCCTGCATGGCGCTGGTCCCGACGTTCATCGCGGTACTACTGGACCAGCTGGAGGCCGATGAGCGGCAGGCGCGGGAGCTGCGTGCGGCGCTGAACATCATGATCTCGACGGGTGAGATCCTCACCGGCCAGCTCGCCCGGCGCTGGCACGCGGTCATGCCCGGGGTGGAGCTGCTCAACGCCTACGGCCCGGCCGAAGTCGCCGACGACAGCACCGGCGGCCCCGTCGGACGCGAGGCCGGACCGCTCACGACGATCGGCCGCGTCCTGCCCAACGTCCGGGTCTACGTGCTGGATCGCGACCTCCAGCCGGTCCCGCCGGAGGTCGTCGGCGAGATCTACATCGGCGGTGTCAGCGTGGGGCGCGGCTACCACGGCGAGCCCGCCCTGACGGCGGCGGCCTTCCTGCCCGATCCGTTCGATGACGTGCCGGGACGGCGCATGTACCGGACCAGGGACCGGGGCCGCTGGCGGCCGGACGGCGGCGTCGAGCTGCTGGGCCGCGCCGACAACCAGGTGAAGATCCGCGGGCGGCGGGTGGAGCTCGGGGAGGTCGAGCATGTCCTGGAGCAGCACGACGACGTCTCCCGGGCCGTCCTCGAACTCATCCGGGACGACGGAGTGGAGCGGCTGACGGCCTTCGTGACCGCCGCGACCGGCGACTCCGGGGTTCTGGGGAGGTTCGCGGAAGAGCGGCTGCCGGACTATATGGTGCCGAGCAAGATCATCTTCTTGGACACGCTGCCCCGCAACAACAACGGCAAGATCGACCGTAAGGCGTTGCGCGCACTGGAATCCGCCGCCAGGAAGGCGTCCGGCGACCGCCACCCGCCCCGGACGCCCGGTGAACGGATTCTGTGCCAGATCTGGGCCGAGCACCTCAAGCTGGACCGGGTCGGAGTGCACGACGACTTCTTCGCCCTGGGAGGAGACTCGATCCTCGGCATCCGCATCGTCCAGCAGGCCGCGCGTCAGGGCCTGCACCTGAGGCCACGCCACGTTCTCCGGCATCGCACGGTCGCCGCGCTCGCCGCCGTGGCCGAGCGGGAGAAGAGCGAGTGGGGCGGGGAGCGGCTCGCCCCCGAGCCCGCTCCCGGCGAGACCGTCCCGCTCACCCCCGCCCAGCGGGCGTTCTTCGAACGGCGCACGCCGCGGCCCGACCACTGGAATCACGCGGTGCTGTACTCGCTGCGGCGGGAGACGAAACTGGCGCTAATCACCACCGTCGTGGACCTGCTCGCCCGGCGCCACACCATGCTCCGCGCTCGAATCACACCAGCGCGGGACGGCCAGACCATCGCCGACACCGTGCCACCCGTCAGCGAGTTCGACCTGCGCGGCCTCGCCCCGGAGCAGGTTTCAGCGGCCGTCCACGAGCGAGCGACCGAACTGCACACCTCACTCGACCTCACCTCTGGCCCCGTCTGCCGCGTCGGGGTTTTTCGCCTTCCTGGAGACCGGCCGGACGCATTGGTCGTCGTGTGCCACCACCTCGTCATCGACCTGTACTCGTGGAGCATCATCACCCAGGAACTGGTGGCGCTGTTGCGCGACGGTGACGACCGGACGCTGCCCTCCACCGGCACCTCCTACCGGCAGTGGGCGATCGGCCTGGCCCGGCACGTCGCGGACCATCCCGAGAAGTTGGAGCTGGGGTACTGGGACGGCTGGGACACACTGCGGACCGTACCGGTGACCGAACTGTCGACGCCGGGCGTCGAAGGCCGCACCCTGGAGATCACCACACGTTTTGCCCCAGAGTGGACCAGGCGGTTCGTCACCTCCGGAACGGCCACCGGGACCACCGTGTACGAGCGACTGCTGACCGGGCTGGGCCCCGCCTTCCAAGAGTGGCTGGGCGTACCGGGTGGAACGCTGCCGCTTCAACTCGGCGGCCACGGCCGGGAAGAGATCTTCGACATCGCCGTCCTGGACCGCACGGTCGGCTACTTCAACACGGCGTACCCGTTCGCGCTTCCTCTTCCCGGGCGGACGGGGCACCGGGAGTACCTCGCCGAGGTCGCGGCCGAGTTCCGACGCGTCCCCCGGTGGGGACTCGACTACGAGGCCGGCCGTTACCTGCATCCCGACCCCGGAGTTCGCACGGCCCTGGCCGCCATTCCCCGCCCGCAGGTCCTGTTCAACTTCTGGGGTGAGCCCGCCTACCTGGCCGTTGAGCAGGACGATGGCACAAGTCTCCTCGGCGAGGCCCGCGTCAAAGGCGCCGGACAGAGCCAGCCCGCCAACACGCCCCGGCCGTTCCCGATCGAGATCTACGGAAGCCTTGCCGACGGCCATTTGACCATGCTGTGGCGCTTCAGCGGCGAGGCGTTCCCCGCCGACCGTGCGCGCGAGCTCACCGATACGCACTTCCGGTTGCTGCACGCCGATCCGATCCCGTGACCCGGCACCCAGAGAGACGGAATGACCATGACCGACACCGTTGTTGTCCGCCCCCTTCCGCTCCACGGCTGAGCCACAGAAACGAGCACCCATGGCCGAGTCACCTCTTGCCGCCTACGCCGACCTCGGGCTGAGACGCCTGCGGATCAGCGACCCTGATCTCTATCGCCTGCTCGAAGACGAACACCGACGACAGTCACGGACGCTCGCGATGATCGCCGCGTCCAGCGTGGCCGACCCGGCCGTCCACGCCTGTGCGGGAACCCCGCTGGGGAACGTCACCACCGAGGGATATCCGGGCGCCCGTTTCCACGCGGGCTGCGAGGTCGTGGATGAGGTCGAACGACTCGCCGTCCAGCGGGCCCGAGACCTGTTCGGAGCGCGCTACGCCAACGTCCAGCCGCATTCCGGCAGCACCGCCAACCAGGCGGTCATGTTCGGCCTCCTCCGGCCCGGAGACGTCATTCTCGGTATGGAGCTCAGCTCGGGCGGGCACCTCACGCACGGTTCGCGAGCGTCTGTCTCCAGCCATCACTTCACGGCGGTGGGCTACGGCGTCGACGACGCCGGCTTCCTCGACTATGACGAGGTCGCACGGCTCGCCAGGGAGCACCGGCCGCGTCTGATCGTCTGCGGGGCGAGCGCCTATCCCCGCCTGATCGACTTCTCGCGGTTCCGTACCCTGGCCGACGAGGTCGGGGCGGTCCTGCTCGCCGACATCTCCCATGTTTCGGGACTGGTCGCCGCCGGCCTGCACCCCAGCCCGGTGGACGTGGCCCACGTCACCACGACCAGCACCTACAAACAGCTCTACGGGCCGCGTGGTGGTCTCATTCTCATGGGCAGGGACGCCGACACGGTGTTCTCCGACACTGGCCGGACAATGGCCGAGACCCTCCAGACCGCGGTTTTTCCACGGCTCCAGGGGACTCCTCACTTGGAGGCCGTCGCCGCCAAGGGCCACGCGTTCGCCCTGGCCGCGAAACCGGCCTTCAGGGCGCTGGCCGAGCGCATCGTCGAGGGTGCCCGCGCCCTGGCCCAGGAGTTCGCCGTGCTCGGCCATCGAGTGATCACGGGCGGCACGGACACCCACATGGTGCTCATCGATCTCCGAGAGATCGGCATCACCGGCTCGGTCGCCGAGGAGGCCCTGGAGACCTGTCGGATCATCGTGAACAAGAACAAGATTCCCAATGATCCACGTGGTCCTCGAGTCACTAGCGGACTGCGATTCGGAAGCAACACGATGGCGGCGCGGGGCATGGACTCGCAAGCCATCAGGAAAAGCGCCCGCCTGGTCGACCAGGTGCTCCGCAGCATCGAAACGGCCGATCCCACCCGGTGGCGACTGCCCGAGAGCGTTCGCGACGACGTGCGCGCCGAGATCGCAGCACTCTGTGCGCGTCACCCACTCCCCTACCAGCTTGCCGACGAACTCATCCCTTCGTAATTCCGTTCATTGAGGACTGCTTCCGTGTCAGACGAGACCGATAACGCCGCTGCGACCAAAGCGAAGCCGACCATCGAAATCGTACTCGACATGGTGAGGACGGTACTGAAGGAGCCGGGCGTCGCCGCCGACGACCATTTCCTCGCCCGTGGGGGCGACTCGCTTAAGGGCGCCCAGCTCGTACACCGGTTCAACGAATGCTTCAACATTGAAATGGACCTTGCCGACCTGTTCGATCAGCTGAATATCGCCGCGCTTGCCGACCGGGTCGACCAAGCGATCACGAACGTGCCGGTGCGGGCGGGCGCCCGGGCCAGGCCCGACGTCCATGCCGCCGAAGAGGGCCCGCTGTCCGGGCAGCAGTCCGCCATCTGGGCCGCGGAGCAGCTGGAGCCGGGATCCGGCGCCTACAACGTTCCGGGAGTCTTCCTGTTCGACCGGGTCATCGATGCCGGACCGCTGCGGGAGCGACTGGATTCCCTGGTCCGCAGGCATCCCATGCTCCGGTGTGTGCTGCGGGAGGCCTCTGATGGAACCAGGCAGGTTGTGCGCCCAGCCGAAACGGCGACAGTGGACATCGAACGGCTGGAACTCGACCTGGCTACCAAGACTTCCAGCGAGGGGCGCCCCACCCTGATCGCCGCACTGACGGATCTGGTCGGGCAGCCGTTGTCGCCGTACAAGAGCACGATGAGAGCTCAACTCGTGCTGGTCCGGTTCGCCGACCGTGAACAGCACGCGCTGGCGCTCACCGTCCACCACCTGTTCTGCGACGGCTGGTCCTGGCAGCTTCTGCTCGCCGAACTGAGCGGTCGGCGGCAACCCGCCTCGTCTCGCCACTATCTCGACTTCGTCCGCGATCAGCGACAGCTGCTGTCCGGCGAACGAGGACGAACGCTGAGCCGGTTCTGGTCGGAATACCTCGAAAAAAGGCCCATGATGGCGCTGCCATCGGCCATCGGTGCGGGCGACGTCTCGGCGCCCCAGCGGGGATCAGCCCTTACCTTTCACCTCGAACCCGAAGTGGTGCGCGGTCTCCTGGCGTTCGCGCGGCGTGAGCGCGCGACCACGAACATGGTGCTGCTGGCCGCGTGGATGGTCCTGCTGTGGAAGATCAGCGGCGTTCGCGACCAGTGTGTGGCGATTGCGGTCAACGGCCGCAAACCGCAGGACGAGGATGTGGTCGGCTGCTTCGTCAACACGATTGCCGTCCGCACCCCGCTGCGGCCGCACGAGTCGTTCTCCGCTTGCCTGACAGATGTGCGCCAGG
This sequence comes from Actinomadura sp. 6K520, assembly GCF_004349245.1. GTDB lineage: Bacteria > Actinomycetota > Actinomycetes > Streptosporangiales > Streptosporangiaceae > Spirillospora. The sequence goes on along the minus strand of NZ_SMLC01000043.1, from coordinate 25,526 downwards.
CTCAACTGGCCGCCCTCGCGCACGCGGATCTGCCGACCGACCAGCTCGTCCGGCTCGCAAACCCGGGCTCGACAACGATGCTGGCTCCGACGAACTTCAGCTTCCAGGCCGGCGTCGAACCGTTCACCTCCTTTGGAGGTGTCCCTGCGTACGAAAACGAGTTCTTGGTGGACATCGACCCGGCCGAGCCCACTTTCCCTCTCAGTGTCTCGGTCATGGAATACGCAGCCGAGATGATAGCACTGGTCAAATACTCCACCGAATTGTTCCGGCCAGAGACCGTCACCGGCTGGTTCCATGAATTCCTTACCCTGCTGGAGCACATCGCCCGGGATGGCGGGCACAGCAACCTGATCGAACTGTTCGGCGACGAGGCCGCTCCGACCGGTGCGGTAGCGCTGCCCGACTTCACGTTCTAACCGGAGCGCTACGTGAGCATCAGCACTCGGTCACTGGCCAGCAGAGAATACTGGCTCGGCCTGCGGGACGACCTCCGGGACGGATACGCGGCCGTCTCCGATCTACTCAGCGCGGCCGATGGCCAGTCGGAGCACAACCCCACCGTCTCGGTCAGCCTGGACGAGGCCACAGCAGCACGTCTCGCGGAAATCACCGGCGGAGAACCCATCCTTTCTTGGGCCGTCGTCGTCGCGGCCACCGCGGTGGCCCTCCGCAGGTTCGGCGCCTCCCACCGGATCGCATTCCTGGCGAGTCCGCCGGGCAGGGACAGCCTCCCTCTCTTGCTGTGGCCCCAACCCGAGTTCAGTTTCCGCGTTTGGCTGACCCAGGTGCGCGGCGCGATAGCCGAAGCGACCGCGCACGGTATCCCGGACGAATCGGTCACAGATGACGATGCGTCGGAAGCGATGCTCAAAGTCAGCTGGACCGACAGCAGCCCGGGGAAAGCGGATGTCGTTCTGACAACGGACGGCACCCGGATCAGCGCACGCTCTGCGGCACGATTGTCCATCCCGTTACAACACTTGGTCACCGGCGTGGTTGAGGTGCTCCGGCAGGGCCTCGCAGATCCGGGACGGAGCCTGGCTGATCTCGCGGTACTCAACGCCGGAACCCGGGAGCAGGTGCTGGTCACCTTCAACCAAACCGCAGAGCTGGACAGCACCCGCCCCTACCGTGAGTTGCTGCTGACACAGGCAGAAATGCGACCGGACGCCGTCGCCGTCCACGATGACGTGAGTTCGATCAGCTACGCGGAATTGTGCCGTCACGCGATCGCCATCGCGCGGCGGCTGCGAGCGGCCGGGGTGGGCCGCGAGACCTCCGTCGCCCTCATCGCGCGGCGCAGCGCTTGGTTCCCGGTGATGGCCGTCGGCATATTGTTTGCCGGCGCCGCCTACGTCCCGGTCGACCTCGCCACGCCGCTGGCCCGGCGGGCAGGCATGGTCCGCGGAACACAGGCTCTGATCGTCGAGGACGGCGTGGAAACATCGGACGACCCTCCCGTCCGGTTCGATCTGGCCGAGTTGCGTCAGGTGGCCGAGTCGGCGGACGTCACCATCGCCGCCGCGCACACGCTTCTGGGCGCACCTCCCGGCACAGGAGAACTGGCCTATACGATCTTCACCTCCGACTCGACTGACACCCCGAAGGCTGTTTGCATCGAACACGGTGCATTTCTCAACCTGCTGGCGACGAGAATACGCGACTATGGGCTCCGTCCAGGTGTGGAGATACCACAGACCGCACCGCTGACGCTCGATTTGTCCATCTGGCAGATGTTCGCGGCCTTCACGGGGGGAGCCACGGTTTGTGTCGTCCCAGACGACACGGTTGGGGCCCCGTCCAAATTGGCCACGTTGGCGATAACGCACCGCCACGCCTGCTTGGCCATGGCGCCGACATCTCTCGCGATGCTGCTAGACGAGCTCGAGTCCGACGATGAACAGGCCATGCGGCTGGGCCGAAGCCTGGAAAGGTTGATCTCGACCGGCGAGGTGCTCAGTCCCGCACTGGCGGCCCGCTGGCACTCCGTGATGCCGGGCGTGCCACTACTAACCGCCTACGGCCCCGCGGAAACCGCGGACACCACCACGGGTGGCCCTGTGTCGGCGGGGGAAATCCAGCACACACCGATCGGTCGCGTGTTACCCAACGTGCGGGTCTACATCCTCGACGAGGACATGCAGCTCGTCCCGCCCGGTGTTGTCGGGGAGATCCACATCGGGGGTCGGAGCGTCGGGCGAGGCTACCTCGACGATCCCGCCCTGACGGCATCGGCGTTCCTGCCGGACCCCTTCACGTCCTTGCCGGGCCGCCGTCTCTACAGAACCGGAGATCGCGGGCTTTGGCGCGAAGACGGCGTGGTCGTCCTGGTCGGCCACGCCGGCGACCAGGTCAAGATTCGCGGGCGTCGGGTCGAACTCAGAAGAATCGAAAATCTGCTGGAAAACTCGCCGGACGTGGGGCGGGCCGCCGTCGAAACGGTCGGTACCTGGGAATCGGCCCGTCTGGTCGCGTTCGTCACCGAGGCCGCTGGCGGCTGGCTGGACGAAGCGGAGCTGCTCGATTTCGCCGCCCAGCGACTGCCCGACCACATGGTGCCCCATGACGTGCTAGTGCTCGATCAGTTGCCGTTCGACACGAGCGGCAAGATCGACCAGCTCGCGTTGCGGGAATACGCCATCGAGATGGTGTCAGGCGCGGAATTCGTCTCCCCTCGCACCGAGATAGAACAGATGCTGTGCGAACTGTGGTCCACCTATCTGAGAACGGAACGCATAGGTGTCCGGCACAGCTTTTTCGCGCTGGGTGGCGAATCGATCGTCGCCATCAGGATCGCCCATGATGCCAAGCAGCGCGGCATCACGCTGAAGCCCCGCGAGATACTGGCGAACCCGACGATCGAAGAACTGGCACGAGTCGCCGTTCGGGCGGAGAACACTCGGGTGATCGGTGTCGAAAGCGGAGACGACAGCGCCTTCGAGTCCGGCGCCCCGCTGACGCCCCCGCAGTTGGCGTTCCTGGCGCGAGACGTCCCGAATCCGCACCACTGGAACCAGAGCGTTCGCTATGACCTACTACGCACCTACGAGCTCACCGATGTCGTCTCCGCGGTCGATTTGCTCAGCCAACGGCATCCGGCGCTGCGCACCAGATTCGACCTGGAGGCCGCGTCCCCGACGCAACGCACGGTGATCGAACCGCCGCCCGTCACCGAGTTCGACCTGCGCGATGTACCCGACCGCGACGTGGCAGAACAGGTGCACACACTGGCCACGGGCCTGCACGAGAGCCTTGACCTGCGTAGCGGGCCGGTCGCGCGATTCGGCCTGTTCCGGCTTGCCGAACACGTCCCGGACAAGCTCGTCGCGGTGATCCACCACCTGGTCGTTGACCTGCTCTCCTGGGACGTGATCACCGAGGAGCTCTCGGCGCTTCTTCGTGAGGGCGACGCGAGAGCATGCCCGAAGCCCGGTCCGTCGTACCTGTCCTGGGCGGCTCACCTGGCCGACCACGTCCGGCACGATCCGGCTCGGCTCGACGTGGCGTACTGGCTTGAGCGGGATTGGGACCGCTGCGCAGCGGTGGTGCCGGAACGTGTGACCGGCGTTGAAGACGCGACCGGCGGGATCCTCACGGAGTTCGACGAAGACTGGGGCCGCGTGTTCGTCAACGCCAGCCGCGCGAGCGGGGTCACCGTCTACGAACGTCTGCTCGCGGCACTCGGCACCGCCCTACAGCAGTGGGCTGGCCTGCCCGGTGGTGACGCACTGGTGCAGCTCGGCGGGCACGGCAGGGAAGACGTGTTGGATATCGATCTGAGCGGCATTGTGGGCTATTTCAGTTCCGCATATCCGTTCGCGCTCCCGCTGCCGGGCACGAGCGGCTCGGACGCTCACACCAGAGAAGTCGCGAAGCGGTATCGCGAGCTACCCGGCCGCGGATTCGACTTCGAAGCGGCGCGTTATCTGCACCCCGATCCCGCGTTGCGGGTCCGACTGGCTGCGCTTCCCGTGCCACGGATCGCGTTCAACTTCTGGGGCACGCCCTCCTACCTCTCAACCAGCGTCGACAAGCACTCTCCGGTCGTTCTCGACAATGTCCAGACCTTCAATACCGGCATGGACAGAGATCCCGGCATGCCAAGGGAGGTCGCGATCGAATGCTACGCGTCCTTCACTGCCGATCGGCTCTCGATTTCCTGGTCGTACAGCAAGAACGTGCTCGGCGCCGACCGAATCCAAACGCTGGCCGACGCCTACGCGAATGCACTGTGGGCAACCCATCGAACCCCTAGGAGCAGGTCGTGACCTACCTCGTCGTCGTCAATCACGAAGAACAACACTCCCTGTGGCCAGAATCCCGCGAACTGCCGGCCGGATGGCTGCCCACCGGCTTCAGCGGGACAAGAGAGGAATGCCTGGACCATATCGCCACGGTGTGGACCGACATCCGTCCGGCCTCGGTCCGGCGTGGCCACACCGCACCGTCGGTGTAGGCACGATGACGCCATCTGATGGTCGTTTACGAGGACATGAGCACCTGGAAGACGCGACGCCGACCTGTTGTCGGCCGATAGGAGATGAGAACTGATGGGTGCCGGGAAAGACTGGCCGGACGCGACGATCACCGAGTTGTTCGAGGAGCAGGTACGCCGCCGTCCCGATGCCACGGCCCTACGGTTCTGCGGCGAGGACATGACTTACCGGGAACTCAACGAGCAGGCGGACCGGCTGGCGCGCAGGCTGAGGGAACTCGGCATCGGCGCGGAAAGCATCGTCGGGGTTTGCGTCGAGCGCTCTTTCGAGATGGTGATCGCCCTGGTCGGGATCCTGAAGGCAGGAGGCGCTTACCTGCCCCTGCACCCGGACGAACCCGCGGAGCGCTTCCGGTACATGCTCGATCAGGCGGAAGCCCAGGTCCTGCTCACCCACAAACAGCTGATCAACCGGTTGCCCGAGGTCGGCTCGACCGTGGTGACCCTGGACGACGAAAAGGACCCGGAGCTGTCCGGTCCTGAACCGCTCTCGGCGGCCACCACACCCGACAACCTCGCGTATGTGTGTTACACGTCGGGCTCGACGGGCCGGCCAAAGGGTGTCTGCGCGCCCCATCGCGGCGTCACCCGGCTCGTGCAAGATGGCGATTACGCCGAGTTCGGTCCGGACGAGACATTCCTGCAACTCTGCGCGCTGACCTTCGACCCGGCCGCGTTCGAGATCTGGGGAGCGCTACTCCATGGCGGACGCCTGGTCATCTATCCACCAGGCACGCTCTCGCTGGCGGAACTGGTCGAGTGTCTGGAGCGCGACAAAGTCACCACGCTCTGGCTGACAACCGGGCTGTTCCACCGTGTGGTCGACAGCCACCTCGCTGACCTCGGGGGCTTGCGCCAGCTCCTCGCCGGTGGCGACGTGCTGTCGCCCGCGCACATCAACAGAGTGCGCCGCTTGTATCCCCAGCTACGTCTTGTCAACGGTTACGGGCCGACGGAGAACAGCTGCTTTACGACCTGCCATCAGGTGACCGATCCCGTCGGTGACACAGTTCCCATCGGACGGCCGATCACGGGCACTCGCGTCTACGTATTGGACGAGAGTCTGCGGCCTGTCCTTGACGGTGACTGGGGCCAACTGTTCACCGCCGGCACCGGGCTCGCCCGCGGATACCTGGGCCGCCCGGGCCTTACCGCAGAGCGGTTCTTGCCAGACCCGTTTCACGCGGGCGAGCGGATGTACGACGTCGGCGACGTGGTTCGGCGCGACGCAGACGGCACTCTCGAGTTTCGTGGTCGCGTAGATGACCAGGTCAAGGTGGGCGGTTACCGTGTCGAGCTCGGTGAGATCGTGGCGGTGCTGGCCGGGCAGCCCGGTGTGAAGGAGGTCGTGGTAGTCGCCAGAGACGATCTCTCATCTCAGGAAAAGACTCTTGTGGCGTATGTCGTTCCTGAGCGGCAGGATGAAAACCTGTTGTCAGAACTGCGCATCGCATTGCATAAACGCCTACCGAGGCACATGAACCCGGCCGCGATCACGATGATGGACAGCTTTCCGTTGACCCGCAACGGAAAGATCGACCGGGCCGCACTTCCGGTACCAGAACAGTCGCCTCGGGAATCGGACATCGAATATGTGGCTCCGCGCACCCCGATTGAGGCTCTACTGGCCGACATCTGGGCCGACGCGCTCGCCGTCAAGGAAGTCGGCATCTACGATGACTTCTTCGATCTCGGTGGAACCTCGCTGAGCGCCACGGACCTTCTTCTTCGTATTCGCAATGCGCTGTCGGCCGAGGTTCCGGCGGCTCGGTTTTTCTACGAAAACGCGACGGTTGCAGGCCTGGCCGAATTCGTCGATCTCGGCTTCAGGGAGGAGAGTCAATGAAACTGACGCGCCCTACCGGGCTGGAGCCCGTCGACCTGAAACAGGTCGACCTGGTGGATCCCGCCGTCCATGCCGAAGGCGATCCTCACGCCATCTGGCACGCCATGCGCGAGCGCGAGCCGGTGCACTGGCAACAAGTCAGCCCGGATCTGGGTTTCTGGTCCGCCACCAAGTACGACGACGTCGCGAGGGTACTGAGAGACCACCAGGTGTTCACTTCCGAGCATGGAACCCTGCTGAACCTGCTCGGCAAGAAGGACCCGGCCAGTGGGCAGCAAATGCCCGCAACGGACCCACCGCGGCATACCAGGATGCGCTCACCCGTCCAGCGAGCGCTCAACCTCAGGATGCTCGAGCGCCATCGTGGTCTGATCCGCGGCGAGGTCGAACGCCTCTTCGCCGGCATCGTCGACGGAGAACGGTTCGACTTCGCCGAGCTCACCGGGAAGCTGCCGATGGCGGTCACTGGCACGCTGATGGGTCTCGACCGCGAGGACTGGCCTCGGTTGACCTACCTGACCAGCCAGGCCATTGCGCCTGACGACCCAGAGTTCATCAGGCCCGAGGGCGGCCAGGCCACGTTGAGGCGCGCTCACCGCGAACTGTTCGCCACCTTCGAGGAGGCACTCAACCGGCGCAAGGGCACCGGGAACGGCGACCTCATCGACGTGCTGCGCACGATGGAGTTCGAGAACGGTCGCAAGCTGCGCCCCGGGGAGATTGTCTCCAACTGCTACAGCCTTCTGCTGGGCGCGAACGTCACCACGCCGCACGTGCCCAACGCGGCCGTGATCGAGCTGGTCCAGGGCGGCAAGTATGACGATTGGGCTGACCACCCAGAATTGCTCGAACGCGGTATCAACGAAGCGCTGCGCTGGAGCTCACCAGCCAGTCACTTCATGCGCTACGCGAAGCGAGATGTCCAGCTGAGCGGCGTGACGATTCGGGAGAACGAGCCGGTCGTCGTCTGGCTCGGTTCGGCGAACCGCGACAGCGACGTGTTCCCTGAGCCATACAAGTTCGACATTCGGCGCGACGCAGGGCGCCACCTCGCCTTCGGCATCGGACCGCACTACTGCGTCGGACACGCGGTTGCTCGCATAACCCTGAACGAATTCTTCCAGGAACTCTTCGGCCAGTTCGAGAAGTTCGAACTCGCCGACGAACCGGAACACCTGCATTCCAACTTCATCGCGGGCATCAAGCATCTTCCTCTCGTCGCGATCCGGCGCTCCCCGACGAAGACGTCCACGATCGGTGAGGTGCGAAAGGCGCGATGACCACGCCGTTCGACAGAATACCGAACGAAAATCCCGCGACCGGCGAGCAGATCGCCAAGGTGCTGACTGACCCAGGGTTCGGCCGGTATGGCACAGACCACATGGTGACGACAGATTTTAACCCCGAACGGGGATGGCACAACGCCGCGGTGCGTCCATTTGCACCGTTGACACTGTCCCCCTGCGCCTCCGCGCTTCACTACGGGCAGGCTATCTTCGAGGGCTTGAAGGCCTACCGGCAGCGCGACGGGTCGGTGGCCTCCTTTCGTCCCAGCATGAACGCGCTGCGATTCCGTAGTTCCGCACGACGGCTGGCGATGCCGGAGCTTCCCGGGGAGTTGTTTCTGACATCGTTGGGCGAGTTGGTTGCTATGGACGAGCGGTGGGTTCCGGAGGGGAAAGAGAAAGCGCTCTATTTGCGGCCGTTGATGATCGCTACGTCGACGCATCTCAAGGTGACACCAGCGACCGAGTACCTTTATGTACTGATGGCAATGCCCGTCGCCTCCTATTTTTCCGACGGGCTCAGGCCGGTCAGCGTTTGGTTGTCGCGGGAGTACTCCCGGGCGGCACCGGGCGGCACTGGTGCGGCCAAATGCGCCGGAAACTATGCCGGAACCTTTCTTGCTCAGGAAAAGGCTCATGGGGAGGGTTGCGATCAGGTCGTGTGGCTGGATCCGGTCGAGCACCGCTGGGTCGAAGAGATGGGGGCGATGAATCTCTTCTTTGTGCTTGGCTCGGGTGTTGAGGCCCGGGTGGTCACTCCGCGGCTCAGCGGCTCACTTCTCCCCGGGGTCACGCGTGATTCCCTCCTGCGTGTGGCGAGCGACCTCGGTTACCGCGTCGAAGAACGTCGCGTCTCCGTCGAGGAATGGGAGGCAGCGGCAGTCTCCGGGGAACTCACGGAGGTCTTCGCCTGCGGCACCGCAGCGGTGATTACTCCGGTGGGCAGGGTCAAGCACGCGACGGGTGAGTTCCTTGTCAATTCCAACGAAGCAGGGCCGATCACCATGCGCTTACGTCAGCGACTCCTGGCTATCCAGGCGGGTGCTGCCGACGACACGCACGGCTGGATGTATAAGCTCCTTTGAAAGTGGCACGTGTGACCTGGCCTGCCGATTCCCTTACGCGGACGAGGCCAGGTCGCGCTCGAATTCGTCCAGTAGCGCACGCGGTGCGTCAAGAAACCGGAAGTGATCACCTTCGAGCAGGGCATAGCGACAGTCCTCGGACACCTCTCGCCAGCCGTTCATCCGATCCATCGGTATCTCCGAATCATCGTACCAGCCGATGGCGGTGATTCCAGTTGGCAAATAAAAGGGTTTCGCGACCTTGTAGCGCTTATTTGCCTCGAGATCCTGGATCAGCAGTTCAAGGCTCATTTCGATCAATTCCGCGGTCGGCTCGACGCCGAGATTGGTCATGATCTTGCCCAGCTCCTCGCCAAGCTGGTCGGCGTTCAGGTCGAGTAACCGGCCGTACGGCCCGTCATGCGGGGCGACCTGCGACGACACGAACACCCGTCTCGGCAGAGGAAGTCCGGCCGCAGCCAGTTGGCGCGTCAGTTCCACCCCAGGTAAAGCTCCTCCACAATGCCCGAAGAACGCGAACGGCCTGTCAAGATACGGCGGCAGGTACTCGACCAGAGCCGCCGCCAATGCCTCATAGGTCTCGTAGTGCGGCTCACGAATCCGCTTCTGCCGAGCAGGCGGCTGAATGAGGCAAATCTCGATCTGGCCGATCCAACGCGGCCACTGACTGTACATCGACGCACTACATCCGGAGTAGGGGAAGCAGAACAGCCGCGCCGCAGCCGAAGGGTCCGGTTTCCTCGACAACCAACGCTGCCTATTGACCCGAGGAGGAGACGTCACTTTCATACTCAGTATGATATTGAAGTCAGGGCACTACCGCAAGCGGATCGAGCGTACAGTGTCACGCTCTTGGGCCGGGCCGGTGGGTACGTGAACTGCTGTCGCTTTCCTCTTCCTCGTGGTGACCACGTCCACCGTGGTGACTATTACCAGCACGATCGCAAGACCCATTCCCACAACCAAGAAAATACCTCGATTATCTGTTTCTCAGAAGCACCGGCTCTGGGACAAGGACGGGTCATCCGCCGACGAGCAGAGACGAAGCGACACCTACCGGCCGACGAGCATGGCCGCCGACCGCGCGGTCGAGATGATGCGCGAGTTGCTCCCCAAGGGTCCGAACCAGCTGGAGGCCCGCGACCCGAGCAGGGACGAGGAACAGTCCCTGCTGACCCTGCTGAACGATAACAGCGCCGCCCGTGGATCGCGGTCTATCTGCCCTGGATCTGCTCCGCGCTGCTGACGGTCATCGGCCCGAAACTGGCGGTCCAGATGCTGCCGGGGCGGGGCGCGTGGTCGAAGTTGATCGCCGCCGCGGTCTGCGCGGCCACCTCCTTCATAGGGGCTGGTCCTGACGGCCACGACCTGATCGGCAAGGCGCCTCCGGTGGAGGGGTGAGGCGAGCGATCAAGGGTTCAGTCTGCCTGAGCCGATCCATGAGCTGGTTAAAGTCGCCGCCGCCATCATGATGGGGGGCGGTCTAGCGGCTGATCATGGTGATACGACCGCGCTGCGGGTCAGCGACCGTCACTTCTGGGCGGACACGCGGCCAAGCGGAGTTCGGCCCTCCGCGCCACCACAGTGTTGACCGATACCTCCCAGCCCGCATCCCGCAGCTCACCGGTCATCCGCGATGATCCCTAGGTGCCGCACGGGCGCCCCACTGCGAAGAGTCACTACAGAGGGGCGCCCATCGGCGAATGTCCGCGTTTGCCGGGGTCTCTGACCACGGGCATCGTCCAGGTCACGAAAACTATGATGGGGAACCGCGCTCCAAGAGCCGGGGCAGCACACTGAGTACACCGCCTCCGGCGCCACCGGCGCTGAGCAGCGCGGCAGGCCAGCCGGCCCCGGCCGCAAGGGTGAGTGCGCAGAAGATCGTCTCAGCGAGCAATGTGGCGATCAGGACGACGATGCCCTGAAGCGTGATCATCGACCGCCTCCCCAACGCCTGTTCCGGCGCGCGGCCGCACTCTTTCCTGTACAGCCCCGGGGTCGGGAGGGTAGGGGCGCGCTGGCCGGTTCCGGCACAGCGATACCTGCTCGCACCCTGCGTGAAGAACGTATGCTGGATTCGACGAGCATGAGGATTCCTTGTGTTCGGAGAAGGCCGCTCCCTTCTTCCAGCCAGAAGGACCAGGGGGCGGCCTTGGGTCGTTACCGGTCTTCGTCGTGATGCCCAGTTCAAGGGCTACGGCTCGATCACATGAGCGACTCCCTTCTTTATGGATCCGGTCGACGAGACTCGGATAGCCAAAGTGTCAGACGCTGGATTCTGGACCGCAATGAATCCAGACATAGGAGGTCCTTCGCCGGCATGTTGTGACCGTTCGCGGACGAACGGCTGCGACGGCAGGGAGCGATGGCGGACAATGAGTGTCACTCGGTAGCGTTCTGTGTCAGGAGCGATGAGAGATGTCCACCAGCGGGCTTCGGCAGCCGGTACCGTCCGACCCTCGAGAGTGGTTCGCCGCCCACCTTCGTGAGCTTCGGCGCAGCACTCTGCACATGCCAACGGAGGAGGCTCTTGCCCGGAAAGTGGGATGCGCACGCTCCACCGTCTCCGCCATCCTGAACGGCCGCCGGTTTCCCTCCTGGGAGCACACACAGGCTCTGGTCAGGGCATGTGGTGACGATCCCGCGCTGTGGCGAGAACGCTGGCTGGAGGCCAGAAGGCGGATTGACGAGCAGCGTCAGAGCGCAGCGAAGAAGGACCCGCTTCCCGGTGTGCCCGGCGTCACGGGCACCGCGATGCTCAGCGTCCAGTGGTACCGCGACAATCGCGAGTTCTACGAAGCCGCCACCGAACAGGTCAACCAGGCGCGTTCCGAAATCCGGCTCACCTATGCCCGGCGCTACCCGCCGACTGCTTTCGCCACCCGCGCCTCCGCCGACTATTTCGATTCAGTACTGCGTTGGGCCTCGGAGGAAAGCGAAGACGAACGCTGTGTGCGACGCATCATCGGCATACCAGAACAGGACGGACTCTCCGATCCGGACGTCTTGGAGTGGGCTGGGGAGCACTATGCAGGCACCAAGCACATCCTCAACGACGAGGCGAACGTGCTGCGGTGGACGGCAGCGGCCGATCTGATCAACATGGCGCTGATTGATGACGGCATGGTCTTTCTGGCGTTCTCCGGCGGCCCTCGGCAGAAGCTCAACGGCCTTAGAGGGCGTTTAGGTGTGGCGTGTCCACAATGCAGGCTTATGCCTGTCCGACTCTTTGTGTCGATATGGGCACCATGGGGCCACTTGCGCTTCCGCGGCCGCAAGTCGTCGGGCCCGTTTCATTCTGATATGCGCTCCGATTTCTGTCTGGTTTGAACTTGCCATAGAAACGCCGTACTCAATTCCTCTTGGCGGTGACGACCGCGCATAAGGTAAGGCTCTGGCGTGACCCCCCGACGCGCATACCCCTCCGACATCTCCGACGCCCGCTGGGAATTGATCGAGTCGACGCTCAGCGCATGGCGCCAGAACCGGCTCGATCGTCGACCCACCGGAAAACCGGCCCTCACCGACCTACGAGAAATCTTCAACGCGATCCTGTATGTCAACCGGACGGGAATCGCCTGGCGATACCTGCCCCACGACTTCCCACCGCATGCCACCGTCTACGCCTACTATGCGGCCTGGCGGGACGAGGGAATCTTCACCAAGCTTGGATATGAACTGACCAGCCTCGCCCGCATCAAGGAAGGCCGAAAGCCCGAACCGACCGCCGGCGTGGTCGACACCCAGAGCGTGAAGACCTCCACCAACGTCCCCGTGACCAGCCAGGGAACAGACGCCGGCAAGAAGATCGTAGGCCGCAAAAGAGGCATCGTCACCGATACGCTCGGGCTGATCCTCGCCGTGATCGTGACCGCCGCGAGCCAGTCCGACAACGCCATCGGCAGGCAGTTGCTCGACCAGACAAAGAAGACCTATCCAAGCATTTCTAAAACCTGGGTCGACACCGGATTCAAGAACGCCGCCGTCGAATACGGGGCCAAGCTGGATATCGACGTCGAGGTCGTCCCCAGAAGCACCAAAACGCCTGGTTTCCACGTCGTCAAACGCCGGTGGGTAGTAGAAAGAAGCCTGGGGTGGATCATGCTCCATCGCCGCCTCGCCCGCGACTACGAAACACTGCCGGCCAGCTCCGAAGCCATGATCCACATCGCCTCGATCGACAACCTCACCAAACGCATAACCGGCGAAACCACCCCAAACTGGCGATGGACCTATTAGGGCACACGGGACGAAAGTCTCAAATCAAACGCCCTCTTAGGTTCTTTCAAGCGGAAGGGCCCCAGGCTGGACTCCACCCCTCAGTAGGAGTCCACTGGAGTTCCGCGGCTGACGGTGCCGCCTGCTGGAGGCTGCAGGTCGCGCTGTTCAGCGCCTATGCCTTCACGTGGTATCAGGGCCGGGCAATCGATCGAATCTCAGAAATTCTGAAGCAACGTCGATTAGAGTGATCGCCCTGCACTAGAATAGCAGTGAAGGAGAGGGCGGTGGGTTCGTGGCTCTGACAGCGGTCGCTGACCTGAGGGAGAGACGCGGGCCGGGCTCTGCGGATGAGATCGAGGCATTCGAGACCGACGTGCTCGCCGGGTTCGTGCTTGATCGCAGTCATTGTCGGCGGCGCGATGTCCTACCTTGTGACCTGGCTTCATGAGCGCCGCCTGACTCGACGCGAACGCGCGGTGCGCTGGGATGAGCGACGCCTGGATGCGCACGTTGTGTACCTGAACGCGGTGAGCGACCAGGGCATGCTCACCCGTCGGCTTGCGGCAACTCGCGGCTTTGGTCACCGATTGCCTGCGGCCAGCCATCGCTGATGGGCGTGATCTGCTGACTGAGGGAGAGGCCAGACGAGGAGTGGCGTTCCAGGTCATCGAAGTTCTCGGGGATGCGGCGACGGTCGAGGCCGCTCATGATCTGAACCGGAAGCTGTGGCATCTGGAATGGTGCGTACGTGGGCTCGTGCATGTGGACGAGGCTGGGTGGGATAACGCCTACCAGGCGTTTCGAAGAGCACGGACCGATTACTACGCCCGTGGGCGCGACGAGTTGCAGGTTCCCGGCGCTGTGCCGACGCTGGCGTCAGACGATCGCCCGATGGTCGGCATCGATCAAGAAGATCCATGAGGGGTGGGAAGCAGCGGATCCAGGACAGGCCAGGGCTGCACTAGGAATCTCACCGTTTGGATACTCCGGTTGTTTCGGGCGATCCGTGAGTCTTGGGGCGGAATCGAAAGGCGGTTGGGGATGGCGCCGAGTGTGGGCATCACGGACGCGGCGGCCAGGCAGGCGGCGGCTGATCTGGGGTGGACGCCGGTCCAGGCTCGGGCCTTCTTGGAGAAGCAGGTGCGCGGTGCCGGTCGGGTGGTGAGTTCGGATCAGTTGCCCGCGCCGTACAAGGGAAGGCGCAGTAAGACCGGCAGGTTCCTGCTCGTCGACGGCGTGCTGCTCCTGCCCTTGGCCGTGGACAGGCGGGATGCCAGTGGCTTCGCCGCGACTGGTTGTGTGGTCCTCGATACCTACCTGCGGGCCAACGGGCGCGGTAAACGTCACATCGATCCGTTCGCGTTGAGCGGTGCGGAGTTGATGGGCCAGGTGCGGCTGACCGAGCACGCGGTGGAGCGTTACCAGCAGAGGACCGGTGGCCGTGCAGATCCGAAGGCGGCTGAGGAGCAGATGCGCTGGGTGCTGGGGCGTGATGCCAGGGCGGTACGGCGTCGGCCGCGGTGGACCAACTCCAGCAACACCGCGGACTTCTTCCTGATCGCGGGTGGGAACGACGGCGAGGAGGAGTTCTGCCTGCCGATCTCCCGGCAGGGCGGGGGCGCGAAGCCGTTCGAGGCGCTGACGTTGCTGCACCGCAGCATGCCCTTGTTCGGGCTGTCATCGGCAGAGTTGGCGCGACGAGTCGCTTTCTCCAAGGAGGTGCTGGCGGCCTTCGACCGGCTGTATCCCGGCGAGGGGAGCACGGCGTCGCGGTTCACCGAGACGATCGCGTTGCACGGCAGGTTGGAGTGGCATCCTCCGAGCGGTCACGCCAGGCACCATGGCGCCCGGTTCTACGTGGTCGCCGGCCCGGTCTTCATTCCGGTGGCGTGGAAGAAGAACTCCCAGGTCCCGCTGCTCGCACTCGGCGTGGAGAGTACCCGCGTGCCGCTGCGCCGACGTCTGGTCGCCTGGTTGCGTCAGCGGTTCTCGCTGCGGGTCACGTGACTGTGACCCGCGCCTGACACCGTGAGCGGGACGATTAACTGGATGGATGCCTCGGTGAGTTGAGTCGCAAAGGGGCACGCTCAACGCCGGCGGTTCCTCGAAACCCGACCCGGCGCCCGGACCGTGAAGCCCAGCCTGCGCTGCGTCTGTGGCCGCGGAGCGCCTACTCGAAGTCTTGTGGCGGTTCGGTCAGGCCGACTGCCAGCACGATGTAATCGAGTAGGAGGGTCCAGGCTTCTTGTGCCCGGGGCGGCAGGTAACGGTAGCTGTGGTGGAGCAGGCGGCAGAATGCTCCGTTCTCGAAGGCGGCTGTGAGGTCATCGATATTGGTATCGGCGAGCTTGGTCTCAAGATCTTTAATAACCGCGCCGGCCTCGTCCTCGTCGAGGGGTGCGATCACCCGGGATGCCCACTCGGCCGACCACGTGCTGACGGTGGGCCGCCCGGTGGCATCGATGAACAACCCCTCGAAGAGAGCGGCCCGGTAGGTCGCAGGCCAGACGTGTAGGTCATTACTTTCGGCACAAGCCTGCACGCCCTCCATCTGAACGACATGGGTGTCCCTCATGGCCCGCTGACCGACGGCCATACCAAGCCGACGCAGCACCGCGTCGTCGCCTTCCGTCTGCAGCGCTGCCTTCAGACCCGGAGCCAAGGTCCCGCCATAGAAGGTCCCGCTTTTAAGGTCCCGGATGAGGGGCTCGGGCATTGCGAGTGTGAGGACGCCGAGTCGCCGCAGTGCCCACCGCGACCACAGCAGCGCGCCGTCCAAGCACAGGTGAAGCATCTCTTCCGGGATATCAGGCTGCTCCGCCCGCCCGTGCCCTGTCCCGTAAGCGTTGCGGACCGGCGCGAGCTGCGTAGCGATGCCCTTCGCGCTCTGCACCAATTGCTTGAGCACGGGCTCATTGCTCAAGTGCTGGCCGGGGAGGCGCACCAGCGCCTTATGAGCTGCCGTCACGCACTTGTCGTAGTCCATCTGTGATCCGGCGACCTCGCCGCGCGTCGCGAGGACGATCTTGGCGATCGTCTCCACCATCTCCTTCGCGACGCCCAGTGCGAGAGGATGGTCAGCGGCTTCGAGGGCGCGGGCCAGACGCCGCTGCGTCTCCTCGATGACCTTCCACGCCTCGTCCGTGATCCCGACCGCTCGTTCGAGGGTGAGTTGGTATGCGGGCGGGATGGCTGGTGCGCCAGGCACGGTCATTTCGCAGGACCCTTCAGGGAGTACGGCGCTGGAAACGTGTCCCATCCAACACGGCAGGGCCCAATCGCTTCACGCTGTTTTCCTGTCACTTGCTGACGCGCCCAAAGGCTACTCACCGTCGGCCTGCTGCAGGTCAAGATCGTACGGGGTTGGAAGCCCCACCGCGGGAGCGTTCTGCGCACCCGGCAGCTATAGTCCTGCCGCCTGTGTGGTGGTCACGAGACCTGGTGGACTCTCGCGACCGCAGCGCTCATAGCGAGGTCGAGCCGAGCTGGTCCTGCAGGGGCGCCTGCCGACGGCCGCGTCGACCTGGTCCCGCTCGGGCCGGTTCGCCGGCGAGAACCGACCGGTGCCTCAGGGTTTGCGGGCGACGCCGCAGTAGGCCTCGACGGTGCCGGGGGGGAGTGGGGAGGGGTCAGGGCGCCAGTGTGGCAGGGAGACGACGCCGGGGTCGACGAACTCGAGGCCCGTGAAGAAGGCGCGGATCTGGTCGGGGCTGCGCAGCCGGTAGGGGGCGGCACCGGTGTCGTCGTAGCCTTGCTGGGCTTCCAGGAATGCCTGGTCGGTGGAGGTGCCGTCGTAGAGGGCCAGGTAACTGCCCGGTGGAAGCGCGGCGATCAGGGTGGTGATGATCCGGGTGGCGGTGGCGTCGTCGGGGACGTGGCCGATGATGCCCATCAGCATCAGTGCGATCGGCCGGGTGAAGTCGAGCAGTTGCCGGGCGCCGGTGAGGATCTGGTCGGGTTGGTGCAGGTCGGCTTCGAGGTAGTGGGCGGCGCCTTCGGGTTTGCTGGTCAGCAGGGCGCGCGCGTGCACCAGCACCAGGGGGTCGTTGTCGACGTAGACGATGCGGGAGGCGGGGGCGGCGCGCTGGGCGACCTGGTGGGTGTTGTTCTCGGTGGGGAGGCCGGTGCCGATGTCCAGGAACTGCCGGACGCCTTTGTCGGCGGCGAGGTAGGTCACGGCACGGCCGATGAAGTCGCGGGAGGCGCGGGCCAGCGGGATGATGCCGGGGAAGGTACGTGCGTATTCTTCGCCGGCCTGCTGGTCGGCAGGGAAGTTGTCTTTGCCGCCGAGCCAGTAGTTCCAGATCCGTGCCGAGTGCGGGATGCTGGTGTCGATTCTGCCGTCGGGGTCATCGTCGTGGCCGGCCCAAAAGTCCCGGTTCTCGCTGCCCATAGGTGAACCCCAGCCCGCGTGCTTGCTTATCCTTTCCTTCTATCAGACCAGACCTGGTGCGGTATTGCACGGGACGGCGTGGTTATGGCTGGAGCCGGTCAAGCATTTTCAGCAGCAGGCTGACGCTGGCGTGGGGTTCCATGGCCTTGAGCGCCAGTTGCTGGTAGCGCAACGCGAAGTAGTCGACGGCCTCGCTGTCGTCCACATAGATGCCGTGATCGTTTTGTTCGAGGTAGACGATGTCGCCCACGTCGGGTTCGGGGAATCGCATCAGTGTGATCGGCCCGGCGGGAACGACGCGTTCGGCGTCGGTGCTGCGGACGAGCTGCAGGGTGATGTGCGGGTAGGCGGCCATGGCGATCAGGTGTCGCAGTTGTCCACGCAGTACCGTGGGCGGGGCGGTGCGCCGGGCTAGGGCCCGCGGGTCGATGATGGCCCAGTAGCGGGGGGCGTCCGGGCGGTGCAGCAGCTGCTGGCGGAGTTGGCGTAGTTCGATTCGTTGCGCCAGTTCGTCTGCGGGAATGCCGGGCAGGTCCTCGGTGAGCACATGCCGCGCGTAGTCGGGGGTCTGCAGCAGTCCGGGGACGCGGCGTGGCGCATAGACGCGGATGAGGTCGAGTTCGGGTTCCAAGGTGAGGTAGGGACCAAACCAGGCGGGCACTACTCGGCGGTGGTCGCGCCACCAGGCATCGTCGTCATGTTGCCGAGCGTGGGCCAGAAGTCGCCGGGCGGCATCGTGTGGGTCGTTACCGTCGACGGGGGTTCCGAAAGCCAAGGGTGCTAGTCCGGAGGCGAGTGGGTCGGGGGAGATGAGACCGATGCCGCGACCGGGTGTGTCGTTGAGCGGGTCGTCTGCTTGCCCCGAGTGCGGCAACTCCGGGCCCGGCCGCCTTTCACGCGCTGGTGGCCTGGGGCGCAGGTGCGGTGGCGCGGGTTCTGGCCGAGCGGGAGAGGGGTGCGCGGGCTCTGCCGCGGGCAGCCCAGGTGCCTCGTCTGCGGCCTTGGACGGGGCCGGGCGGTGGAAGCGGCGATGGAGCTCTTGGCGGGAGGTCATGGCGCGGGTGTCGAGTCCTCGCTGCTCGGCGATGTGGTGGATCACCGCCCACAGGCTCTCCACCAGTGCCCAGCGCAGTCTGTTGGTATGGATGCCCCGCATTACGTCGTTGGCCGTTGAGCGGGGCAGGTGCTCGACGTAAACGCCGTGCACTATCCGCTTCGCGGACGCCAGCTCGCCTGAAACGCGCGCAATGTGAGCAAATGTCGGTTTGTTGGCCGCAAGATGATCTCGGTTCAGTAGGGCAACCACTGCGGAGAACTGCTCCACACGATCACGTTTTGCCATGCCTGTGTTCCGATCGATCTCAGCTGCCTGTCCGCCGATGTCATTGAACATAGTGGCAGCCCCCTGATGGAAAGCCGGTCACATGACACAAATCAGTCGACCTGGTTGAGCTCTGACCTAACTCGGCACTCAGCTGATTTCGAGCGAACGTTCAGATTGTGGTGAATTCCGGATGCGTCTCGGATACCGGTCGGTATATCCGAGGAACGTCCGGGAAACGGCGTTTAGGTCGCGTCATTTCGAAGGCGGCAGTCAGTGTGATCTCACCTCACACCAGGCCGTCCCGGGCCCCCCGGGGCCGGCATGGGGTGCCATCACACGAAAGGAACGCGATGCTGCGGTGCGCCGCATCACCACTTCAGCGCCTGATCAGCTGCTCGGATCCGGCCAGGTCGGCCGGGCCGGGTACGGGCGCCACCTGCCTGGACGACGCACGGGCCGCGCTGGCGCTGATCACCATGTGGTCGATCCAGACGGGCAAGACCCTCCCCGCGGTGCCGATCGAGCAGCTCACCGCCCGCCAGCTTGAGGACTTCTGGGCTGATGACTCCATGCTCGACTTCCGCCTCGCCCCTCGGCCCCGCCTCGACCGCCGGTGAGCCCCGTCGTCCCGACCGCCCATCCGGCCGGGCGCCCCTTCCCGCCGCCTCCCACCAACCAAGCGAGAAACCCCAAGATGCACACCACTCTCATCGCCGTCGATATCCCCAGCTTCGGTGACCAACGACGCGACGCCGACGCCCAAAGATTCCTGCGCACGCACCTGTATCGTCACCTGCAGGAAGCCTTCGAGATGTCCAGGCTGCCCTGGGGGGCATGCCACCGCGAGGACCGCGGCGACGGCGCCCTGATCGTCACCCCGGCCGAGGTACGTCCCACCGCCGCCCTGGACCCGCTGGCCCACCACCTCACCGCGCTGCTGCGCCGCTCCAACCGACTCGCCAACGACCTCGGCCGGCTCCGGCTCCGAATGGCCGTGCACACCGGCGACATCGAGCGCGACGAGTACGGTGTGCTCGGCCAGCCACTGACGCACCTGTTCCGGCTACTGGAGGCCCCCGCCTTCAAACAGCACCTCGCGGCCGCCGACACCGACCTCGCCATGCTGGTCTCCCAGCAGCTCTACCAGCACGCCGCCGCATCCGGCCTCATCAACGCCGCCGCCTACCGGCCCATCAGCGTCCGCCACAAGGAAACCCGCACCTGCGGATACCTCTGGCTACCACCCGTCTACCGCACCGGGCACTGACCCACACGCGCCCCGGCGTCAGAGGCCGTACTCAGAAAACACCCCGGCATGGCGTGCTGCTCGACCCGCGCGGACGAGGTTGTCGGCAAAGTACAAGCTCGATTAGCCGGGTAGCCATTGCTGTTGGGTGGCCCTTGGTACCTTCCGATGACCACTCCCATGTGGTGGCCAACGGGCGATCGTTCCTTCCCAGTGCGACAAGCAGGGGGCCGCCGGCCGGAGCCGATGAGTCCCTCGGGCGCTGCGTACACGGCTGTGCGGGCTGGCTAGTGCGCGGCCTCGTACTGCTCGATGACGGTGGCTGGGATGCGCCCACGCTCGTTGACCTTGATGCCGTTGGCCTTCGCCCATTCGCGGATCTCGGCGCTGCGCTCACGGCTATTGGTGCTACGGGCCGGGGCCTTGCCGCCCCTGGTGGCCTTGAGCCGTCGACCGCTCTGCATGTAGGCGTGCAAAGCACCGCGAAGCTTGTCCGCATTGCCTTCGTTCAGGTCGATTTCATAGGCCGAACCGTCGATGGAGAACCGTACGGTCTCGTTGGCCTCCGAGCCGTCGATGTCGTCCGTCATCTGGACGATTACCTTCTGAGCCATGCCTGTTCCCCCTACGTTGCCGTTCTTCTGATTATCTCGACCGTAGCTGACTTCGGCGCGTAGTTAATCCGGATCAGAGTCCGATCCGGTGTCAGCAGGGGCGACGAGAGTGCCCGTCGCGCCGTTCGGGATGGAGGGCGCCCGTGCCTTGTAGACACCTGATCGCTTGGGACGATGGGAGCCAGCGGAGTTGGTGCGGGCCGGTCGGAGACGAAGGAGCCGGCAGGGAAGTTCGAACCTCCGGCCGATCCGGAACCGGGTGGTCCAGGCCGACCGCGATGACGGCCGCAGGACCGACGGGCCGACCAGCGCGGAGAAGGACGAGGTGCGGCCCGGCTGCGCCGCGAGGTCCCTCGGGTTTGTGGTGACTGTCATCGAAGATGAACGCGGTCTCGGCATAGGATCACGGCCAATCCGGGACCCAAGGGGACAGCCTGCGCCGTCTCGCATGGCATGGCGTTTAAGGCGGCCGATGGTAGGCAGAGGGGTCCTGCCCCCCCGGCTATGGATAACATGTCCCCTCAGAATTATGAGCAGGTGGGTAGCCAAAAAGAACCCGAGACTGCATTCTGCGGCTAGAAACGGATTTGTACCTCGACGCCCAAACGGCTCGATTGCGCCATGGCCGGTGACTGCGTGGATCTGGTGCGGCTAGCAGTGTTGGTCGGGGAGATCGTTACGGGTGGTTGAGGGTCGCGGGATTCGTTGAGTGCGGGGGCGAGGATGGTTTGGCTGGCGTGGGCGAGGGTCTCGACGGTGTCGTCACTGATCGTGATGCGGATGGTGATGGCGTGTTCGTTCGGGTGGTAGCGGATTTGCAGGTGGAAGGCGTCGTAGAGGTGTCGTTGGAGGTGTTCGGGTAGTTCGGCCAGGTGTGCTTGAAGGTGGGGGAGTCGGTCGAGTAGCTCGGTGTGGTGCTCGTTAGGAGGCGGTTCGGCGTCCTGGGTGTGCAGCTCGGCGAGTTTGGTGCGGCGCTGGGTTTCCAGTTCCGCGAACCGGATTTGGAGTTGGCGGGTGAGTTCGCGTTCGGTTTCGGGGTCGAGGTCGATGTTGTCTTCGTCGAGTTGGTCGAAGCGGGCGATGAGGCGGTCGCGGCGTCGGGTGAGGTCGTCGATGGTCTTCTGGAGTGCCTGGCGTCGGGCTTGCCAGTCGTCGTGGGCGCGTTGGTCGCTGACGGGTAGGTCGGCTTCCAGGAGCGTCCGGCGGTGCGGCCCGAAGATGCGGTCGGCGAAGAAGGTGTGCACGGCGTCTAGCAGGGGTTCTTCGCGGAGGCGCACCGTGGGTGGGTGGTCGGGAAAGCGGTCTGGGCGGCCTTTGTGGTTCCGGTCGGGCTGGCAGTAGTAGTAGACGGCTGGGTAGGTCCGTGGGTGGTCGGTTTTTCCGGCCATTCTCCGCTCGCACAGGCCGCAGACGATGTAGGAGCGCAGTAGGTAGCTGTGGCGGGTTTGCCGGTGGCGGTTGGGGCCGGGGGCGCGTCGGGAGCGTTGGCGGGCTTGGGCTATGGCTTGGGCGGCGTCGAACGTTTCGCGGGTGACGAGGGGTTCGTGGGTGGGCTGGTCGGACCAGACCCAGGCGCTGGGTGGGTTGACCTTGCCGCGGGCGCTTGTGGTGGCGCGCCGGTTGTACACCATGTAGCCGGTGTACTTGGGGTTACGGAGGATCTCGCGGACACCGGATCGGCTCCAGGCGTTGCGGTCGCGGTAGCGGGGGTTGAGGGACATCGGTGGTGGATAACGGTCCTGGTCGGCGTTGAGGAGATCGGTGATGTCGCCGTATCCGAGCTTGTCCACCGCGCGCCAGTGGAAGATTTGAGTGACTGCGGGGCCGCGGACCGGGTCGGGGACCAGCCGGGTTTTGGTCTTGCCCTCGGCGGCCTTGGCCGGGACGGGGTGGGGGACCTTGTCGGCGAGGTATCCGTAGGGTGGGTGGCCGACGTTCCAGCCTTGCCGGGTGTGGGTGCGCAGCCCGTCCCAGGACTGCTCGAGCATCTGGATCGCGTACCACTCGGCGATGCCCTGTTTCACGCGGCGGGTGAGGATCGCAGTGGCGCGCTTGCCGGTCAGGGTGATGGGCTCGTCGGCGGCGAACAGCGGGATGCCGGCTTGTTCCAGCTCGTGTTCGATCTTGGTGCCGTAGAAGGTGCGGCGCGAGATCCGGTCGATCGACTCGCACACCACCGCGTCGAAGCGCCGGTCGGACCGGGTGGCTTCGGCGAGCAGGTCCTGGATACCGCCGTCTCGCGGGATGGGGATCTGGAACTGGTCGTGGGCGGTGCCGCGTCCACGTTCTTCGAGGTTCTTGCGGCCCGATTCGATGTCGTAGAAGTGGGCGACGATCAGGGCCCCTGCGGGGAGAGCGTGGCGGCTGTTGTCCAGTTGGCGGGGCAGCGACAGGGTGGGGTCCTGCACGTCGTCGGTGGACGTGCGTCCGCACCAGGCCACTCGTAGCCCGTCGAACGGGTCGACCACGCCTGCCACGGGTGTGGCTGCCAGCCCTGGGCGAGAGATCACCGTCACTGGCGTTACGGACCGAAGCGCGCCGCTCGGGTGGGACGATCCGCTGGTCCGGGAACTCATCGCGCTGCTCCTGGGCGCAATGCCAACTGGAGGCAGGGCGCGAGGATGAGCAAGTACACCCACAGCTGTGCTTGTCGAAGGATCTCAAATATGATCCGCCGCTCGTTTGGAGTGACGCTGCCCTGGTGGGGGTCATGTGGTGTTGGTTTCTTCATCGGCTACCCACAGCAAGAGTTCGCGGATGACCTTGGCTTGCGCCGCCCGTAGCGCGGCGCCTTCCTGGCCGCCGACGGTGATGATTTCCACGCGCACCTTGAGCGGTTCGGCGTAGTGGTCCGGACTGCCGCTGCCGGGTGGGCAGGGGCGGTCGCCGGGACGTCCGGTGCGGCCTGCCATCACAGACCGACCGCGACCTGAGACGCCCCGGCCAGGCCCCTGGGCGTGGCTGGTGGGAGACCCCCCTCGCGTCTCCCATGCCGAGACCGCGACCCAGGGGGTCGATCGATGCTCGGCTGCGCGGCTGTGGTCAAGTCGAGCGCCTCGATCGCACCCGGCGCTTTCCGTGTGTCAGGGGTTGGGGGAGTGGGGTTCGGCAGGACGGCTATGGACACGGAGTCTGTAGTGGCGAGGTCTCGTCTCCACCAGCGCGGCGCCCTTGCCGGGCCTGCACAACGGTTGGCGCGCGCGCCCAGGGCTCCGTTGGCGGATTCGCCGGGCAACTGCACGTGCACAAGCGCGGAGGGAGGCGTCATCGTTGTTGGTCCCCGTCCGTCTCGCGTGCCGTACAGCGTGAACGGCGGTCATCGGGCCGCCGCCTGTCGGTTACCGGCTGGATGCGGGTCGGTGAGGAGGATTCGCTGCGTGCGGATGAGTCGGGGACTGGCAGGCAGCCGCACCCGCCCCAGTCGAGCCCGTCATGGGCGGCGCGCTGCCCGTCCGGATCTTCGGTTGTTCCTGCCCGGCGCTCTAGGCGTTGGCGAAGTTGCCGGAGGGTCAGTGGCTGTGTGGTCCCGCCGCGGCGTTCACGCAGGACCGCGACGTTCTTGCCGAGCCGGTTCTGGAATGCCTGCTCGCGTCGTTCGTGGTCGAGGTACCGGTCGGGGAAGACTCCCCACAGGTGCGCCCAGGCGGCCTGGCCGCCGCGGACGCATGCGCCGCCGCAGTTGTTGTGCGGAAATCCCAGCGCATACAACCGAGGTGGTTCCAGGCCGCAGGCACGCGCCTGATCCAGGAGTTCGTCCTTGCTGGTCCACGGCGGGTCGCACAGCGGGGCGTGGGCAAGCCAGGGCTGGTAGCCGCGTTCGATGGCCGGCAAGCGGTGGAGTTCGCTCCAGTCGATTCCGACATGGATCACCGTGTCGGCCGGGTCGGTGTGCTGAGCTAGCCACCGTACGCAGGGGATCTGCTTGAGTCGCCGGGAGCACGGCGCCACCCGTGCATTTCCGATGTAATGCTCGTCGTCGAACACCTGCCACGGCGTCCGGCCGTCCGCGATGCGGATCAACGGTGCACCGATCTGTGCCGCAGCTTCCTCCAGGAACCGGTAGAGGTCCTCGTCCTCGGCGTAGGTGTCGGCGAACAGCAACTGCAGGTTGCTGGTGCCGTGTTCGTCGGCGACGCGGCGGGCGGCGGCCCAGCTGCTGATCCCGCCGGAAAACATCACCACGTGCCGCATCACCGCTCGCTACCCGGCGTGCCGCCCTCGCCCGTATGGTCAACAGGTGCATGCGGCGATTTGCGAAGGACGAGCACGTCTTCGTGGGCGGTGACGTGGAGAGGGAGCCCGGCGGCGCGGGCCTTGCGGGTCTCGTGGGCGGCGAAGAACGACGCCCGGGTGACCAGCCGCTCGTCCTTGATGCCACACAGCAGCGCCACCAGCCGCTGCACGGGTTCCAGCCCGGCGTCTTGGGCGGCGGCCCAGATTTGGCCGGGGAAGTCGACCAGGTGCCCGTGGCGGCGGAACGGGCGGGTGGTGATGGCCACGATGCCGCCGGGCCGCAGCAGCGGCACGCAGCCGGCCAGGATGTCGGCGAAGCCCGTCAGCAGCCGCTGGTGGCTGCCGCGGGCCAGATTCCCGGGTGTCTTGCCGTAGGAGTAGTCGGACTTGTGGACGCCGGGTTGGCCGGAGTCGCGGGTGGAGCGGACCTGCCCGTGGACGGATTGTCCGTAGGGCGGTGAGGTGAGCAGCAGCGCGACCCGCCCGGCCAGCTGTGGGTCGGTGACCAGGGAGTGGGCGTGTCGGGCGTCGCCGATGATGACGGCGCCGCTACCGGTGGCGCCCTGCTCTTGGGCGTGGTCGAGGTTGTCGCGCGCCAGTGCGGCCCACCGGGGTTCGAGTTCGATCCCGATCGCGTCGCGGCCGGCGTGAACGGCTTCGACGAGCGTGGTGCCGATGCCGCACATCGGGTCCAGCACGAGTTCGCCGGGCTGGGTGTAGGCGGTGATGGCGGTGGCGGCGACGGCGGGCAGCATTTTGGCGGGGTGGGCGGTGGAGTCG
>NZ_SMLC01000428.1 GCF_004349245.1 Actinomadura sp. 6K520 | reverse complement strand
GGCTGGGGCGGCGAGCAGGGGGATGGCCAGCAGCAGCGCGATGAGTGCGATGAGGGGGCGCATGGTCTCCCTTCCGATAAGTAAGCACTTGCATGCTCACCCGGAAGAGGGGTCTTGGGAAGGCCCGACTCGATACGCGGGATATCCGGCCCAGCCTTTTCCCGGGTCGGCGACTTGACGTAAGAGGGCCCAGCTTTCCTGCTCGCCGCGGCGGCGGTTGGGTCGGCACTTTGGGTCCGGGGGCCCTCGCCAGTGAGCGGTGGCGCGGTCA
This sequence comes from Actinomadura sp. 6K520, assembly GCF_004349245.1. Lineage (GTDB taxonomy): Bacteria > Actinomycetota > Actinomycetes > Streptosporangiales > Streptosporangiaceae > Spirillospora. The sequence continues at coordinate 411 of NZ_SMLC01000428.1, read as the reverse complement.
TGCTTCGGCCATGGTGCAACGCCGTCACGGTCTTCGTTCCGCCGCCGATCGGGGCGCGAGCGCACTCGAGTACGGCGCCGTGCTGCTGGTCTCGGCCGTGGTCATCGGGGTCCTGGTCGCCTCGCCGGTCATGGGCACGGTGTCCAGTGAGACGAGGGCCGCGCTCTGCCGGCTGTTCGGCGGAGACTGCGAGGCCGCTCCGCCTTCCGCCGTTCCGGCGCTGAGCGAGTGCACCGTCCACCAGAGCCTCGACCAGTCGACCACGGACCGGAAGCTCGTCGTCATCGGTGACACGGAGTCGGAGACCACGCAGGTGGACAGCAACGCGGACGGCTCGATGGCGGTCACTACCAGCCACTCCTCGGGCACGGGCATCGACCTTGAGGTCGGGCTCGGCGGCCGGCTCGGCGG
>NZ_SMLC01000427.1 GCF_004349245.1 Actinomadura sp. 6K520 | reverse complement strand
GGTCGGGAGTAGTGGGAGCGCTCCCAAGAATCCGTTCGGACGCCCGCCCTGTCAAGGGCCGCCGGGACACCGGGTTTCCGCCGCCGCGCGGGCGCCCTCACTCCGCGCGCGTTGCCCTGTGAAAGTTCGTGAAAGGAATGGAACAGGTCTTCCCCGCCCGCGCCAGACCGTTCTACGTTCACCGTCAGTCCAGGAGTGGGAGCGCTCCCAAGCTGATCGCACCGATGTGAGAGCGGAGATCCGATGAGATCGCTCACCCCCCGCACCGCCGCGCTGGCCGCGCTGGCCGGGGCCCTCCTCACCGCGGGCTCGCTGGTCACCGGCACCGGCCGGGCTTTGGGCACGGCGGACGCCGCCGTCGCGTGCGAGGTCGACTACACCACCGACGACTGGGGCACCGGGTTCACGGCCGCCCTCACGATCACCAACCTGGGATCGTCCGTGGACGCGTGGACGCTGACCTACACCTACGCCGGGAACCAGCGGCTCGCGAGCGGCTGGAACGGACGGTGGTCCCAGTCCGGCGGCACGGTCACCGTCTCGAACGAGAGCTGGAACGGCTCCCTCGCGACCGGCGCGGCGGTCCAGGTCGGCGCGCAGTTCGCCTACACCGGGACGAACACCGCCCCGTCCGGCTTCGCCCTGAACGGCATGGAATGCGGCGGCGACCCCACCGACCCGCCGACCGACCCGCCCACCAC
>NZ_SMLC01000426.1 GCF_004349245.1 Actinomadura sp. 6K520 | reverse complement strand
GCCGTGCCCGCCCCCGTGATCGACGTCTTCACCCCGCAGGTCCTCGCCCCCGGCCACCTGGAACGGTCCCTCCCCGGCCCGGACGGCAGCTTCCGGCTCACCGACTGGATGCTGCTCCCGCATACCTCCGGCACCCACGGCTTCTTCTTCATCACCAAGGGGCTGGCCCGTTTCGGACTCCCCGAACTGCAGACCGAGAATGTCCCACCCGAGCTCGTCGAACCGTGGGGCCGACTTCTCAACGGCCTCGCCCGCCGCGTCCTCGACCTCTGGCTGGACGAACTCCCCGCCGGAGAGCAACCCCTGGTCGTGGACATCCCCGAGGTGGTCTCCGTGGGCCTGCACGACATCGCCGCCGCTCAGGGCACCGACGACCCGATGCGCCGCGAGGTCTCGGTCCGCCTCCGCCTCGACACGGCCGAACCGCCCGTGCTCACCGTCCACGCCCCCGACGACGGCCCGGACCGCCTCGACTCCCTCTGCACCGCCCTCTTCGGCACCCCGGAAAGCCACCGATGAACTTGCCGATGATCTTGAACTGAGCGCAGGATCGACACGTGAGATTCGGCCCGCGTGACCGTCCCAGCCCCGAGCCCGAGGACCCCGGCCCCCCGGAGCCCGAAGAAGCTCCGAAGCCTCGTCCCGGCCCATACCCGACAGACGTCCACGTGGCGGGCAAAGGCTCCGCTCCCGAAGCGCCCCAGC
>NZ_SMLC01000425.1 GCF_004349245.1 Actinomadura sp. 6K520 | reverse complement strand
GCCAGCCGCGGTTGGTGGGGAATTCGCCGATGGCGTCGTGTTCCTGGGTGACCAGTTCCCATAGTTGCTGCGGGGTGGTGACGCCGCCGGGGTAGCGGCACCCCATCCCCACGATCGCGATCGGCTCGTCCGTGGCGGTCGTCCTCGCGCTCACGGAAGTGCTCGCGAGCGTGTCGAGAAGCGTTCTCCGTAGCTCTTGGGCGAGCGCTTGCGGTGTGGGGTGGTCGAAGACGAGGGTCGCGGGCAGACGGCGGCCGGTCGCGGCGGCGAGACGGTTGCGCAGTTCGATGGCGGTGAGGGAGTCGAACCCGAGTTCGTTGAACTGCCGGTCGGCGCCGATACCGTCCGGGTCGGTGCGGCCGAGAACGGCGGCGATGCCGCTCCGGACCAGGTCGAGAAGGTGTTCCTGCTGCTGGTCAGGGGTCAGCGTGCCCAGATGGTCGGCCAAGCTCGCGCTGCTGCCCGCCCTGGGACGGTGAGCACCGCCGACGAGTGACCGCAGGAGCGGCGGAGGCGGGACGCCGAGACCCCGCGTGCTGATCGGGACGGCGATCAGGTGAGGCCGGGGCGTGGCGAGGGCCGCGTCAAGGAGTTCGAGGCCCTGCTCGTCGGTGATGGGGCTCATGCCGACGCGCATGAGGCGGTTGCGGTCGGTGTCGGTGAGGTGGCCGGTCATGCCGGTGTCTTGTTGCCAGTAGCCCCATCCGATGGATTGGGCGGGTAGTCCTTCGGTGTGGCGGTGGGTGGCGAGGGTGTCGAGGAAGTGGTTGGCG
>NZ_SMLC01000042.1 GCF_004349245.1 Actinomadura sp. 6K520 | reverse complement strand
AGGTAGGTCTCCTGCACCAGGTCCTCGGCGTCGTGGATGGAGCCGAGCATCCGGTAGCAGTGCGCCAGCAGTTCCCGCCGGTACGGATCGGCGAGTTCCTGGAAATCCCGCTCTAGGGTGCTGTTCGCCATCGTGGTCGTCACCTTCGCTGGGCATCGTCGCTGGGACGGGCACCCCGGCGGGCCCCGTCACTCCCGACGGTAGGCGGACCCACCGACAGAACACGCTCGCCGCCCATACTACGCCGCTGACCAGCGAGATCACCGAGGAGGAGGAGCGGTGGCGCTACCCGCCGTCCGCGCCCTGCGGCCCACCCTGCCGGTGCGGCTCGATCATCGTGATGCCGGGGGCGGGCAGGTCCGTGAGGGCGGCCGGGGCCTCGTCCAGCGCGAGGACGCGGCCGATCAGCAGATCGGGGCGCAGCGTCCCCGCCCGGACCAGCTCCACCATCGGGCCGTAGGCGTGGGCGGCCATCCCGTGGCTGCCGACGATCTCCAGCTCCATGGCGACGACCCGTTCCATCGGGAGGTCCGCGCGGCCCGCGCCGGGCGGGAGCAGGCCGACCTGGACGTGCCGGCCCCGCCGGCGCAGGCACTCGACCGAGGCGCGGGCCGTCTCCGGGCTGCCCAGCGCGTCCAGCGAGACGTGCGCGCCGCCCCGGCAGGCCTCCCGCACGGCGCCCGCCACGTCGGCGTGGCCGGCGGCGTTGACGACCGCGGACGCCCCGCTGCGCCGCGCCAGCTCCAGCGCCCCGGGCGCGACGTCGACGGCCACGACGCGGGCGCCCGCCGCCGCGGCGATCATCACGGCGGACAGGCCGACGCCGCCGCAGCCGTGCACGGCCACCCACATGCCCGCGGAGGCACCGCCCTGCGCGAGGACGGCCCGGAACGCGGTGGCGAACCGGCAGCCGAGGGCGGCGGCCGCGGTGTACGACATCTCGTCCGGCAGCCGCACCAGGTTGACGTCGGCGTTCCCGACCGCGACGTAGTGGGCGAAGGAGCCCCAGTGGGTGAAGCCGGGCTGCGTCTGCGCCTCGCAGACCTGCTGGTCCCCCGCCGCGCAGGCGGCGCAGCGGCCGCAGGCGCACACGAACGGGACGGTGACGCGGTCCCCCGGGCGGGCGGTGGTGACGCCCGCGCCGACCTCCTCGACGGTCCCCGCCAGCTCGTGGCCGGGCACGTGCGGGAGGACCCGGATCGCGGGATCGTGCCCCCGCCAGCCGTGCCAGTCGCTGCGGCACACCCCCGTGGCCTCGACCCGGATGACCGCGCCGCCCGCGGGCGGCCGCGGATCGGGGACCTCGCGGACCTCCGGCGGCGCGCCGAACTCCGCGTAGACGACCGCCCGCATCAGAGGGCCCGCACCTAGAACTCGAAGCCGCCGGGGCGGCCGTTGCGGTCGGCGATGAGGCCGGCCAGGGTCGCGATCGCGATCTCCGCCGGGGTCCGCGACCCGATGTTGAGGCCGATGGGCCGGTGGACCCGCGCGATCTCGCGGGCGGGTACGCCGAGTTCGGTGAGCGCCGGGATGTGCGGGGCGGGATGGCGGGGGTTGCCCATGACGCCGACCCAGCGGACCGGCTGGGTCAGCACGTCCCGCAGGACCGGTCCCAGCTCGGGGCGGTGGTGGTCGGTGACCACGACGTCGGCCGTCGCGTCGAGGTGCGGCAGCTCGGCGGCGCCGCCCCGGTCCTTGTCGGGGTCGACGAGGAAGGTGCGGTAGCCGAGGTCGGCGCCGTAGCGCAGCAGGTGCTCGGCGACGGGACCGGCGAACACCGCGACCAGCGTCCGCTCCGCCGCGGGCGCCGGGACGTCGCCGTGCGCGACGGCGCAGGCGGGGTCGGTCTCGTGCGGTGTTCCCATACCCGCAAGTCTGCCCCGCGCGGGCGCGGCCGGTCCAGCGGGCCGCACCGTTGACGGAAAGCCGGGTTTCCCCGACGCGAGACCCTTCCTTGGGAACGGGTATGCCTGCACCCTAGAGTGCACATCCAGGCGGGCTCGGGAGGAACCGTGATCACGAGACCGGAGGGCGGCCCCCGCGTCGTGGTCGGGGTGGACGACTCGGCGGGCGCTCGTAGTGCCCTGTCCTGGGCGATCGGCGCGGCCCGGCTGCGCGGGCTGCCGCTGCTGGTGGCCCATGCCGCTCCGCTGCCGCCGCACGTGTCGGCGGCGGGGCAGCTCGGCTGCGGCGTCACCGAGGCGCTGCGCGCGTCCGGCGCCGAGCTCATCGCCCGGGTCCTCGGCGACGTGTGCGGCGGCCCGCCCGAGGGCGTGGACATGACGGCGCTGGCGCTGGTGGGCGAGCCGGGCGCGGTGCTGGTGCGGCTGGCGGGCGACGGCGACATCCTCGTCGTCGGGCACGGGACGCGCGGCCCGTTCTCGCGGCTGCTGCGGCCCTCGGTCCGGCTGCACTGCGCCCGCCGGGCGCGGGCGACGCTCGTCTGCGTGCAGACGCCCTCGTTCGACACGATGCTGGAGCGCCTGGCCGTGCGGGACGAGTCACCCGACGTGCAGGGCTCCCGGTTCCGGCGGCTGGGCCGCCGGCTGCGTCACCCGCTGTGACCTCCCCGGTCGTGGAGCTGGCGGACGAGCGGGCCGCCCGGCGGGGCGTGCGGCTGTTCCTGAAGCGGGACGACCTGATCCACCCGGAGCTGCCCGGCAACAAGTGGCGCAAGCTCAAGCACAACCTCGGGCCGGCCCGGGAGCACGGGACGGTCCTCACCTTCGGCGGCGCCTACTCCAACCACATCCGGGCCACGGCCGCGGCCGGGAGGATCTTCGGGTTCGCGACCATCGGCGTGATCCGCGGCGAGGAGCACCTGCCGCTGAACGACACCCTCGCCTACGCCGAGCGGATGGGCATGCGGCTGACCTACCTGGACCGCGCCGCCTACCGGCGCAAACACGAGCCCGGCGTCGTCGCCGCCCTGCGCGAGCGGTGGGGCGGCTTCCACCTCCTCCCCGAGGGCGGCAGCAACGCGGCGGCCGTCAGGGGCTGCGCGGAACTCGGCGCGGAGGTGCCGGGCTACGACGTCGTCTGCTGCCCGTGCGGCACCGGCGGGACACTGGCCGGACTGGCCGCCGGGCTCGCCCCGGGCCAGCGCGCCCTGGGGTTCTCCGTCCTGAAGGGCGGCTTCCTGCACGCCGAGGTGGAACGGCTCCAGCGCGAGACGTACGGCGGGCTGCGCGGGGCCTGGCGCGTCGAAGACGGCTTCCACTTCGGCGGCTACGCCAGGCGGACGCGCGAGCTGGACGCCTTCATCGCCGACTTCGCCGAGCGGCACGGCATCGTCCTCGACCGCGTCTACACGGCGAAGATGATGTCCGGCGTGCTCACGCTGGCCGAGCGCGGCGCGTTCCCGGAGGGCGCACGGGTGCTGGCCGTCATCACGGGGTGACCGGGCGGGCCCCGCATGCCGCGCGCGGGGCCCGCCGGTCACCGGTCCGGTCAGGCGGGGGGCAGGTCGGCCAGGCGGGCCAGGGCGGCGCGGTGCCGGTCGGGCGTGCCGAGGGCGATGGAGTCGGCCTTGGCGCGCTTCAGGTACAGGTGCGCGGGGTGCTCCCAGGTGAAGCCGATGCCGCCGTGCATCTGCACGCACTCCTCGGCGGCCTTGACGGCGACGGCCGAGCAGTGCGCCTGCGCGACGGCCACGGCGATCGCGGTGTCGTCGTCACCGGCCGCGACATCACCGGCCGCGACGGACGACGCGGCGTGGCGGGCGACCGCGCGGGCCTGCGTGATGGACGTCCACAGGTCGGCGAGGCGGTGCTTGAGGCCCTGGTAGGAGCCGACCGGCCGGCCGAACTGGTAGCGGGTCTTCACGTAGGCGACGGTGTCGTCCAGGCAGCGCTCGGCGAGCCCGAGCTGCTCGGACGCCAGCATCGCGGCGCCGGTGAGCAGCGCGGCCCGGACGGCGTCCGCCCCCTCGGCGACGAGCCGCGCCGGCGCCCCGGAGAACGTGACGTCCGCCAGGCGGCGCGTCATGTCCAGGGAGGTCACGGCGGTGCGGCGGGCGTCCGCGGCGTCCACCGCGTAGAGGCCGCCGGACGCCGGGACGAGGAACACCTCGGCCGCCATCCCGTCGGCGACGCTGGTGACCTCGCCGGTCACCGTGCCGTCCGCGGCCCGGACCTCCGGCGCCGCGTCGCCGGGCGCCGTGCTGAACGGCACGGCCAGGACGGCGATCGTGCCGCCCGACGCGAGCCGCGCGAGCAGGTCGCGCTCCCCCGCGGCCAGCAGCGCGGCCGTCGCGGTGACGGCGCTGCCGAGGAACGGTACGGGCGCGGTGCAGCGGCCCAGCTCCTCCATGACGACGGCGGTCTCGCGCCAGGTGGCCCCCGCGCCGCCGAGGTCCTCGGGGACGGGCAGTCCGGCGCAGCCGAGCTGCCCCGCGACGGCCCGCCACAGCGCCGCGTCGTAGGGCTCGTCCTTCTCGGTCCCGGCGAGGACGGACGTCCAGGGCGCCTTGTCCGCCAGCACCTCGCGGACGCTCGCGCGCAGGTCGTTCTCGATCTCGCTGTACAGCAGATCGCTCATTTGGGCAGGTCCTTCCACGGCACGTCCTTGTCGACCCGGATCTCGCCGGGGAGCCCCAGCACCCGCTCGGCGATGATGTTGCGGAGGATCTCCGACGTGCCGCCCTCGATGGAGTTGCCCTTGGCGCGCAGGTAGCGGTACCCGGGCGAGCGGCGGGTGAAGTCGACCTCGGCGGGCCGGCGCATCGTCCAGTCGTCGTAGCGCAGGCCGTCCTCGCCCAGCAGTTCCAGCTCCAGGCCGGACACCTTCTGGTTGAGCTCGGCGAACGCCAGTTTGGCCCCCGAGCCCTCCGGGCCGGGCTGCCCGGCGGTGAGCTGCTGGCGCAGCCGCTCCCCGGTGAGCCGCGCGGCCTCGGTCTCGACCCAGGCCCGCAGCACGGCGTCGTGGAGGCCGGGGGTGCGCAGCTCGGGGCGGTCGCGCCACAGCGCGGCGACCACGCCGATCATGCCGCCCCCACGGGGCGACCCGGCGCCGCCGATGGCGACCCGCTCGTTCATGAGCGTCGTGGTGGAGACCCGCCAGCCCTGCCCGACCTCGCCGAGCCGGTGCTCGTCGGGGATCCGCACGTCGGTGAGGAAGACCTCGTTGAACTCGGCCTCGCCGGTGATCTGCCGCAGCGGGCGCACCTCGACGCCCGGCGCGGTCATGTCGCAGACGAAGTAGGTCATGCCGCGGTGCTTGGGGACGTCCGGGTCGGTGCGGGTGACGAGAATCGCCCAGCGCGCCTCGTGGGCCATGGACGTCCAGACCTTCTGGCCGTTGACCGTCCAGGCGTCGCCGTCGCGGACGGCGCGGGTGCCGAGCGCGGCGAGGTCGGAGCCGGCGCCGGGCTCGCTGAACAGCTGGCACCACACCTCCTCGCCGGTCCACAGGGGGCGCAGGAAGCGGCGCTTCTGCTCGTCGGTGCCGAACGCGAGGATCGTCGGCGCGGCCATGCCGAGCCCGATGCCGTTGCGCTCGGGATGGTTGGTGGGCGCACCGGCCTTGGCGAACGCCCGGTCGACCGCGGGCTGCAGGGCCCGGGGGGCGCCGAGGCCGCCGAGGCCCTCGGGGTAGTGGACCCAGGCGAGGCCGGCGTCGAACCGGGCCCGCAGGAACTCCAGGGGCTCGCCGGCGGACGGGTCGTGCGCGGCGAGGAACTCGCCCACCCGCCTCTCCAGCTCCTCGGCGTCGGGCGGTGCTGTGCTCACGGGGCGGACCTCCGCAGGGCGAGGGGGCGGCGGCCGGGCCGCCCCACGAACATACCAACCGGTCGGTATGGTCCGCCCAGCCTAGGAACCGGCGGGTCGGCGAGTCAACCGCCGTCCGCTCCCATGGCGCGGTCGAGCCCGGCGTGGTCGTGGTAGTCGCGGAACTCCACGATGCGCCCGCCGCGCACCCGCAGGACGAAGACGCTGGGCACGACGAACTCGCGCCCGGTCTCGGTGTTGTGCCCCGCGTACTCGAACTCCGCGATGATCACCTCGGGGTCGGCGGTGTGGTGGACGACGACGTTGCGCGCGGTCATCTCCAGCGGCATCGCCTCCAGGCGCGCGAAGTGCTCGCGCACCGCGTCGCGTCCCTCCAGGCGGATGGCGGGATGGGCGAACGGGCGGACGACCACCGCGTCCTCGGCGTACAGCCGCGGCAGCGCCTCGGGCCGCCGCGCGGTCACCCCGTCGATGAGCCGCTGGAAGACGGCCCGGGGGCTGGCGAACTCGGACATGTCCCTCCACTACAAGTCACGGCTTCACTTGTCAACGGCTTCACTCGCCGGAGGCGTGTGCACGGTATCCGTCCGGCGGTGGACGGTGGGCGCCTCGGCCGTTCGGTTCGGCGGGGAGCTCGTCCCGGTGCGGCACCGTCAGCGACGTCACGGCGCGGGTGAGGACGACGTACAGGCGGGCGGGGCCGCGGGCCTCGGCGGCGGCGATGCCGGCGGGCTCGGCGACGACCACCCGATCGTACTCCAGGCCCTTGGCCGGCGTCGCGGGGACGAGGTCCTCACCGGCCCGCCCCGCATCCCGCCCACCGGTTTTTCCGGCCGGGTGCGGCTGCGCGCGGCGTTCCTCCTTGCCGGGCGGGGACCCGTGTGTGACGTTGGGCGCCATGATGAGGTCGGGATGGTGATGGCATGGTGACGCTGAGCGGCCGGACGGCGCTGGTCACCGGCGCCTCGTCCGGCATCGGCGCGGTCGTGGCGGAGGCGCTCGCCGAAGCCGGCGCCCGGGTCGGGCTGGTGGCGCGGCGCAAGGACAGGCTGGAGCAGGTGCTCGCCCGGTGCCGCGAGCACGCCCCGGACTCGGCGATGTGGGTCGCCGACCTCGCGGACCTGGACGGCATCGCCGGCCTCGCCGCGGACGTCGAGCGCGAGTTCGGCGCCGTGGACGTCCTGGTGAACAACGCCGGCATGCCGAAGCGCCGCCGCGTCCAGGACCTCGCGCCCGCCGAGGCCGAGGACGTGATGCGGCTGAACTACCTGTCCCCGGTGCGGCTCACGCTGGCGCTGCTGCCCGGGATGCTCGCGCGGGGGCACGGCCACCTGGTGGCGGTGGGGTCGGTCGCGGCGCGGCTCGGGCCGCCGCACGAGGCCGCCTACGCGGCGTCCAAGGCGGCGCTCACCGCGTTCTGGGAGAGCACGGCGGTCGACCTGGACGGCACCGGGGTGCAGGTCCACGTCGTGCAGCCCGCGATCATCGCGGGGACCGAGCTGTTCACGCTGCCCGGCAACGAGAAGCCGCTGAGCGACGTGTCCGAGGGGCTGCCGCCGCGGGAGGTGGCCGCGGCCGTCCTGGACGTCCTCGGCGACGGGCGGTTCGAGCGGTACGTGCCGGGGTGGTTCCACGAGATGGCCTCGGGCAAGGCCGCCGACGTCGACGCGTTCGTCGCCGGGGTCAAGGAGTGGACCCGGGAGCGGCTGGAGGGCTGACCCGCGCGCCCGGCGCGCCCGTCACCAGGTGTCGATCCAGCGGCGGCCGTCCCCGGGCGGCGGGGCCGAGGCGAACGCGGTGGTGATCCAGCGGCGGGTGTCGGCCGGGTCGATGACGTCGTCCAGCTCGAAGACCGTGGCGGCGTGCAGGGCCTTGCCGTGCTCGTAGGCGGCGGCGACCATCGTCCGGAACAGCTCCTCCGGGTCGTCGGCCTCGGCGAGTTCCTTGCGGTACCCGAGCCGGACGGCGCCCTCCAGGCCCATGCCGCCGATCTCGCCGGTGGGCCACGCGACGGTCGCGAGGGGCGCCTTGAACCCGCCGCCCGCCATGGCCTGCGCGCCGAGGCCGTAGCCCTTGCGGAGCACGATCGTGACGAGCGGGACGCGCAGGTTCGCGCCGATCACGAACATGCGGCCGAAGTGCCGGACGGTGGCGGTCCGCTCGGCGTCCGGGCCGACCATGAAGCCGGGCGTGTCGCACAGCGACACCACGGGCAGCCCGTGGGCGTCGCACAGCTGCAGGAACCGGGCGGCCTTGTCGGCGGCGTCGCGGTCGATGGCGCCGCCGAGGTGGGCGGGGTTGCTGGCGATGAGGCCCATCGGGTGTCCCTCGATCCGCACCAGCGCGGTGATGATCCCGACCCCGAAGGCGCGGCGCAGCTCCAGCACCGACCCGGTGTCGGCGAGGCGGGCGATCGCGCGGCGGACGTCGTAGGCGCGCAGCCGGTTCTCCGGGACGACGTTCCGCAGCGGCCGCTGGTCGTCGCACGTCCAGTCGCCGCTCGGGCCCTGGAAGTAGGACAGGTAGCGGCGGGCGGCGGCGACGGCGGCGGCCTCGTCCGCCACGGCGATGTCCACGACGCCGTTGGGCTCCTGGTCGGTGATCGGGCCGATCTCCTCGGGCGCGAACACGCCGAGCCCGCCGCCCTCGATCATCGCGGGGCCGCCCATCCCGATGTTGGCGTCGCGGGTGGCGATGATGACGTCGCAGCAGCCGAGCAGCGCGGCGTTCCCGGCGAAGCAGCGCCCGGCGGCGATCCCGACGGACGGGACGCGGCCGCTGAGCCGCCCCATCGCGTGGAAGGTCGTGACGTCCAGGCCCGACACCGTGGAGGTGTCGGTGTCGCCGGGCCGGCCCCCGCCGCCCTCGGCGAACAGGACCACGGGCAGGCGGCGGCGGTGGGCGATGTCGAGCATCCGGTCGGTCTTGCGGTGGTTCTGGTAGCCCTGCGTCCCGGCCAGGACCGTGTAGTCGTAGGACATGACGACCGCCTGCGCGCCGGCCACGTCCCCGATGCCGCACACCATGCCGTCGGCGGGGGTGCGCTCGATCAGGTCCTCCAGGGACCGGCGCCGCCGCTGCGCGGCGATGGCCAGCGCGCCGTACTCGACGAACGTGCCGGCGTCGCACAGGTCCTCGATGTTCTCCCGGGCGGTGCGGTGGCCGCGCGCGTGCCGCCGGGCGACCGCCTCCGGACGGGACGCGTCCAGGCCGGTCTCGTGCCTGCGCAGTGCCTCGGCGAGGTCGGCGCGGATCTCGCCGGGGTCGGGCTCGGCGTCCTCGGCGGCGTGGCCGGCGCCGGCCTCGGCGGGTTCCACGAACAGCAGCGGGGCGCCCTCGGCGACGGTGTCCCCGGCCGCGGCGGCGACGCTCCGCACGATGCCCGCCTCGCCCGCGCGGACGACGTGCTCCATCTTCATGGCTTCGAGGACGAGGACCGGTCCCCCGGCCCGCACGAGGTCGCCCTCGGTCACGTCCACGCTCACCACCGTGCCCTGCATGGGCGCGGACACGGTGATCGTGCCGGGCGGCGCGTCCGGGGCTGCGGCGGCGGGGGTGCCCTCCTCGTCCCGCACGGTCTCGACGTAGTAGCGGCGGTGCTCGCTCTCCAGCAGCTCGGGCAGGTGGCCGGCGATGAAGGACGTGTCGAAACCGCCGGCGGTGAAGCCGGGGTGGCGCAGCACGCCCTGCAGCAGCGGGATGCTGGTGGCGACGCCGGCGATCTCGAACTCGCCGAGCGCGCCGTGCGCGCGGGCGGCGGCGGACGGCAGGTCCTCCGCGCGGGCGACGACCTTGGCGAGCAGCGGGTCGTAGCGGGGGCTCGCGCGGTAGCCGGCGTACCCGCAGGTGTCGACGCGGACGCCGGGCCCGGACGGCGGCGCGAACGCGGTCAGCGTCCCGGCCCGCGGGTGCGGCGTGCCGTCCGCGTCGAGGGTCTCGGTGTTGACCCGGACCTGGACGGCGCACCCCGCGGCGCGGGGCGGCCCGCCGGCCAGGCCCACGGCCGCGAGGTCCTCCCCCAGCGCGAGCCGGATCTGCGTCTTGACCAGATCGACCCCGGTGATCTCCTCGGTCACGGTGTGCTCGACCTGGAGCCTCGGATTGACCTCCATGAACCAGAAGTCCCCGTCCGCGACGAGGAACTCGAACGTGCCGATGCCGTCGTAGCGGACGCGGGCGGCCATGCGCAGCGCCGCGTCCAGCAGCGCGTCCCGGACGTCCCCGGGCAGCGCGGGCGCGGGCGCGACCTCGATCAGCTTCTGGTGCCGCCGCTGGATACTGCAGTCGCGCTCCCACAGGTGGACGACCGCGCCGCTCCCGTCGCCGGCGATCTGCACCTCGATGTGGCGGGCGCGCGGCACGTACCGCTCGGCGTACAGGTCGCCGGAGCCGAAGGAGGCGAGCGCCTCGGAGCGGCACCGCTCGTACGCGGCGGCCATGCCGGCCGGATCGGTGACGGCGCGCGTCCCGCGCCCGCCGCCGCCGGCCACGGCCTTGAGCATCACGGGCCCGTGCGCGCGGGCGAACTCCTCCGCGCCGGCGAGGCTCACCGGGCCGTCCGTGCCGGGCGCCACCGGCACGCCCGCGTCCCGGGCGAGCGCCCGCGAGCGGGTCTTGTCGCCGAACAGCTCCAGCAGCTCGGGGCGCGGGCCGGTGAACGTCAGCCCGGCGGCGGCGCAGCGCGCGGCGAACGCCGCGTTCTCGCTCAGGAAGCCGTAGCCGGGGTGGACGGCGGTGACGCCCGCTTCCGCGGCGGCGGTGAGCACGGCGGCGGCGTCCAGGTAGCCGGCCGGGCCGTCGCCGGGCAGCACCCGCACCTCGTCCGCGCGGCGGGCGTGCGGCGCGGGGGCCTCGTCGCGGGTGCGCACGGCGACCGTCCGCAGGCCCAGCTCCGCCGCGGCGCGGACGATCCGCAGCGCGACCTCGCCCCGGTTGGCCACCAGGATCCCGCCCACCCGTCCTCCTCGCCTCGCTCCGCGCGCCCTCGCCTCGGCTGGGCCTCACTCTAGAGAGGCGGGCGGGTCCCGGTGACCGGCGGGCGCCCGGTGACCGCCGGCGGGACCGGGGTGATAATGGTCCTGTGGGGCCGCCTCCCCACGATCACCTCCGGAGGGATCGACGACTCATGGGCACCGCCGGCCGTTCCGTGCGCGAATCCCTCCTGGACGCCGCCGCCTCCCTGCTCGTGGAGCGCGGCTACCGCGGCGTCCGGATGCGGGACGTCGCGGCGGCCGCCGGGGTGAGCCGGCAGACCGTCTACAACGAGTTCGGCGACAAGTGGGGCCTGGCGCAGGCGGTCGTGATCCGCGACAACGAGCGCTACCTCGACGGCGTCGACGCGGCGCTGTCCGCGCACGACGACCTGTACTCGGCGGTGACGGCGGCGGTCATGTACACGCTGGAGACGTCCGCGGACGACCAGCTGAAGAAGGCGGTGCTGACCGGTGCGGGCGGCGACGAGCTGCTCCCGCTGCTCACCACGCAGGCCGAGCCGGTGCTGTTCACCGCCAGCGCCCGCATCGCCGAGCACGCGCTGCGGCACTGGCCGGACCTGGACCGCGACGCCCTCACCGAGATCGCCGACGCCGCGGTGCGGCTGACGATGAGCCACCTCATGCTGCCCTCCGGCCCCCCGGAGCGCTTCGCCCACTTCGTCGCCCGCATGGTGACCCGCTACGTGACCGCTACATGACCGCTACGGGATGACGGTCTGCAGGTGGACGACCTTGACGGCCGTCATCTCGTCGAGGAGCTCGGGGCCGTAGCCGAAGCCCCGCCCGCTGGCGCCGCGCGGGGTCGCGGCCCCGCCGGGGGCGCCGCCGAACACCGCGTTGATCTTCACGGTGCCGGTCTTCAGGCCGCGCCAGGCCGCCTGGGCGTGGGCGGGGTCGCGGGTGAGGACGGTCGCGGCGAGGCCGTAGCGGGTGCGGTGCGCCGCCTCCAGGCCCTCCGCGAAGGACGCGACGGTGCGGACGGGCGCGACGGGCCCGAAGGTCTCCTCGGCCATCACGGCCATGGTGTCGGTGCAGCCGGTGAGGACGGTGGCGGGGTAGAAGCAGCCGGGTCCCTCGGGGATCCGCCCGCCGGTGCGGAGCCGCGCGCCGTCCGCGACGGCCTTCTCGACCTGCTCGTGGACCCGGGCGCGGTGCCGCTCGTCCACCAGCGGGGCGAGTTCGGTGGCCGGGTCGGCCCCCGGCCCCATCCGCAGGGCGCGGGCCCGGCGGGTGAGCGCGTCCAGGAACTCGGCGGCCACGGCCTCGTGCACGTAGACGCGTTCGACGGCGGTGCAGATCTGGCCGGCGTTGGCGAAGCAGCCGGTGGCGGCCTGCCCGGCGGCCCACGCCGGGTCGACGCCCGCGTCGACGATCAGCGGGTCGGCGCCGCCGTTCTCCAGCAGGACCCTGACCCCGGTCCCGGCGGTCAGCTCGGCGATGCGGCGGCCCGCGCGGGTCGAGCCGACGTGCGCCACGACGTCCACGCCGCCGTGGCCGGCGAGCGCCTCGCCCAGCTCGGCGCCGCCCGTGACGAGGTTGAGGACGCCGCCGGGCAGCCGCCCGGCGATCAGCTCGGCGAGCATGGCGCCGGCGTGCGGGGTCCGCTCGGACGGCTTGTGCACGACGGTGTTGCCGGTGACCACGGCGGCGCCGATCAGCCCGCAGGCGATGGCGACGGGATCGTTCCACGGCGTGAGCACCGCGACGGTCCCGTGGGGCTCGCGGACCATGAAGTCCGCCGCGTCCCACCCGCCCTGCAGGCTGCGCCCGCCGTGCAGCGGGCCCAGCTCGGCGTACTGGCGCAGCGTCCCGATCCCGGCCTCGACGCCGGCGAGCGCGTCGCCGGACGGCTTGCCCATCTCGGCGGTCACCAGCGCGGCGAGCTCGGCGGCGCGCCCCTCGACGGCCCGCGCGGCGGCGTGCAGGGCGGCGCCGCGCTCGGCGGCCGGGACCACCGCCCAGCCGGGCGCGGCGGCCCGTGCCGCCGCGACCGCGGTGTCCACGTCGCGGCGGGTGCAGACGGGCACCACCCCGAGGGGCTCGCCGTCCGCCGGATCGGTGACCGTGAACATCCGCTCCCCGGTGCCCTGGCTCCAGCGTCCTCCGGCCAGCATCCACCTGTCACGCGGTCGCATGATCGCTCCCTCGCCTCCCCCGCGGGGCAGAGACGCGCCCGGGCCTCGCGGTCGCCTAGCCGACGTGTTCCGTCCTCTCCATGCGTCGCCTACCCGGGAAGGCGGCGTTCATTGACCGCCCCCGGATGTCAGTGACCACTTACTGCATGGGCTACCGTGGGGCCGACAGCCGAGTGCGAGGGAGGCGCGGTGGACTTCGACCTGCCGGAGAGCGCGGCCGCGGTGCGCGAGGGCGTGCTGGCGATCGCGGGGAAGTACGACCAGGAGTACTGGAGCCGCTGCGACGCGGACAAGCGCTGGCCCGAGGAGGTCTGGCGGGAGCTGGTCGGCGACGGCTGGCACGCCCTGGCCGTCCCCGAGGAGTACGGCGGCGGGGGGCAGGGCCTGCTGGAGCTCGCCGTCGCCCTCGAAGCCCTCGCCCAGGGCGGCGCGGGAGGCGCCGCGTCGTTCATGTACCTGCTGACGCCCGCGTTCGGCGGGCTGACCATCGCCCGCCACGGCACCCGGGAGCAGCGGGACGAGTTCCTGCCGAAAATCGCCTCCGGGGAGCTGGAGACCTGCTTCGCCATCACCGAGCCGGACGCGGGCAGCAACTCGATCAACATCTCCACCCACGCCCGCCGCGACGGCGACTCGTTCGTGGTCAACGGCCAGAAGATCTGGATCTCCGGGGTCGAGCGCGCGGACCACATGGTCCTCGTCACCCGCACGGTCCCGGCCGCCGAGGCGCGCCCCCGGACGTCGGGCTTCACCGTCCTGCTGGTGGACCTCAAGGAGGCCGTCGCCGAGGGCACGCTGAGCTACCAGCCGATCCCCAAGCTCGGCACCAACACCGTCGCGTCCAGCACGGTGTTCCTGGACGACGTCCGCGTGCCGGCCGAGCGGGTCCTCGGCGAGGTCGACATGGGGTTCGCCGTCCTGTGGGACATCCTCAACCCCGAGCGGATCCTGGCCGCGGCGGGCGGCGTCGGGTCCGGCGAGCTGGTGCTGAGCCTCGCCTGCGAGTACGCCACCGACCGGGCGCCGTTCGGCAAGCCGATCGGGACGAACCAGGGCATCGCCTTCCCGCTCGCCAGGGTCAAGGCGCAGCTGGAACTGGCGCGGCTGATGACCTACAAGGCCGCCTGGCTGTGGGACCGGGGCCGCCCCTGCGGCTCGGAGGCCAACATCGCCAAGCTCACCGCGGCCGACGCGGCCTGGCAGGCCGCCGACCGCGCGTTCCAGACCTTCGGCGGCATGGCGTACTCGCTGGAGTACCCGATCTCCCGGATGTTCCGCGACGCCCGCATCGCCAAGAACATCCCGGTCGCCGAGGAACTCGTCCTCGCCCACATCGCCCAGCACGAACTGGGCCTGCCCAAGTCGTACTGACCGCCGGAACGCGCGGGGGGACGTCCTCAGCCGAACCTGGGCGGGCGCTTCTCCCGGATCGCCGAGACGCCCTCCCGCACGTCCGGGCCGGTGAACCCGAAGAACTCCATCGCCAGCGACGCGTCGAACGTCGGGCCCGCGAGGCGCAGCCAGTTGTTCAGCGCGTGCTTGGTGAACGACAGCGCCTCCGCGGGCCCGGCGGCGAGCCGGCCGGCGATCTCCAGCGCGCGCTCGTGCACCTCCCCGTCGTCCACGCACAGGGAGACCAGGCCGATCCGCTCGGCCTCCTCCCCCGTCAGGACGTCGTTGAGCAGCAGGTAGTACTTCGCCTTCGCCATCCCGCACAGCAGCGGCCACACGATCGCCGCGTGGTCCCCGGCCGCCACGCCCAGCCGCGTGTGCCCGTCGATGACCTTCGCGGTGCGGCCGGCGACGGAGATGTCGGCCAGCAGCGCCACCGCCAGCCCCGCGCCCACCACCGGGCCCTGCACCGCGCTGACCACCGGCTTCGAGCAGTTCACCACGTTCATGACGATGTCGCGCGCCTCGCGCATGATGCGGCGGCGGGCCCCGTGGTCGGCCATCATCTCCTCGATCATGGCGAGGTCGCCGCCCGCCGAGAACGCCGCCCCCTCGCCGCGCACGACGACGGCGCGCACCTCGTCGTCGGCGTCGGCGTCCCGCCAGATCTCCGCCAGCTCCCGGTGCCCGGTCATGTCGACCGCGTTGAGCTTGCCCGGCGTGCTGAGCACGACCCGGAGCACGCCGTCCGCCGCCCAGTCGATCTTCAGCCGCTGGTAGCCGTCATACCGCCCGCTGCCCATGGCAGGTCGCCTCCCGCGTCCGCGCGTCGAATGCCGCGCGCAATCGTCGCACAGCGAAGTCCCGCGCCCGGACACCGGCGTCGAAGATCTCCGGGAGCAGGAAGAACGAGTGCACGACACCGTCGTAGCGGCGCAGCTCCACCGGCACCCCGGCGGCGGCGAGCCGCCGCGCGTACGCCTCGCCCTCGTCGCGCAGGATGTCGTACTCCGCGGTGATCACGGTCGCGGGTGCGGCGCCGGCGAGGTCCGGGGCGCGCAGCGGGGCCAGCCGGAAGTCCGCGCGATCGGCGCCGCCCCGGTAGAGCCCCATGAACCGGGCGAGCGTCGCGGCGTCCAGCGCGTATCCGGAGCCGAACTCCCGCCAGCTCGGGGTGTCCATGGCCGTGTCGGTCACCGGGTAGACGAGCAGCTGGTGGACGAGCGGCACCCCGTGGTCGCGGGCGAGCAGCGCGGCCGCCGCGGCGAGGTTGCCGCCCGCGCTGTCCCCGGCCACCGCGACGGCACCGGGCAGTACGCCGTAGCGGTGCGGCTCGCGCGCCGCGGACGCCACGACGGCCCAGGCGTCGTCGACGGCGGCGGGGAACGGATGCTCGGGGGCCAGCCGGTAGCCGACGTTCAGGACGACGCATCCGGCGGCGGCCGCGATGTCGCGGCACGCGGCGTCCACGCTGTCGATGCTCCCGAGGACCCACGCGCCGCCGTGCAGGTACACGAGCGCGGGCAGCGGCCCGCGCCCCGGCGGCACCGGGCGGTACAGCCGCACCGGGACGGGCCCGCCCGGTCCCCGCACGGTGAGGTCGCGCACCTCCGGCAGCTCACGGCCGGCGGGGGACGGCACCGCGGCGACCCGCTCCCGCATCTCCGCGACGGTCGGTTCCGCCCGGGTCCCCGCGCCGGGCGGCAGCGCCGTCCAGGCGGCCACGAACTTCAGGAAGCTCACGGTCTGCGGGTGCAGCGGCATGCGGCGGCCTCCGGGGGATCTGCGGCGGGATGTACCGGATCGCCTTCCCCGGGACCGCCGCGTCAATCCCCGCCCGCGCCGGGGCCGGGCCCGGCCGGCTCAGCGGCCGGCGGCCTCGGCGACCAGGGCGTCGAACAGCCGCCCGTCGTCGCCCTCCTCCGGATGCCACTGGACGGCGAGGCCGAAGCGGTGCCCCTGCAGCTCCACGGCCTCGACCACCTGGTCCTCTGCCCACGCCACCGCCGCCAGGCCCCTGCCGAGCCGGCTCACCGCCTGGTGGTGGTAGGTGGGGACGTCGGCGGAGTCCCCCATGATCTTGCCGATCATGCTGGTCACGCTGATCTGCACCGGATGCGATCCGACCAGGCCGCTCTCCGGCGCGTGCCCGTCATGGCCCACCGCCTCCGGCAGGTGCTGGACGAGGGCTCCGCCGCGGGCCACGTTCAGGACCTGCATGCCCCGGCAGATGGCCAGGAACGGCAGGCCGGCGTCCACCACCGCGCGGGCGAGCGCCAGTTCGAAGCGGTCGCGCTGCGGCTGGGGCGGGCCCGTCAGGGCGTGCCGGGCGGTCCCGTACAGCCCGGGGTCGATGTCGCCGCCGCCCGCGAGGACGAGGCCGTCCAGCCGCCCGACCAGCGCGTCCACCCCGCGCAGCTTCGCGGTCGGGGGCAGCATGACCGGGACCCCGCCCGCCCGCTCGACGGCGCGGACGTACGGCACCGGCAGCAGTGCGGCCTCGCGCACCCAGGCCCCCCAGCGGGCCGGCTCCTGGTAGGTGGTGATGCCGATGAGCGGCGGCGCGCCGGCACCTGCGGCGTTCGGGGACGGCCCCCCGCGGCTGGCCTCTGACATGCCCGGTTCCCCCTCTGTCGTGCGTTGGCCACGGGACGACTTCCGGTATGGGCGATTCGCTGCGTTCGGCTGCCCCTCATGGTGCCGCACCCGCCCCGGGCCGTCCCGTCCCCCGGCCTCCTACCAGCCAGCTTGCCGCACGGGACGGATCTCCGCAGTCGGAAGCGGCGAGACGGGCCCGGCGCCGCCGCCCCCGGCAACGGCCGCCAGGCGGGCCGCCCGGGCGGCGGGGCCCCGAAATTCTGAAATCTTCCACCCGATAGCAGTTTCCTACCCCGGTCCGCGTCCTCCGCGCCGGGTCGCCGACCCCCCGCAGGAGTACCGATCAGTATGCGTGCTCCCGCCCGCCGCGAACCGATCACGGAGAATTCACCGGCGACTACACACGGAGACATCACCCCCTCCACACGGCCACCATGTTTGAGGACCCGCGCGCCGGAATGCGAGAATCTCAGCAAGCCGGGCATCGGACGCGCCTCGACGACCGCGCAATCCCAGAACTCTCCGCCGACGGCCCAGAGGGGGCGAGCTGGAGAATGTCACCGGAACCCCGAATGCTCAAAGAGTGCTTCGCCCGGCTTGACGCCGACCCCGCGGGCGCCACCAGCTATTTCTACGGCCGCCTTTTCGCCCGCGAACCGCAGCTGCGCGCCCTGTTCCCGCCCGCGATGGGCCCCCAGCACGACCGGTTCTTCCAGGCGCTCACGCGGATCGTGTGGAGCCAGGACAACCCCGCCGAGCTCGCCAGCCACCTCGGCCGGCTCGGCCGCGACCACCGCAGGTACGGCGTCCTGCGCGAGCACTACGCCGCCGTCGAGACCGCGCTGCTGGCGACGCTGCGGACCTTCGCCGCCGACGTGTGGACCCCCGAGGCCGAGGCCGCCTGGACCGCCGCCTACCGGTCCGCCGCCGCGGCCATGATCGCCGCCGCCGAGCGGGACGCGGCCGCGCACCCGCCCTGGTGGGTCGCCGGGATCACCGGCCACGACCGCCGCGCCCACGACCTCGCCGTGCTCACGCTGCGTCCCGAGCGGGCGCTGCCGTTCCTGCCCGGCCAGCACGTGCGCGTGCAGACCGCCCGCTGGCCCCGCGTCTGGCGGCCCTACTCGATCGCCAACGCGCCCCGGCCCGACGGGACGCTGCGGCTGCACGTCCGCGCCCGGCCCGCCGGCTGGGTCAGCGGCGCCCTGGTCCGGCACTGCGCCCCCGGCGACACCGTGCTGCTCGGCCCCGCCACGGGAACCATGACCCTCGCCCCCGGCTCCACGCGCGGGCTCCTCCTGATCGGCGCCGGCACCGGCCTCGCCCCGATGAAGGCGCTCGCCGAGCAGGCCGCCGGGGCCGGCCGCGACATCCGCCTGCTCCTCGGGGCCCGCACCGAGGACGGCCTGTACGACCTGCCCGCGCTGCGGAGGCTGGAGGCGGACTGCGCGCGGCTGCGGGTGACCCCCGTCCTGTCGGGGGCGCCGGCGCCCCCCGGCGGCCTGCACGGCCGGATACCCGACGTCCTGCCCGGCTTCCTGGACGGCCTCCGCGACTGGCGGGACCACGACGCCTACGTGGCCGGCCCCGTCCCGCTCGTCCGGCGGACCGTCACCGCGCTGCAGCGGCACGGGCTGTCCCTCGCCCGCATCCACCACGACCTGCTCGCCGCCGAGAACTGAGGGGTCACCACCCGGCGCGCTCCCGCAGGAACGCGGTCGTCGCCTCGTCCGCCGGGTAGAACGACTCGATCGCCAGCTCCGCCACCGTGATGTCGACCGGCGTCCCGAACGTCGCGATCGTGCTGAAGAACGACAGTTCCCTGCCGTCCACCCGCATCCGCAGCGGGACGAACACCTCGTGGCCCTCGGGCGGCGCGATCGCCTCCCCCACGTCCCCCGGGAAGCTCCGCAGCTCCCGGTGCAGCTGGGCGAGCGACGCGTCCGCGGTCAGCGCCACGTGCCGCCGCACCCGGTCGATCATGTGCGCGCGCCACTCGGCCAGGTTCAGGATGTTCCGGGCCATCCCGGCGGGATGCATGCTGAGCCGCAGCACGTTCAGCGGCGGCTCCAGCAGTTCCGGCGGCGCCCCCTCCATGAAGAACGCCGCCGCGCCGTTCGCGTCGACCAGGTTCCAGAAGCGGTCGACGACCACCGCCGGGTACGGCTCGTGCCCCGCCAGCACCTGCCGCAGCGCCGCCCGCACCGAGTCCATCCTCGGCTCCTCCATCGGCGTCTCGCCGAAGACGGGCGCGTACCCCGCCGCCACCAGCAGCAGGTTCCGGTCGCGCAGCGGCACGTCCAGGTGCTCGGCCAGCCGCAGCACCATCTCCCGGCTCGGCGCCGAACGCCCCGTCTCCACGAAGCTCAGGTGCCGGGTCGACACGTCCGCCTCCGACGCCAGCTCCAGCTGGCTGAGCCTCCGCCGCTGCCGCCACGCGCGCAGCTGCTCCCCGATCGGTCTCACATCGCTCAGCGCCGTCGTCATCGCACCGACGCTACCCGGGCCGCGTCATGACGACGATGACGTCGGAGGTAATGGACGCGGCAGGAGCCGATCACGAGAGTGGGCCGCGACGACCCGAGGAGGAGCCTTGACCACCGAGCTCACACCCGACCAGCTCGCCGACGCCATGCCCTTCGCCCGCGCCATGGGCGTGGCGATCGACTCCGCCGGGCCCGAGGAGGTCACCGGCCATCTCGGCTGGTCCCCGGACCGCTGCACCGCCGGCGGCGTCATGCACGGCGGTGCCCTCATGACCCTGGCCGACACCCTCGGCGCGGTCTGCGCGTTCCTCAACCTGCCGCCGGACACGTCCACGACGACGCTGGAGTCCAAGACGAACTTCTTCCGCGCCGTGAAGGACGGCCACGTCCGGGGCGTCTCCCGCCCCCTGCACACCGGCCGCACCTCGATCGTCGTCCAGACCGACCTGTTCGACGCGGCCGGCCGCCGCGTGGCGCAGGTCACCCAGACCCAGGCGGTCCTGCGGGCGTGAACCGGCCGACGCCTTTACGTTGTAGATTTTTTGAGATGGCCGTCGAAGAAGTCGAAGATCCGCCGCCAGCCATCCGGCGCGTTCTCCCGGCCCCGCCCCATCCCGAACGCGATCTTCGCTACCGGCCCGAGCGGCCCCGGCAGCGCGGACTCGGTCATGAAGGAGTGCCCGGTCGCCGGGTACTCCTTCACGTCGTGCGCGACGTCCGACTCACTGAGCGCCCGCTCCAGCTTGCCCGCGGCCCCGCGCAGCGAGGGGTCGGCGGCACCGTAGCTCGCGACGATCGGGCACGCGCCGCGCAGCGCCTCCTCCGGCCGGCGCGGCAGCATGCCGTAGTTGACCGCGGCCGCCGTGAAGTCGTACTTCGCCGCCGCGACCAGCGCGAACCCGCCGCCCATGCAGAATCCGCAGACGCCCACGTCGCCGGTGCAGTCGTCCCGCCCCGCCAGCCAAGCCCGCGCCGCCTCGATGTGGTCGTACGCGGCGCCGCGCCCGGCCCGCATCTCCCGCATCGCCTTGGTGACGCAGCGCACCCACGGCGCACCGTTGTAGAGGTCCGGCAGGACGGCGAGATACCCGTTCGCGGCGAACCGGTCGGCCTGGGCCCGCATGTCCCCGGTGGCCCCCAGCGCCTCGAACACGACGACAACCCCAGGCCAGGGCCCCTCCCCCTCGGGAACGGCGAGGTACCCCGGCAACTCCTGATCACCCACGGAAATCCTGATCTTCGACATACCGCCCAACACTCCCCCATCCGGCTCCTATGCGCCATCCCCCGAGACAACGACCTTGCCCTTCCGGCGGACCAGAAGAAGTCCATGCTCGACGGTCACCGAATGGAGTCCACCCGAGTACTCCTCGAACCCGTCGTGATAGCCATCCTCATTCCAGTAACGGCTGGGCATGGATCGTCCGTGGTTCACCAGCGGCCTGTTGCGTCTCGTCACCAGCGACACCACATATGTCGGCCGGAGATTATGGAAGATCTGCCCACTGGGCATAACGCGCCGCAGCCCCGTGCGATCGTCGATTCGGATGTTGGCGCTGATGCCCGACTTGATGGCGAGTACCTGCAGCCCGCCGGCGAGTTCCTCGGACGCCGTGTAGATCACGCGGTGTCCGTTCCTATGATGCGTGGTGCCGTCCCCATCCACCATGGCGTCGAGAAAAATCCGAATGATCTCCGGCGTCCAGCGATGCGCGACCGTGGGCAGTCGCTTGTCCACTGCGTGGCCCAACTGGGCGAGGAAGTCGCGGAGGGCGACACAGCAGGTGATCACGCGGCTATGGCCGGACGGAGGCAGGTAGGCGGTGAGTCCCAACCGCCGCACGGTCCCCATCATCGCGTCCAGCACGGGGCCGGGGTTCTGCGCGAGGACGATCTGATGGCCGTTGATGGAACCTTCCGATAAGAAGTAGCCGAGGAATTCCGCGAAGCCCATCGCCGGGAAGACCGCTCCCGGATACTCCCGCGAACATGCAGCCCCGTTGTCCGAACGCGCCCAGGTCCGGCTTGTCCCCGGAATCTTCACGTCCGCGTCCGTGCCAGAGATCCATTTCGCCGTCTTGTCATAGCGGACGCGTTTGTGGAGGAGAGCGCCAGGTGCCTCGATCCCGAACGGCTGCTCGCCACGTCTCGCCGCGCGCGTGTCGTAACGTTGAACCCAGAGCGGATGGTCGGCACCGACCAGCAGGTCGACCTGCTCCGAACGGACCCGGTACATGCGGCCGCTGACCTCGCCGTGGTGTACGGCTGTGGCCCGCCGGTACTCCAGACCTCCCGTGGACGGGTTAACCGTCCCGAAGTTCTCGCTTCCGTCGATCTTGGGCCAGGGTTTCCAGCCGGCTTCCGTGAGCACGTCGGTTTCGTCGTCGTAGCCGCCCGCCATCCGGTTCCCGCCTCCATCACTTCAGGCAGCAAGGCGGTCACACAGAATCACAGGCCACGGACATTCGCTTCGCCTGCGGCCCTCGGCGGCCGCTCCGCGCCGGGTGAGGACATGGGGCCCGGTCAGGGCGCGCGCGGCGCTGTCGCGGACGTCAGGGACAGACGCGGCCGTTGCCTTCGAACGCCGCGTGGGTGAGCGGCATGAGCGCAGCCCACTGTTCTTCCATCTGCTCGGCGACCATCTCGATCTCACGCTGCGGGAACGAGGGGAACGCCGAGTCTTCCCGGCTCGTCCGCAAGGACAGGAAGTTCATCAACGCCCGCGCGTTGCAGGTCGCGTACATCGACGAGTAGAGGCCGACGGGGAGGACGCTCCTCGCCACCTCCCGGGCGATGCCCGCTTCGAGCATCTCCGTGTAGGCGCGATAGGCCTGCCGATAGCTCTCCTTGGTGGCCTCGGCGACCAGCTTGTGCTGCTCCGGGCTTCCGTCCATGAAGACGTACTTGCCGGGTTTGCCCTCCTGGACCAGCTTGCGGTCGGGGGCGGGCACGTAGAAGACGGGCTCCAACCGCCTGTAGCGGCCACTCTCCTCATTGTAAGAAAACGTGCGGTGACGCATAAATTCGCGGAACACGAAGATGGGCGCCTTCACGTAGAAGGTCATCGACGAGTGCTCGAACGGGGTGCCGTGCCGGTCCCGCATGAGGAAGTTGATCAGTCCCTTGGACCGCTCGGGGTCTGCCTCGATCTCCGCCAGGGAGCTCTCCCCTTTGGTCGACACCCGCGCGGCCCAGAGCACGTCCGCATCCGACGCCGCAGACTTGATCAACTCCACGGTCACGTCACTGCGGAACTGGATGTCCGTCGACTCGTCCCCGGCCATTGGTCTCCCCCTCGTGTCCGCTCGATCGCCTCCGCAACCTTAGCCGCCACCACAGTCACCGACCGCCATGGTGCCCGGAACAGGGCACGGGCAAGACCATGGCGCCGGATTGCCTGGGGTGAGTCAGAGCAGGGCGTCGATGTCGGTGAGGATGGCCTGGCGGCCCTCCTCGTCGAGGGAGGAGGCGTGGACGGCGTTGCGGGCCAGGGACGCCAGGGCGGGGCGGTCCAGGCCGAAGACCTCGGCGGCGACGCGGTACTCGCCGGTGAGGGTGGTGTCGAACATGGGCGGGTCGTCGCTGTTCAGCGTGACGAACAGGCCCGCGTCGAGCATCCTCGGCAGGGGGTGCGAGGCGAGGTCGGCGACCTGCCCGGTGCGGAGGTTGGAGGTGGGGCAGACCTCCAGCGGCAGCTGCGTCTCGCGCAGGTGCGCGACGAGGCGCGGGTCCTCCAGGCAGCTGACGCCGTGGCCGATGCGCTCGGCGCCGAGCCCCTCGATCGCCTCCCAGATCGTCTCCGGGCCGGTCATCTCCCCCGCGTGCGGGACGCTGCGCAGCCCCGCGGCGCGGGCGGCGGCGAACGCGTCGCGGAACGCGTCCCGGTGCGGCGGGCGGCACTGCTCGACGCCGCCGATCCCGAACCCGACGAGCGCCTCCGGCGGGTGGCCGAGGGCGTGGTCGGCCGTGCCGCGGGCGCCTTCGGCGCCGAACTCGCCGGGGATGTCGAAGATGTAGGCGACGCGGATGCCGTGCCGGTCGCGGGCCTCGCGCACGGCGTGGTCGAGGGCGTCGGTGATCGCCGGCATCGGCATCCCGGCCCGCTGGTGGGTGTAGGGGGTGACGGTCAGCTCGACGTAGCGGGCGTTCTGCGCGGCGAGGTCGCGGGCGGTCCCGAGGACGAGCGTGGCGACGTCCTCGGGGGTGCGGACGAGGCTGGAGACGGCTTCGTACACCTCGGCGAAGTGGGGGAAGTCGCGGAACTCGTAGAAGGCCCGCAGTTCCCGCTCGTCCACCGGGACGGGCCCGTCGGGGTGGCGGCGGGCGAGTTCGAGGACGGTGGGGACCGAGGCGGAGCCCACGAGGTGGACGTGGAGCTCGACCTTCGGCAGGGCGTCGATGAACGCCTCGATGGACGTGGTTTCGGTCAGCACGCCGCGAAGCTAACAGCCATCCGGGCCGCCGCGACAGGCAAACCATCCGAATCTGCCACAAGATTGTCAGAAACCCCCGGAGGGCGTTCCGGGTGCGGCAGGATGGGAGGCGTGCGCGCGGCCCGGTTGATCTCCATGGTGCTCCTCCTGCAGTCACGGGAGACGATGACGGCGGGCGAGCTGGCGCGGGAGCTGGAGGTTTCCGAGCGCACCGTCTACCGGGACATGGAGGCCCTCTCGGCGGCCGGCGTCCCGGTGTACGCCGACCAGGGACGCGGCGGCGGGTACCGGCTGGTCGGCGGCTACCGGACGCGGCTCACGGGCCTGACCCGCGAGGAGGCGGAGGCGCTGTTCCTGACCGGTCTGCCGGGCCCGGCCGGGGACATGGGGCGCGGCGACGCGGTGGCGGCGGCGGAGCTCAAGGTCCTGGCGGCGCTGCCCGCGTCCCTGCGGGACGCCCCGTCGCGGGCGAGCCAGCGGTTCCACCTGGACGCCCCGGGCTGGTTCGGCGCGGCCGGGCCGCCGCCGCTGCTGCGGGACCTTGCGCGGGCCGTCTGGGAGGACGAGCGGGTCGAGCTGCGCTACCGGCGCGGGGACGCCGAGGTCACGCGGGAGGCCGAACCGTACGGGCTCGTCCTGAAGAGCGGCACCTGGTACCTGGTCGCGCGGGTGGCGGGCGGGCCCCGCACCTACCGGGTGGACCGGGTGACGGACGTCCGGCCGACCGGGGACGTCTTCGACCGCGACGAGGGGTTCGACCTCGCGGCGCACTGGCGGGAGGCGGCGGCGGCGTTCCTGCGGTCGATCCTGCGCGAGGAGGTCACCGTCCGGCTGTCGCCCGCCGGGAGGCGGATCCTGCGGTACGCCGTCGAGCCGTACGCGGCGCGCCGGGCGGCCGAGGACGCCGGGGAGCCCGACGAGGCGGGGTGGGTGGTGACCACGCTCCCGGTCGAGTCGCTGGACGTCGCCGCCTCCGAGCTGATGCGGCTCGGCCCGGAGGCCGAGATCCTGGCCCCGCCGGAGCTGCGGGAGCGGATGGCGGACGGCGCGGCCCGGCTCGCCCGGCTGTACGCCTCCCGGCCGGACGATTGAGGGCCCCGCCGGACGGAGGCCGCGCCCTCAGTCCTGCTTGCGCGCGATCGCCTCGGCCAGTTCCTGCTTGGTCATCTTCGACCGGCCCTGGACGTCGAGGCCGGCCGCGCGGTCGTAGAGCTCCTTCTTGCTGCTGCCCTCGACGTCCACGCCGCCGGCGCTCCGGCCGCGGCCTCGGCGGGCCTCCGGGTCCTTGGCCCGCGGGTCGGACGGGCCCTTGCGCTTCTTGGGGACCCACCGGTCCCCGCGCTTCTCGAACTTGTGCTTGAGCGCGGAGTAGGCGGTGCGGTGCGCGCGCTGCCCCTCCCCGTAGGTCTCGACCGCGGAGTCGTGGGCCTTGGCGAACGTCTCCTGCGCCTCCTTCGGGGAGCGCTGCAGCGTGCCGGGAAGCTCGTCCTTCCGCGGCTTGCCGCCCTTGGTCGTCTTCGGCATGGCTCCTCCTTCCGTCTGCCCGCCGCCATATCCGGGCAGATTTCGTTCAAACCGGCGCAACGGGCGAGGCCGCAGGCGATCCGGGATCGCCTGCGGCCTCGCGGGCGGCGGTCGGTCAGCGGTATCCGGTGACGTCGGCGGGACGTCCGGCGTCCACCACCTCGGTGATGTAGCGCCAGGCGTCGGGACTGCTGCCGTCGGCGTCGGTGAACCCGTAGACCTTGGCGAGCCCGCCGCTGGACAGCGAGGCGCCGTTCCAGCGCGCCCGGTCCGGGTCGGCGGCGAGCGCGGCGGCGGCGCGGCCCACGAACACCGGGGACTCGGAGATCGCGAAGTTCGGGACCTCCTTGGCGGCGTCGAGCCAGTTCTCCTCGGTGACCCCGAAGTGGTCGAGCATCGCCTCCGAGCGCAGCCAGCCCGGCGTCAGCGCCAGGGCGGTGCCGCCGTACCCGGCGATCTCCTCCGACTGGGCGAGCGCCATCCGGAGCACGGCGCTCTTGGCGAGGTCGTAGAAGTAGCCGACGTCCTTGCGGTACCGGGCGTTGTACTCGGCGGTGCCGTCGGTCATCTCGATCACCAGTCCGCCGGGTTCGCGGATCAGCAGCGGCAGCGCGCGGTGGCTGGTGATGGCGTGGGTCTCGATGGCGAGCCGCAGCAGCCGCAGCCCGTTCTCCAGGGACTGCTCCCACAGCGGCTTGCCGAACTCGAACAGGTGGTCGGCGCCCCAGATGTCGTTGACCAGGACGTCCAGCCGCCCCTGTTCCTCGTCGATGCGGCGGACGAGGGCGTCGACCTGCCCGGGGTCGAGGTGGTCGACCCGGACGGCGATGCCCTCGCCGCCCGCGGCCGTCACCCGTTCCGCGGTCTCCTCTATGGTCTCGGGACGGTCCATCTCCGATCGGCTCGACCGGGTGGACCGTCCCGTCACGTACACGGTCGCCCCCGCGGCGCCGAGCTCCACGGCGATGCCGCGGCCCGCGCCCCGCGTTCCCCCGGCGACCAGGGCGGTCTTTCCTCTCAGTGCACGGCTCATGGGGACGATGCTCGCACCGAAACCTGACAGGTCACGTCAGGGTTCCGCGTCCCCCGGCCGGGTTTCCCCGTCAGGTGAAGATGCTGACCCCACCGGGGCCGACGAGGAGCCCGACGACGATGAGGACGATGCCCCAGAGCAGGTCGCGGCGGGCGACGATCACGTAGATCCCGGCGATCACCAGGACGACGGCGATGAGCCACAGAATTGTCATCATGGCACCCGAGATCCCCGGTAGATACACGACAAAACCGGATTCGTGCCACGGATGTCCATATTTCCTGTTACGGACCATCCGTTATGGGCGGAGGGGGAGTCTCCTCCCCCTCCGCCGGGATAACGGCGATCACCCGCGTCACCCGGAGGCGGCGCGGTGGCCGGTCACCAAGTCTTCCGGGTTTCCACGGTCCCGCGACAGCGACCTCAGGACCATTTCGGGCCTGCCGATCTCCTGCTTCAGGACTAGGACCGGTTCAACTCCACGACCGGTTCAACTCTGGGAACGGCTCAGCTCCAGCACGTTCGCGACGATCCGGTGCCCGGCCCCGCCCGCCGCGGTGAGGATGGACTCCGGGTGGAACTGGACCGCCCAGCGCCGCCGCGCGGGGTCCTCGACCGCCATCACGACGTCCCCGGTCAGCGCGGTCACCTGGAAGCCCTTCACCCGGTCGGGCGTGGCGTGCAGCGAGTGGTAGCGGGCGGCGGTGAACTCGTCCGGGAGCCCCGCGAACAGCTCCCCGCCGGCCACCTTCACCTGGCCGGGCTTGCCGTGGGCCGGCTCGGGCAGCAGCGCCAGCTCGCCGCCCGCGTGCTCGACCATCGCCTGGAGGCCGAGGCAGACGCCGAAGACCGGGAGGCCGCGCTCGTCCAGGGCGTCGAGGAGGGCGTGGGCGTTGAAGTCCTCGGGACGGCCGGGGCCGGGCGACAGCACGACGAGGTCGGGCGCGTACTCGTCCAGCATCCGCACCGGGAACCCGTGCCTGAGCGTGGTCACGGCGGCGCCCTGCTGGCGGAAGTAGTCGGCCAGGGTGTTCACGAACGAGTCCTCGTAGTCGACGATCAGCACCGTGCGGCCGTCGCCCGCTCCGGCCGACGCCGCCGCCGGCGCCCCCTCCTGCGGGGCGGGCCCGGCGTCCCGCTGGGCCGCGGTGAGCGCGCCCAGCAGTGCGCTCGCCTTGAGGTGCGTCTCGCGCTCCTCCTCGTCGGGGTCGGAGTCGTACAGCAGCGTCGCCCCGGCCCGGACGGTGGCGACGCCGCCGCTGATCTGCGCGGTGCGCAGCGTCAGGCCGGTGTTCATCGACCCGTCGAACCCGACGAACCCGACGGCGCCGCCGTACCAGCGGCGGGGCGAGTCCTCGTGGTCCTCGATGAACTGCATCGCCCACGCCTTGGGCGCGCCGGTGACGGTGACCGCCCACATGTGGGTGAGGAACGCGTCGAGGGCGTCGAACCCGGGGCGCAGCCGCCCCTCGATGTGGTCGACGGTGTGGATCAGCCGGGAGTACAGCTCGATCTGCCGGCGGCCGAGGACGCGCACGCTGCCCGGCACGCAGATCCGCGACTTGTCGTTGCGGTCCACGTCGGTGCACATGGTCAGCTCGGACTCGTCCTTGGCGGACGACAGGATCGTGCGGATCTGCTCGGCGTCCTCCAGCGCGTCGGCGCCGCGCCTGATCGTCCCGGCGATCGGGCACGTCTCGACCCGGTCGCCGGTGACCCGCACGAACATCTCCGGCGACGCGCCGACGAGGTACTCGCCGCCGCCGAGGTTGAACAGGAATTCGTACGGCGCGGGGTTGGTCTCCCGGAGCCGCTCGAAGAACGCGGCGGGCGCGTCGCAGCGCGCGTACATGGCGTGGCCGGGCGTCACCTCGAACAGGTCGCCGCGGACGAACTTCTCCTTGGCGTCCCGCACCATCCGCGCATACGCGCCGGGGACGGGCTGCGGGGGAAGCTCCGGCCCGGCCGGCGGCGCGGGCGTCGGCTCGGTGCGGCGCGGCAGGCCCGCGGTGCCGGTGCCGCCGACCTCGAACTCGTAGGAGATCCGGTGCGAGGTCTCCCGCTTGCGGTCGACGACGATCATCTCGTCCGCCAGGTGCAGCACGAGGTCGCGCTGGTCGGCGGGCCGCTCGGTCCGCGTCCGCAGCGGCTCGAACTGGAGCGACAGGTCGTACCCGAACGCCCCGTACAGGCCGAGGTGGGGGTCGTCGCAGCGGAACAGGTCGACGACGGCGCGCAGGGCGGTGAAGACGGTCGGCCGGCGGCTGCGCTCCTCCTCGGGGAAGAACCCGTCCGCGGGCGGGATGAACACCTCGAACAGGTCCGGCCCGTCCGCCCGCACCTCGCCGGTGCCGCGCAGGACGGCGGCGAGCGCGGGCAGGACGACGCGGCCGCGCCCGTTCAGGGCCCGCACCTCGACGGCCCTGCCGCGGGCGACGATCTCCAGGCAGGGGTCGATGTAGGCCATGTGCCAGCGGCTGTACCGGCCCGGGTACTCCATGCCGGAGCTGAGGACGCCGCCGCGCCGCTCACCTACGGCGGCGACGAGCGCGTTCAGCACATCGGACTTGCGCTCCGGGTCGACCGGTGTCGCGGTACGGGTGACCCGCACTCCCCCGGCCGTGACGAACCCGCCGGTCGGCGGCTGCTGTGAGACGGTTTCCACCGCGGTGGCCCCTCGATTTTCCGGGCCCTGCACCCCAGGCGGCGAACACGCGAAACGACCGCCGGGTGAGGGCGGTCGCCTTGGTCTGCACGTGCACGAACCGGCGCCGCCTCAGCGGCGCCACCACCACCGGGAGGCTGCGGTTCGCATGGCGCCGAGGGTACCAGGTTCCCCGGGCGGACCGGGAGCCCGTCGCGCCGCCGCCCGTTCCACGACAGAATGCGATTCTAGTCATCCTGGAGGGGATCCCATGGCCTTTGACATCCCGGCGTCCGTCCGGCCGGTGCGCGACGCCGTGCACGCCTTCATGACCGAGCGCGTCGAGCCCGCCGAGCCGGTGCTGCGACGCGGCGGCGACGAGGCGGCCGCCCTGGTCGCCGACCTGCAGCGCGAGGCCAAGGCCGAGGGCCTGTGGGCGCTCGGCCATCCGAGGGAGCTCGGCGGGGGCGGGCTGCCGTTCCTCGACTACGTCTACGTCAACGAGGTGCAGGGACGCAGCGAGTTCGGGCAGCTCGCGCTCGGGACCTACACGCTGCAGGACTCGCTGATGCTGCACCGGCACGCGGGCGCGGAGCAGCGCGAGCGCTTCCTGGAGCCGCTCGTCCGGGCGGAGATCAACCCGAGCTTCGCGATGACCGAGCCGGGGATCTCCGGATCGGACCCGACGCAGCTGACCACCACCGCGACCCTGGAGGACGGGGAGTGGGTCATCCGGGGTCGCAAGTGGTTCACGACGTTCGCCAACAGGGCGGCGTACACGACCGTGATGTGCCGGACGGAACCGGAGGGCACCTCCCCCTACCTCTCGTTCAGCATGATCCTGGTGCCGACCGACACCCCCGGGTACACGATCGTGCGCGACACGCCCGTCCTGGGGCTGGACGGGGGGCACTGCGAGGTGGTGTACGACGAGGTGCGCGTCCCGGAGGGCAACCTGCTGGGGCCGCGCGGGCACGGGTTCGTGATCGCGCAGGAGCGGCTGGGGCCGGGCCGCATCTTCCACTGCATGCGGTTCCTCGGGCAGGCGCAGCGGGCGTTCGACCTGATGTGCGCGCGGCTGCACGAGCGGACCGCGTTCGGGGAGCCGCTGTACAAGAAGCAGCTGCTCCAGCTGCACGTGTTCGACTCCTACGCCGAGATCCAGTCGGCCAGGCTGCTCACGCTGCAGGCCGCGCACAAGATCGACTCCGGTGGGCACGGCCTCGGGGCCGAGGCGCGGGTGGAGATCGGGGTCGTCAAGGTGGTGGCGGCGCGGATGCTGAACAACGTCGTCGACCGGGCCGTCCAGGTGCACGGGGCGGAGGGCCTCACCGACGACACGCCCCTCGGCCACATGTTCCGGCACGCCCGTGCGGGCCGGATCTTCGACGGCCCGGACGAGGTGCACGTGACGACGACCGCGCGGCGCATCCTGAAGGAGTACGGCAAGGGCGGCAACTGGGAGTTCGGCCTGCGCTGACCGCGATCCTCCCGCGCCCCGCGGGAGGATCGCGGCACGGGCGCCGCCTGTCAAGATCGCCCGGGTGTCCGGAGGCGGCCGGGCGGCGCCGCCTGCGGCTTCGGCGGTGGCCGGTTCGGGCGCGGGACCGCGGCAAATTATTAGGATACTTTCCTATTTATGTCGAACAGACACCTGGCCGTGCCGGCGGCCGCCGCGCTCACCGCCGCCCTCGCGGTGGTGGTCCCGGCGGGCGCGGCGTCGGCGGCCTGCCATCCCGACGCCCGCGACCTCCTGCTGACCTACCAGCCGGTCGACCACACCGTCACCGACGCGCAGTACCACCTCGCGCGGCTGACCGTCGACAACCGCGACCCCCGCTGCGCCCTCGCCGGCGGGTGGGCCCTGTACTTCAACTCCGTCCGGCAGCCCGCCGCCGTCCTCGCGGGCGAGACGGGCGAGACCGCCCGCGGGCGGCTCGCCGCCCAGGGCCTGGCCGTGGCCCGCGCGGACGCGGCGCAGAGCGGCGACCTCTACACGCTCCGGCCGGTGGACGGCTTCCGGGCCGTCGCCCCGGGCGAGCGCCGGGCGGTCGACATCGACATCGAGCTGTGGGCCGTGCACAAGTCCGACGCCCCCGCCGGCTGGACGATCGCCTTCGGCGGCGGCAGGCCGGAATGGGTGCCGGCCAGGTCGCTCCTCGACCCGGCGGACCCGAAGCAGACGACCGCGTTCTCCGGCGACAACCGCCCGGTGGAGTCGGCCGCGACCCGGTACGCCGGGAACACCGCCCCGAAGACGGACCTCACGCTGCGGCAGAGCCTCGTCCCGCAGCCGCTGTCGGCGGCCGCGTCCGGCGGCACGGTCGCGATCGGCGGCGGCTCCGCCGTCTCGGCACCGCGCTCGCTGCGCGGGGAGGAGCGCTACCTGCGCTCCGCGCTGCGCGACGTCGCCGGCGGACGGGGCGCGCCGATCTCCCTGCGCGTCGACCCGGATCTCGACGTCGACCGCGACGGCGAGGCCGACCCGGAGGGCTACACGCTCACCGCGGCCGGCCGGGGCGTCCGGATCACCGGCGCCGACCGCGCCGGCGTGCTGTACGGCATCCAGACGCTGCGGCAGCTCGTCCCCGCCAGCGGTTACGAGGCGGCGGCGCGCGGCCGGCGCCCGGCCACGGTGCGGGTCCCCCGGGCCGAGATCGCCGACGCGCCGCTGTTCGGCTACCGGGGCCTGCACATCGACGTGGGCCGCCACTTCGAGACCGTGGCGACCGTCAAGAAGTTCCTCGACCTGATGAGCTTCACCAAGCTCAACAAGCTGCACTTCGGGCTGACCAACGACGAGGGCTGGCGCCTGCAGATCCCGGGGCTGCCCGAGCTGACGGGCTACGGCTCCAAGCGGGAGTTCGACCTGAGGGAGAAGGCCGCGCTGCACCAGGGCATGGGGTCGGCGAACGACCTCGCACCCGGCGACGGCATCGCCCGGAAGCCGCGTGACGAGACGGAGGCCAACCTGGGGCACCGGCCCGCGTACCAGGGCTTCGAGCAGGGCACGGTCAACTTCGTCGGCAAGGGGAGCGGCTTCTACACGGTCCGGGAGTTCGAGGAGATCCTGCGGTACGCGGCCGAGCGGCACATCGAGGTCGTCCCCGAGCTGAACTTCCCCGCGCACGCCCGCGCCGCCGTCCAGTCGATGGAGCACCGCCACCGCCGGACGCACGACTCCACGTACCGGCTGCTGGATCCGGACGACACCAGCCGGCACGTCAGCGTCCAGTACTACAACGACAACCTCGTCAACCCGTGCCTGGACAGCACCTACAGGTTCCTGGACAAGGTCGTGTCCGAGGTGGCGGAGATGTACGCCAGGGCAGGCGTCCCCTTCGAGCGCCTCAACCTGGGCGGCGACGAGCCGCCCGGTCCGCCGGAGGGCTGGTGGTCGGGATCGCCCGCGTGCCGGCGCGATCCCGAGACGGCGGGAAGATCGGGTGAGGAACTGAAGCGGATGTTCTTCACCCGCTGGAACGGCATCGCGCAGAAGGCCGCGGCCAAGACCGCCGGGTGGGAGGACATCACCGACCCGACGCACTCGTTCCGCCTCAAGAACTTCAGCCCGCTGCCCTGGCAGAACGTATGGGGCTGGGGACGCGAGGACTGGGCGTACCGGTTCGCCAACGAGGGCACGCCGGTGATCCTCGCCCACGCGACCAACCTCTACATGGACCTCGCCTACAACAAGGACCCGGACGAGCCCGGCTACTACTGGGCCGCCTACGTGGACGAGAAGAGCACCTTCACCTACCAGCCGTTCGACGTGTACGCGAACGCGGTCGAGGACCGCTGGGGCAACCCCGTCACACCGAACCCGTCCTGGACGCGGCTCACCCCCGAGGGCCGCGGGAACATCCTCGGCCTGGAGGCCCAGCTGTGGGGCGAGAACGGCAAAACGCCGGAGCTGCGCGAGTACCAGGCGTTCCCCAAGCTGCTCGGCGCCGCCGAGCGCGCCTGGAACCGCGACACCCCGGCACCGGGCGAGATGGAGGCCGCATGGCAGGTCTTCAGCAACACGCTCGGGCAGAAGACGTTCCCGCTCCTGTCGTTCTACCGGCCGGTGGGGCTGCCCGGCAAGGGGGTGAACTACCGCATCCCGCCGCCCGGCGCGCGGATCTCCGGCGGGACGCTGTCGGCGAACGTCCGTAACCCGGGCATGGCCGTCGAGTACTCGACGGACGGCCGGCGCTGGCGGCGGTACGGCGGGCCGGTGCGGGTCGGCGCGTACGCGCTGACGCGCACCCGCGCCGCGGACGGCCGCACCAGCCGCATCTCGCCGGTCGGCGTTCCCACCTGGGAGGACGGCACGTCCTACAGGGCCGGCGCGCTGGTGACCCACCGGGGCGAGCTGTACCGGGCGATCCGTCCGGGCACCGGCCAGGAGCCCGGCGTCACCCGCGGTCACTGGAGCCTCCTCCGGTAACCGCCGGCGCGCAGAAAGCGGCCCGGCCGCCCGTTCACCGGGGCGGCCGGGCCGTTCCGCTCGTTCAGGCGCGCCCGTACTCGTCCTCCAGGCGCTCGATGTCGTCCTCGTCGAAGTGCCCGAAGGCGATCTCCAGGACGCGCACGGCGGGGCCGTCCGACCCCAGGCGGTGCGTGTCGCCGGCGCGGATCAGGACCCGCTCCCCCACCTCGGGCAGGATGCGCCGCCCGGCCACCTCGAACACCGCGCCCGGGTCGAGCGCCACCCACAGCTCGTCGCGGTCGCGGTGCCGCTGCAGGCTGAGCCGCCGGCCGGGCTCCACATGAATGATCTTCACGGTGGACGGCTCGTTCAGCGTGAAGCGCTCGAAGCTCCCCCAGGGGCGCCGTTCGGTCTCCACGGCGGGTTCCGTCTCGGCCCGCTCGGGCCGCACGTCGGCCTGCACGCGCGCGTCGGTCTGCACAGTCACCTCGGGAATCGTGGGTCGGGGGAACGGTCGGGGGAACGCGGGCCGCCGGGCGGCCGCGCCGCGCGGTCACCGGACGCGGCGGCCGGCAGCCCGCGGAGGACGAGGTCGACGAGCCCGTCCACGACGTCCTCCCTCGGGACGTCGTCGCCGTGGTCGAGCCACCAGTCGCCGGCCGTCTGCACCATGCCGACGATCGCGTGGCCCCACACGTACGCGCGGGTCCGGTCCGCCAGCTCGCCGTCGGCGATCATCACCTCGGCCAGTTCCCGGCTCACGTCGCGGATCATCGTGCTCATCGCGCTGTGCGTGGCGGTGTCCTCGGCGCTGGCCCGGTGCATGAGGAAGCGGTAGAGGTTGAGGTTCTTGGAGATCGTCGCCAGGTAGGTGTCGATGGTGGTGCGGGTGCGGTCGCGGATCGGGTCGTCGCGGGAGAACTCCTCCCGGATCCCGTCGATCAGCTTGCGCGTGTGCCGCTCGGCCAGCGCCTGGTAGAGGCCGCTCTTGTCGCCGAAGTGGCGGTAGAGGATCGGCTTGCTGATCCCCGCCTCCGCGGCGATCGCCGCCATCGACGCCTCCGGCCCCTCCCGCTGGATGACCCGGTCGGCGGCCTCGAGCAGGGCGCGGCGGCGCCCGGGATCGCGCCGAGCTCCCGCCGCCCCGCCCCGCTCACGTGTCATGCCCGCAAAGGTATCCGGGGGTGTTACCCGGCGACAACACCGCCTGGCCTGGGCGGAACTCGGGCACCGGTGAGCTTCCCGGCACGCGGCACCGGCGGCTAACGTGATCGGGGTGCGGACGCTCTACTCGGTCCGGCTGGAGGGCCTGGCCGCCAACCCCGCCGCCCCGGCCGACCTGCTGCTGCTGATCCTGGAGCGCGCGGAGCCGCGGATGCGCAACGCGCTGCTGCGCCGCGAGGGCGTGCCGGACGCGGTGTACGAGGCCGCCGCCCGGCATCCCGACCCGCGCACGCGCCGGCTGGTCGCCGCCGCCGGGCACGCGCCGGTCGCGATCCGGGCGGGCCTCGCCGCCGACCCCGATCCCGCCGTCCGCCGGGCGGTGGCGTCGGCGCCCGAGTACCGGGGGGCCGCCGAGCCCCTCCCCCGCGACGTCCTCGCGCGGCTCGCCGCCGACCCCGACGCGCAGGTGCGCGACGCCCTCTGCGGCAACGCGGCCCTGCCCGGCGCCGTCCGGGCCGCGCTCGCCGCCGACCCGGACGCGAAGGTCCGGATGCGCGCGCTGCTGGGCTGGCCGGAGCCGCCCGACGAGGTCGTCGACGCGGCGCTGGAGGACCCGGACCCGGCCGTCCGGCGCCTCGCGATGCGGCTCGCCTGCCACCGCCGTCCCGAGTTCGCCGCGCCGCTGCTCGCCACCGGGCAGGCGTCCGCGGTGTCCACCGTCCCGCTGGACGGCGACCAGGCGCGGGAGCTGTGCCGCGACCCGAGCCCGGCGACCCGCGCCGCCGCCGCCGCGAACCCGCACCTGCCCGCCGACCTGGTCGAGGTCCTCGCCGCCGACCCCGCGCACGAGGTCCGCCTCGCCGTGTCCCTGCGCCCGGAGCTCACCGAGGACCGGCGCGCGGCCATCGACTACCACGTCGGGCCGCACGACCGGCTCCACCCGCCGGAGTGGCTCTGGGCACGCCTGGACGACCTCGGGCTGATGCGCCGCTGCGCCGCGTCCGCGCACGTCGGCCTGCGCCGCTTCGCGGCCTACAGCCCCCACCTGCCGGCCGACGTCGTCGCCCGCCTCGCGGCCGACGACGACTTCGTCGTCCGGCTCCTGCTGTCGGAGCACCACCCCGACCCGCCCGGCGACCTCCTCCTCGCGGTGGCCCTGGAGTCGCCGTTCATCACCCGCCTGGACCGCGTCGGCCACCCCAGCTTCCCGAGCGCGGGCCTCGCGCGCCTCGCCGGCTCGGCCGACCCGGTGGCCCGCGTCCTGGCCCTGCGCGATCCCGCGCTCGGCCCCGGCGCCGTCGAGCGGCTCAGCCGCGACCCCGACCCCGCCGTACGCGCCGCCGCCGCGCGGGACGGCCGCCTCCCCGCGGCCCGCCTCCTGGAACTCCTCGACGACCCCGACGCGGCCGCCGGCGCCGCCCGCAACCCCCACCTCCCCGAGTCCGCCATGAAACGAATCCTCTACGACGTGGCGATCATCTGAAGCTCCGGCGTCCGGCCGTCAGAGCCGATCCGCGTGGCGCGGAGGACGTGCTCCCGTTTCCTGGAATCATCCCCACCTTCTTCGTCAACGGTCGCCGGTGACAAAGTGGCACCGGGGAAGGCCGCGCGCCTCCCCGGTTCCGGATATAGCATTCATGGTCGCGGTCGCTGAAAGTGCGCGGGCTCTTCGCACCCGGTTCAGCCG
Organism: Actinomadura sp. 6K520; assembly: GCF_004349245.1. GTDB lineage: Bacteria > Actinomycetota > Actinomycetes > Streptosporangiales > Streptosporangiaceae > Spirillospora. The sequence continues at coordinate 13,808 of NZ_SMLC01000042.1, read as the reverse complement.
GCCCGGTGTTTCGCCGACCCATCGGACTCTTTGAGAGGAAGGCCGACGATGACCCAGACGTCACCACCGCCGCGGCAGGACGCCGAGAACTCGCGCGAGGTCGACGCGGTAGTGGTGGGTGCTGGACTGTCCGGCCTCTATATGTTGCACAAGCTGCGCGGTCTCGGCCTGTCCGTGCAGGTCTACGAGAAGGGCGACGGCGTCGGCGGCACGTGGTTCTGGAACCGGTATCCCGGCGCGCGCGTCGACGTGAAGAGCCTGGATTACGCCTACTCGTTCGATCCCGCGCTGGAGCAGGAATGGGAGTGGACGGAGAAGTACCCGGCCCAGGAAGAGCTGCTCAGGTACATCGACCACGTCGCCGACCGGTTCGGCCTGCGACCGCACATCCGGCTCCGGACGCGGGTGACCGAGGCCGCGTTCGACGAGGGCGCCGGGCGCTGGGACGTGCGCACCGACCGCGGCGACCGCGTGTCGGCCCGGTACCTGGTCATGGCGACCGGCTGCCTGTCCACGCCGAGGCTGCCGGACGTGCCGGGCCTGGCGGCCTTCGGCGGCGGGTGGTACCACACGGGGAACTGGCCGGCGGAGGGCGCGGACTTCACCGGGAAACGGGTCGCGGTGATCGGGACGGCGTCCTCGGGCGTGCAGATCATCCCGCTCATCGCCGAGCAGGCCGCGCAATTGACGGTGTTTCAGCGCACGCCCAATTTCGTGATACCCGCCAACAATCATCCGCTCGACCCGGAAACGCAGCGGGCGGTGAAGGCGCGGTACGCGGAGGTGCGCAAGGCGAACCGCGAGTCCGGATTCGGAGTCGCGTTCCCCGAGGCGACCAAAGGGGCGATGGAGGTGCCGGAGCAGGCGCGCACCGCCTACTACCGGAAAGTGTGGTTCGACAAGGACAACAGCCTCGTCAGCCTGCTCAGCGGCTACAACGACCTGATCATCAGCAAGGATTCCAACGACACCATCGCGCAGTTCGTCCGCGACCGGATCGCCGAGGTCGTCGACGATCCCGAGGTCGCCCGGGAATTGCAGCCCAGGGACCACCCGCTGGGGGCCAAACGCCCCTGCCTGGGCACGAACTACTACGAGACCTACAACCTGCCGCACGTCCGCCTGGTGAACGTCCGCAGGACGCCCATCGTCGAGATCACCGCCACGGGCATCCGCACTTCGGAAGAGGAATTCGCGTTCGACGCGGTGGTGTTCGCGACGGGGTTCGACGCGATCACCGGCGCGCTCACGGCCGTCGACATCCGCGGGCGCGACGGGATCCGGCTCACCGAGAAATGGGCGGAGGGCCCGCGCACCTACCTGGGGCTCGCCGTGGCCGGTTTCCCGAACCTGTTCACCATCACCGGCCCCGGCAGCCCCTCCGTGCTCTCCAACATGATGGTCTCCATCGAGCAGCACGTGGAGTGGGTGGGCGACGCGATCGCCGCGATGCGGTCCCGGGGCGAGCGGACGATCGAGGCGACGGCGGAGGCCGAGGACGCCTGGACCCGGCACGTCGACGAGGTCGCCCAGGCCACCCTCTACCCGGCCGCCGACTCCTGGTACATGGGCTCGAACGTGCCGGGCAAGCCCCGGGTGTTCATGCCCTATCCCGGCGGCGTCGGCGTGTACCGGCAGAAGTGCGACGAGGTCGCCGCGTCCGGCTACGAGGGGTTCCGGCTGGCGGGCTGACCCCCGGCCGCCCCGGCCGTCCCGATGCCCCCTGCCGTCGCCGCGGCGGCAGCGGGCATCGTGCTTCCGCGATCGACCGGAGCCGTTGGGTCTTGTGAAAGGTAGTACCTTTGCGGCACCGTGTCCGTACGCGCCCGGGACCTGCCGGGCCGGACCGGTGGCGGAGGCGCCCGTGGAAGCGATCGAACCCCAGTTCGGCACCCTCACCCTGCTGCTGATCGCGGCCGGTGCCGTGGCGGTGCTGCTGTTCCTGATCATGAAGGTGAAGCTGCACGCCTTCATCTCACTCGTCCTGGTGAGCGTGCTGACGGCCGTCGCCGTCGGGTTCGAGCCCGGGGACATCCCCGATGTGCTGATGTTCGGATTCGCCGACACGATCGGGTCGGTGGCGCTGCTGGTCGCGTTCGGCGTCATGCTCGGGCGGCTGCTGGAGGTGACCGGCGGTGCGCAGACGCTCGCGGACACCCTCATCGGCCGGTTCGGCGAGAAGCGGGCGCCGATGGCGCTGGGCGTCGCGTCCCTGCTGTTCGGATTCCCGATCTTCTTCGACGCCGGGCTCGTCATCTTCGTCCCGATCATCCTGACCGTGGCGCGGCGCTTCGGCGGTTCCGTGCTCTACTACGCGCTCCCCGCGGCGGGCGCGTTCGCCGCGATGCACGCGATCGTCCCGCCGCACCCCGGGCCCGTCGCCGCGGCGAACCTGATCGGCGCCAACGTCGGGCTGACGCTGCTCGTCGGCATCCCGGTCGCGGCGGTGGCGTGGTACGTCGGCGTCATGCTGGTCTCCCGGTTCCTCGCCGCCAGGGTCGACGTGCCGGTGTCGGACGTGGTCTTCGGCGAGGTGCAGGACGGCGAGAACGCGGAGGAGCCCGGCTGGAGGCAGCCGTCCTTCGCCACGGTGCTCATGCTGCTGCTCATCCCGCTGGTGCTGATCTCCTTCAACACGGTGCTGTCGACGCTGGTCGAGTCGGAGGTGCTGGCCGAGGGCCAGGACTGGGTCGACTTCCTGAGCCTGATCGGCATCACGCCGGTGGCCCTGCTGATCACGGTCCTCGTCGCGATCCTGGTGCTCGGCCGGCCCAACGCGTCGATGGCCACCGTCAGCAAGATCCTCGACCAGGCCCTCGGCCCGGTGTGCGCCATCATCCTGATCACCGGTGCGGGCGGCATGTTCGGCGGGGTGCTGGAGCTCAGCGGCATCGGTGACGCGCTGAGCGGCAGCCTGTCCGACCTCGGCATCTCCCTGATCCTGCAGGCCTTCATCATCGCGACCCTGCTGCGCGTCGCGCAGGGCTCGGCGACCGTCGCGCTGACCACGACCGGCGGACTGATCGCGGGGGCGGTCGGCGAAGCCGGCCTGAACGACTTCAAGCTCACGCTCCTCGTGATCGCCATCGCGGCCGGCGCGACCGTGCTCTCGCACGTGAACGACTCCGGGTTCTGGCTGGTGAGCCGGCTGTTCGGCATGGACGAGAAGACCACCCTGAAGACCTGGACCGTCATCGAGACGACGCTCGGGCTGACGGTGTTCGCGATCGCCTCGCTGCTGTGGCTGGTCACCTGAGTACGGCCAGGTCAGGACGCGGGGGCGCCGTCCCCGTCGAGCCGGCCCATCTCGTCGGTGACCTCGACGCAGATCGCCGTCATCGCCGCCCTGGCGACCTCGGACTCGCGGCCGGCGACGGCCTCGGCCACCACGAGATGGAGCCGGCGCGCCTCGCGCTTGGGCCGCGGCGGCATCAGCCGGTGCTGCGTGCGCCCGCGCAGCACCTCCTCCACGACGTAGGCGAGGCCCGCGAACATCACGTTCCCCGACGCTTCGAGCAGCAGCCGGTGGTACGCGATGTCGTGTTCGAGGAACGCGGCCAGGTCCCCGGCCTCGCCCGCCTCCTCCAGGGCCGCGCCGAGCTCGACGATCCGGTCCCGCTGGCGGCCGTCCGCGTGCCGGGCGGCCAGCGCGGCGGCCGGCGGTTCGATCGCGGTGCGCAGCTGCGAGAGCTGGTGCAGGTGGACGCCGCGCTCCGGCCCGGCCAGCCGCCACCTGATCACGGCGCGGTCGTAGGAGTCCCACTCGTCCTTCGGCAGCACCGTGACGCCGGTCCGCCGGCGGCTGGCCACCAGCCGCATCGACGCGAGGACCTGCACCACCTCCCGGGCGACGGTGCGCGACACGCCGAACTCCTGCTGCACCCATTCGAGGTTGACCGTCGACCCCGGCGCCAGCTCACCCGAGATGATCAGTGGCCCGAGCCTGGCGAGCACCTCCTCGTGCAGAGTCGACATGGCCGCCAGCGTACCCGCGGACGGAGAATCCCATGATCACAAGCGTCCACGTCGTGGTGATGGGGGTTTCCGGCTGCGGCAAGAGCACGATCGCGCGCCGGCTCCGGGACGGGTTCGGGCTGCGGATGGCCGAGGCCGACGACTTCCACCCGCCCGCGAACATCGCGAAGATGTCCGGCGGCGAAGCGCTGACCGACGACGACAGATGGCCGTGGCTCGAGGCGCTCGCCCGCTGGACGGCCGATCAGCGGGCCGCCGGGACGTCCACGGTCCTCGCCTGCTCGGCCCTCAAGCGCTCCTACCGCGACGTCCTGCGCCGCCCGGTGCCGGACACCTACTTCCTCCACCTGCACGGCGCGGAGGAGCTGCTGCTCCGGCGGATGCGGGGCCGCGACCACTTCATGCCGCCCGCGCTACTGCGCTCCCAGTTCGAGACTCTGGAGCCGCTCCAGCCGGACGAGCACGGCGCGCTGCTGGACGTCGCGCCACCGGTCGACGAGGTCGCCCGGCAGGCCGTGCGCCTCATCCGGCCGCTCCTCCCGGCGGGTTCCGGCGGCACGCGGGACTGAGCCGCCCGGACCCGGTGTGCCCGCGGGCGCGGTTTCGCGGGCACACCGGGCGCTGCGCGGGTCAGGGGCTACCGGACGGAGAGGCCGGTGACGGTGCGGCCGATGACGAGGCGCTGGATCTCGCTGGTGCCCTCGAAGATCGTGAAGATCTTCGCGTCGCGGTGCATGCGCTCCACCGGGTACTCGCGGGTGTAGCCGTTGCCGCCGAGGATCTGGATGGCCTCCTCGGTGACGTTGACCGCCATCTCGCTCGCCATGAGCTTGGCCATCGAGCCCTCGGCGTTCTCGAAGTCCTTGCCGGTGCGGGCCATCCAGGCGGCCCGCCACACCATGAGGCGGGCGGCGTCCAGCCGGCACTTCATGTCGGCGAGCTTGAACGCGATGGCCTGGAAGTCGCCGATCTTGCGGCCGAACTGCTCGCGCTCGCGGGCGTACTGCAGGGCGTAGTCGTAGGCGGCGCGGCCGACGCCGATGGCCATCGCGCCGACCGACGGGCGGGTGGTCTCGAACGTCTTCAGCGCGGCCTGGCCCTTGGAGCTCTTGCCCTCGCGGGCCCGCGCGACGCGCTCGTCGAACCGGTCCTTGCCCCCGATGATGAGGCGGCTCGGGATGCGCACGTCCTCGAGGATCACCTCGGCGGTGTGCGAGGCGCGGATGCCGTGCTTCTTGAACTTCTGGCCCTGCCGCAAGCCCGGCGTGTTCGGCGGGACGATGAAGCTGCCCTGGCCGCGGCTGCCGAGTTCGGGGTGCACGGACGCCACGATGATGTGGACGTCGGCGATGCCGCCGTTGGTGGCCCAGGTCTTGGTGCCGTTCAGGACCCACTCGTCCTTGGCCTCGTCGTAGACGGCGCGCGCGCGGATGGCGCCGACGTCGCTGCCCGCGTCGGGCTCGGAGGAGCAGAACGCGCCGAGCTTGACGTCGTCGGGGGTGCCGAACATCTGCGGCACCCACTCGGCGACCTGCTCCTGGGTGCCCACGGCGGCGACGGACGCGGCGGCGAGCCCGGTCCCCACGATGGACAGCCCGATGCCGGCGTCGCCCCAGAAGATCTCCTCGAACGCCACCGGGATGCCGAGCCCGGTCGGCTCCAGCCACTGCGTGGCGAAGAAGTCGAGCGAGTAGAGGCCGACCTTGGACGCCTCCTGGATCAGCGGCCAGGGCGTCTCCTCGCGTTCGTCCCACTCCTCGGCCGCGGGACGGATGACGTCCCGGGCGAACTCGTGCACCCAGTCCCTGACCTCGCGCACGTCCTCACTGGGCTCCAGCGAGAACGGCGTCGGCTCCGCGCTCGTCATGATTAATAGACCCTCTCTCCAATATCCGTGTTACCAACGGTAGCACCATCTGCCGTTACCAGAGGTAACACGGTGGGCCGAGTCACAGGATTTTCAGCCGCGGCCCGGGGAGAACGACCGTGCGGCGGCGTACCCGGGCACCTCCGCCATCGGGGGCCGCTCCCCCACCGCGACGTCGACGGTGCGGGGGTCGTACCCGTCCGTGCCGCGGCGGATGCGGGTCAGCGCGGTCGCCGGCGCCTCCAGGGGCATCATCCGGCCGTGCCGCTCCAGCCGCGACCAGGCGGTCAGCATGATCTGCCCCGACATCTCGCCGAGCGCCTCGGTCGACTGGTGCGCGTGCACCCGGCGCCCCAGGTCGACCTGCGCGATCGCGTCGAGGCCGGAGTCGTGGTAGACGTCCAGGAGCAGGCCGAGCTCCACGCCGTAGCCGGTGACGAACGGCAGCCGCTCCAGCAGCGCGCGGCGCCCCGCGTACTCGCCGCCGAGCGGCTGCATGACGCCGGCGAGCAGCGGCCAGTGCAGGTTGATCAGGGGCCGCGCGACGAGCTCGGTCACCCGGCCCCCGCCGCCCTCGACGCGCCGGTCCCCCTCGACGAACGGGCGGTCGTAGCAGCCCTTGACGTAGCCGACGGACGGGTCGGCCAGCAGCGGCCCGAGCAGCCCGGTCACGTAGGACGGGGTGAACTCCCGCAGGTCGGCGTCCACGAAGACGACCAGATCACCGGACGTCGCGGCCAGGGACTTCCACAGCGCCTCGCCCTTGCCGGACATCCGGCCTTCCTCCGGCAGGACGGCGTCCTGGGCGACGACCTCGGCGCCCGCCGCGGCGGCCACGGCGGCGGTCCGGTCGCGGGACCGGGAGTCGACCACGACGATCTCGTCCACCAGCGGGATCCGCTCGGCCAGCTCGGTCCGGATCGCCGCCACGATGGCGCCGACCGTCGCCTCCTCGTCGCGCGCGGGCAGCACGACGCTGATCCTGGTGTCGCCCTTGGCGCCGAGGAGCAGGCGCGGCGGCCAGTCCTCCGCCGTGCTCGTGCGGCGGCGCAACCACGACGCGACCTCAGGCAGCACGCGCTCTCCCTCCGTGCGGACCGTCCCGGGACCGGGCGTCCCCCTCACCTATCAGGAACGCCAGATCCTCCCAGATCATTCACCGCCGGGACGGGAGAGAGCAGACCGGCCCGAAGAGTTAACGCGGGGACAACACGGTCGTCATTCGGCGGCGTGCCGGTCCAGGAAGGCGTAGACGTCCGCCTCGTCCACCCCGGGGAAGGCCCCGGGCGGCAGGACCGACAGCACATGCGAGTGCGCGCGGGCCGACGGCCAGGCCATCCCCTCCCAGCGGTCCGACAGCGTCTTCGGGGGACGCTGGCAGCAGTCGCCGTCCGGGCAGGACGACCTGCGCCGCCGGGTCGTCTCCCGCCCGCGGAACCAGCGGGAGTCCTCGAACCGGACGCCCAGCGTGATCGCGAAGTCGCGCTCGTGGCTGGGGTCGATGTGCGACAGGCACCAGTACGTGCCGCGCGGGGTGTCGGTGTACTGGTAGTAGACCGAGAAGCGGTCCTCGGCACCGAACACGTGGCGCCCGGCCCACTCGCGGCACATCCGCTGGCCCTCGATCGCGCCGTCCTCGTCCTGGGGGAACGCCAGGCCGTCGTTGGCGTACGCCTTGTAGATCGTGCCGTTCTCGTCGTTCTTGGTGAAGTGGAGCTGCAGGTCGAGATGGTGGGTCGCGACGTTGGTGAAGCGGTGCGCGGCCATCTCGTAGGAGACGGAGAAGACGTCCGCCAGGTCCTCCACGGACAGCTCCCGCGCCGCCTTCGCCTCCTGCAGGAACGGGACGACGCTGCGCTCGGGCATCAGGATCGCGGCGCCGAAGTAGTTCGCCTCGACGCGCTGGCGCAGGAAGTCGGCGAAGTCGCGCGGCTGGTCGTGGTCCAGCGCGATGTGCCCGAGGGTCTGCAGCAGGATCGTCCGCGGCGTGTGCATGCCGAGCTGCTCGCGCTCCAGGTAGATCCGCCGGTTGCGCAGGTCGGTGACCGACCGCACGGAGCGCGGCAGGTCCTTGACGTACCGGAGGCCGAAGCCGAAGTGGCCGACCAGCGTCATCAGCAGTCCCTGCGACACCGCGCCGCGCCGGTAGCCGACCGCGTCGAGGGTCTGGGACGCGACGGTCTCGATGTCGGCGAAGTGGTTGCCGCGCTCGTGCATCTGGCGGCGCAGCTCGGCGTTGGCCTTGCGCGCCTCCTCGGGGCTCGCGGTCGGCTTGGTCCGGCTGCGCTTCAGCTCCCCGTACAGCGCCAGGATGTGCTCGATCACCTCGTTCGGCATCCGCTTGCCCGCCTTGAGGTGGGACAGCCCGAGCGTCCGGTAGAGCGGGTCGCGCTGCGCCTCCTCCAGCTCGATCTCCAGCTGCGCGCGGCGGCTGGGAGGCTGGCGCCGCAGCAGCTCCTCCACCGGGCACTCCAGCGCGGTGGCGAGCGACTGCAGCAGCGACAGCTTGGGCTCGCGGCGCCCGTTCTCCAGCAGCGACAGCTGGGACGGGGCGCGCCCGACGCGCTCGCCGAGTTCCGCGAGCGTCAGGCCGCGGGTGCGCCGCAGATGCCGGAGCCGCTGCCCGAACGTCACGAGGTCTACGTCACTCGTCAAGTTGAGGGGTTCTTCTGGCCGCAAGGTCGTCACGGGTTCATGGTAGCGGAAATATCGCAGTTCTTCTGTTACTCGCGAGTTCATTAAGGGGTTGCGATCGGGGCATAGTCGATGCAAGCACCCAGGGGACGACACGGAAGGGCTGAGACGATGAGCGACAGTCGCCTCAAGGGCGCAGCCGAAGAGCTGCAGCGTCAGTGGGAGACCGATCCCCGCTGGCAGGGGATCGAGCGGACCTACACGGCGGAGGACGTCGTGCGGATCCGCGGTTCGGTCCAGGAGGAGCACACCCTCGCGCGCCTCGGCGCCGAGCGGCTCTGGAAGCTGCTGCAGGAGGAGGACTACGTCCACTCCCTCGGCGCGCTGACCGGGCTGCAGGCGGTCCAGCAGGTGAAGGCGGGCCTCAAGGCCATCTACCTGTCGGGCTGGCAGGTCGCGGCGGACGCCAACCTCGCGGGCCAGACCTACCCCGACCAGAGCATCTACCCGGCGAACTCGGTCCCGGCCGTCGTGCGCCGCATCAACAACGCGCTCCTGCGCGCCGACCAGGTCCAGTGGGCCGAGGGCGAGGGCGACACCCACTTCCTCGCCCCGATCGTCGCCGACGCGGAGGCCGGCTTCGGCGGCGTGCTGAACGCCTTCGAGCTGATGAAGGGCATGATCGCCGCGGGCGCCGCGGGCGTGCACTGGGAGGACCAGCTGGCCTCCGAGAAGAAGTGCGGCCACCTCGGCGGCAAGGTGCTGATCCCGACCTCGCAGCACATCAAGACCCTCAGCACCGCCCGCCTCGCCGCGGACATCTCCAACGTGCCGTCCCTGATCATCGCGCGGACCGACGCCGAGGCCGCGACACTGATCACGACGGACGTGGACGAGCGCGACCGCGAGTTCATCACCGGCGAGCGCACCGCCGAGGGCTTCTACCGGGTCCGCAACGGCATGGAGCCCTGCATCGCCCGCGCCAAGGCGTACGCGCCGTACTCCGACCTCATCTGGATGGAGACCGGCACCCCGGACCTGGAGCAGGCCCGCAAGTTCGCCGAGGCCGTCAAGGCCGAGTACCCGGACCAGATGCTGGCCTACAACTGCTCGCCGTCCTTCAACTGGAAGGCGCACCTGGACGACGCGACCATCGCCAAGTTCCAGCGGGAGCTCGGCCACATGGGCTTCAAGTTCCAGTTCATCACCCTGGCCGGCTTCCACGCGCTCAACTACGGCATGTTCGACCTGGCGCACGGCTACGCCCGCGAGGGCATGACCGCCTACGTCGACCTGCAGGAGCGCGAGTTCGCCGCGGCCGAGAAGGGCTTCACCGCGGTCAAGCACCAGCGCGAGGCCGGTACCGGCTACTTCGACATGGTGAGCACCGCGATCAACCCGGACTCGTCCACCACCGCCCTGAAGGGCTCGACGGAAGAGGGCCAGTTCCACTGAGCCGCCGGCTCACCCACCGGCCCCACCTTCCGGTCTGATCTCCCCCGGACCCCGGAGGCCCCCGCGTTCCTACACCCGCGGGGGCCTTCTGGCGTCCCGGGGCACCCGGGGCCGGCGCGCGTACCGGAGACCGGACCGCCTCAGCGCCCGTGCCTGGACGGCCCGGGTCCCGGTGACGGCCGGCGTTCCATGGCGGAGTAGAAGTCGGCGTCGGCCGGCTCCCCGTCACGGCGGGAGCTCCAGCGGCGCGGTGCCCACGTCGGCATCAGCAGCGCGAACCCCATCATCGCGAACACGCCGGAGCCGAGCAGCATGCGGAGCCCGAAGTCCATGTCACCGGCCGGCGGCGCCTCCTCCGGCAGGGTGAGGGCGCGCTCCGGGTCGACCAGGAAGTAGGCGGAGAGGCCGAGCAGGGCCAGCGCCGGGATGAGCGAGACCAGCGGCGACGCCCAGCGCGCGACGATGATCACGCCCATCACGAGGCCCACGGCGGCGAGCAGGGCGAACGCCCCGTAGATGCGGGTGCGGTCGGTGATCTCCTGTCCGGTGCCGCTGAAGGACTGGCCGGCCTGGACGTATCCCCAGGCCGCGCCGTACACCAGGGCCGGCGTCAGCAGTACGCCGAGGACGAAGCCGAACGCGTGGCGCACCGGGCATCACTTCCGTTCGCATGGGCCCGCCGAGCGCGGGTAAACCGATGGCGCCTCAATCAGAACATGCATATCAGGCATACCGCAGTAAATCCGTACTGATAACGGGAGTGGCGCTCGCCCGTGACGGCACCAGGGGATATCGGGAGCGCGGCGGCGTGTGAACCTCGGGTCTGAACACGGCGTCCAACACAGCAAGATCGTCACGGGCGTACGGGGGAGGACCCGGATGGTTCAGTTACTCGACCGTGCCGCTGAAACGCGGCTCCGCCGGCCGGACGAAACCCGCACGACACGCCTGGTGGACGGGCTCTCCGACGCCGCCGTCGTGCTCTTCGCGGCCTGGACCGTCGTCTACCATCTCGGCCTGCTGCTCCGGTCGCCCACCTGGGCGCTGCTGCTGGCGTGGCTCGCCGCCGCCGGGGCGCTCGCCGCGCTCTACGCGACCGGCCGCGCGTGGTGGGAGGGCGGCCCGCTCTGGCGGGAGAGGGCGCGGCGGGCCGCACGGCGCCCCAGGCGCTCCCTGGCCGTGGTCGCGGTGGCGGCGGGTGCCGCGGCGGGGACGTGCGCGGGCCTGTACCCGTCCGGTGTCCCGTGGTGGTGCACATGGCTCTGCGGGACGGTGAGCGTCGCCGCCGCGGCGGCCTACCTCCTCCCCCGTCTCGGCGGCCGGAACGGGGCAAACGGCGACGGCCGGGACGGGGACCGCGCGCACGCGGACGAGGGCACCGGGGACGAGGACGCCGGGTACGAGGACGCCGGGTACGAGGACCACGGGGAGGAGCCGGCCCGCAGGGGCACGCCGCTCGCGCTGCTCACCGGGGCCGGGTTCGCCGTCGCCTCCCTGTTCATCGTGAACTCCGACGGCGACGACGCCTACTTCGTCTCGCGCTCGGTCGCGACGGCCGCCACCGGCGAGATCCCCCTCAAGGACGTCATCTTCACCCCCGGCACGGCCGACGAGATCGCGGGCGAGCCGCCGGTCGCCTCGGTCGAGGTCCTCGCCGGGGCCCTCGCGCGGGTGCTCGGCGCCCACGCCGCGTCGTTCCTGTGGTACCTGATGCTGCCCGCGGCCGTCTTCCTCGCCGTCTGGGCGCTCTGGCGGCTGGTCCGGGCGTGGGCGCCGCGCCGCGCCGCGCTCTGCTTCGCCGTGGCGGCGGCCTACCTGCTGCTGAGCGGGACGAACTCGGCCTCGCTCGGCTCGTTCCACCTGCCGCGGATGTGGCAGGGCAAGGCGATGCTGGTGTCGGTGCTGGTGCCGCTGCTGTTCGTCTACCTGACCCGGTGGGCCGAGCGGCGCTCGCGGCGGGACCTCGCGCTGCTCACCGCCGCCGGGATCACCGCGGTCGGGCTGACCTCGTCGGCCGCGTTCGTCGTGCCCCTCGTCGTCGGGGCCGCCGCCGTCCCGCTGCTGGCCGCCGGCCGCGTCCGGACCGGCCTCGCCGCGTGCGCGGCGGCGGCCTACCCGATCGCCGCGGGCCTCGCGGTCATGCTGTTCAACGACGACACGAGCGTGGCCGGCAGGGTCCACGACGCCCCGTCCGCCTACGGGTGGGTCCTGCTGCAGGGGGTGCTGGGCGTGCTCGCCGGGTGCGCGCTGTGGCTGTCGCCCTGGACCGCCCGCCGCGGCGTGCCCGCGCTGATCGCCACCGGGGTCGCAGCGGTGCTGACCGCCCTCGTCCTCCCCGGTGTGCTGCACACGGCCGCGGACCTGTCGGGGGCGGGGCAGGTGCTCTGGCGGACGATGTGGGCCGTGCCCGCGCCGGTGCTGATCGGCCTGCTGGCCACGGTGCGGATTCCCGCCGCGCGGCCGGGCCCCGCCCGCCTGGCCGCCGCCGGCCCGGCGGCCGCGCTCGCCGTGGCGCTGGCCGCGGGCGGGGTTCCGGTGTGGTCGGCGTCCAACGGCTCGGCCGTGGCGGCGCGCCCGTCGTGGAAGATCTCCGGGAAGGCCGCCGGGACCGCGCGGGAGGTGGTCGCGCTCGCGGGACCGGGCGGTCTCGTGCTCATGCCGTCCCGCGTGATGCGGGCCGTGCCGCTGCTGACCGTCGGCACGCACGCCGTGAACCCCAACGGCCACTACCTGCGGAGCCTGCCCGCGCCGCGGCGGTTCGTCGACGACCGCAAGGTGCTGACCGCCGCCGTCCGCGACCCGCGGGGCGGCAAGCCGCGCGCCGCCGAGGTGCGGGCCGCGCTGGAGCGCACCGGGGTGGACGTGGCGTGCGCGTGGCGGCGCGACGAGCGCGCGCTCGAACTGCTGCGGGCCGCCGGGTACGGCGGCGCCCGGCGCGTCGGGCCGCTGAGCTGCCTGGTGCCCCCGGGCCGCTGACCTCCGGGTGCCCGATTCATGGCATTCCGTTTTGAATGCTTTTCTGCGGGCATCGGCGATGCGTTCGATCCGGCGCTTGTTGGAGGAAACAATGTCCACCGCGATATGGGTCGTCATCGCCGTAGTCGTCGTCGCCGCGCTGGTCGCGGTCGTGTACGTGGCCCGGTCCCGGGCGCAGACGCAAAGGCTGAAGCGGCGGTTCGGCCCCGAATACGACCGGGCGGTGCGCAGCGCGGGCGGCCGCGCGGCCGCCGAGCGGGAGCTGCGCTCCCGCGAGCAGCGCCACGAGGAGCTGCGGCTGCAGGAACTCGACCCGGCACGGCGCGAGCAGTACCGCGAGCAGTGGGTCCGCGTCCAGGAACGCTTCGTCGACACGCCCGAGGCGGCGGTGGAGCAGGCCGACGGGCTCGTCACCGTGGTGATGGGCGAGCGTGGCTACCCGACGCACGGCTTCGAGGAGAAGGTCGCCCACCTGTCGGTCGAGCACGGCCGCACCATGGACCACTACCGCCGCGCCCACGCCATCAGCGGGCGGGCGGCGAACGGGGAGGCGTCCACCGAGGACCTGCGGCAGGCCATGCAGCACTACCGCGAGCTGTTCGAGGAACTGCTGTCCGTCCCCGCCGGTGAGCGGCACGGCGGCCCGGCGCCCGCGGCCGACGCGGGCCACCACGACACCGGAACGCGCCACGACACCGGCGCGGCGTCCGGCACGGACCACACCGGCACCGGTCCCGCCACCGGTACGGCCCCCGTGGCCGGGGAGGCGGGGCACGCGGCCGCCGCCGGGCCGGCGGGACGCCGCGACGACCAGGCACCGAGGAGCTGACCCATGGAGCACAGTCGACCCGACCACGCCCCGCCCGCCGGTGGCTCCGCCACCGGCGGGCGGGGCGTGGTC
>NZ_SMLC01000424.1 GCF_004349245.1 Actinomadura sp. 6K520 | reverse complement strand
CGCCGGTTTGGGATGGTTTGAGTTACTTGGCCGCCCCCGGCACCGTGACGACTCGACCGCCAATTGGGATACGCGACACTGATCGCTGAGTAGGACACCGTCGGCGAGGTCGTCTGCAGGTGATCACCACAGGGAGCTCGCGGAGGTGAGGCATGCCCGAAATCTGGGCCGGCGTGGACATCGGCAAGGAACACCACCATTGCGTGGTCCTCGACGCGCAAGGCAAGTGCCTGCTGTCGCGGCGGGTCCTCAACGACGAGGCGGTCTTGCTGGAGCTGATCGCCGACGTCCTGGAGCTCTCGCCGGAGGCGTTGTGGGCGGTGGACATCAACCATGGTGGTGCGGCCCTGCTGATCGGGTTGTTGATCAGCCACGACCAGCCGATGGTCTACTTGACCGGCCTGGCGGTGCATCGCGCATCGGCCACCTACCGCGGTCAGGGCAAGACCGACGCCAAGGACGCGTTCGTGATCGCCGATCAGGCCCGGATGCGCAGCGATCTGGGTGTGCTGCGCCCTGGAGACGAGATCGCCGTGGATCTTCGCCTTCTGACCCGGCGCCGCACCGACCTGGTGGCCGACCGGACCCGGCAGATCAACCGGCTCCGGGCACAGCTGCTGGAGATCTTTCCGGCCCTGGAACGGGCACTGACCTGGACGAACAAGGGACCGCTGACGTTGCTGAGCGGCTACCAGACGCCGGCTGCGATCCGCCGCAGCGGCACCAAGCGGCTCGAGGCGTGGCTGCGAGGCCGGAAGATCAAGAAGGCCGCGGTCATCGCCCAGGCGGCCGTCGAGGCCGCACAG
>NZ_SMLC01000423.1 GCF_004349245.1 Actinomadura sp. 6K520 | reverse complement strand
GTCGTGGTGGGGTGGTCGCCGGCGTGGTCCGCAGTTCCAGCCGTATTGGCAGGGGTCGGGGGAGCCGGCGTTGGAGCGTCCGGAGCCGCCGCCCGCGGTGGTGCCGGTGCCGGTGGGGGAGCGGGCGCCGGAGCGGAACCTGGTGGCGGTGGTGCTGGGGTTGGTGGCGCTGCTGGTGGTGCTGGCGTTGCTGATGGGGGTGTTGTTCGCGTGTCAGCCGAAGGCGACGGAGCCGCCCCCGGAGCCTGCGGAGCCGACGCCGACGTTCGAGCGGCCGTCGCGGTCGTCGGCGCCGGGGCGTCCGTCGCCTTCGCCGTCGCGGTCGGGTCCGTCGCCTTCGCCGTCTCCGTCGCCGTCGGGTACGGGTGGTGATGACGGCGCGCCGCTGTGACGGGCGGGTCTGCCGGGGCCGTGTGCGGGGCCGTGTGGAGGCGTGGCCGGTCGGCGGTGTGGTGAGACGGGGGCGCGGGCAAAGGCGTTGCGGGGCGGTGCGGCGGTGGTCAGCATGGGGGGATGCTGGAGAGTGTGGTCGCCTTCGCGGGTGCGGCGGTTCTGATCGCGATGGCGCCGGGGCCGAGCACGGTCGTGATCATGCGGGAGTCGATGCGGTCGCGGCGGGCGGGGCTGGTGACGGTGCTGGGGAACGAGGCCGGGGTGCTGGCGTGGGGGCTGGCGGCGGCGGTGGGGTTGTCGGCGCTGCTGGCGGCGTCGCGGCTGGCGTATGACGGGCTGCGGGTCGCGGGTGCGGTGGTGCTGGTGTGGTTCGGGGTGCGTGCGCTGTGGCATGCGCGGCGGGGCGTTGCGGTGCCGGAGGGGGACGCGGTGCCGGGTG